>VXPC01000004.1 GCA_009839685.1 Candidatus Saccharimonadota bacterium | reverse complement strand
GCGTGGGCTGGTTTAGGTTTTTTAGTCACTGTTTTAAATGGGGTTGGGTTTATTCCCGCCGGTCTGGGGGTCGGGGGGAAATCGAACCGCCGTACACCCTCCCCAGAGTCAAGCTCCGCCAATCTTAATTCGAACGGGACGCAACCGTTCATTCGGGCCGTTGTGCGGCAGGAAGGCGCGGCGGGGCCGGGCTGATAGACGTTTGCGGACTGTTGTATAATTTCCCTATGGAAAGACTGCAGGTCATCGACGCTGCCGATCCGGCTGAACTGGCCAGGACGCGGGCCGGCGTCATTTTGGGCAATCCCGACCTGGTCAGCACCGAAGTGGAACAGCGGACTTTGGCCGAGCTGGATCTTATCAGCGAGATTATGGGCTTCAGCTACAGCTCTTACGCCATCAAGGCCAGCCACTCCTTCTTTATACCGCTGAACTTTAACCAGAATGAAGAGGTTGATATTGTCGACTTTAACAGGGGTTTGATTTTTTCCGGGGAATTGCTGACATACGGTGTCGTGAAGATAGGCCGGCTGGCCGTCGCCGACTGTTATGTCAGAGCTCTGTGCTTGGTCTTTTCCCGGTTTTTCATCCTGGAAACCATGGCCTCGTTCGGGGAAGAGCGCGAAGTCCCGGAAGGAGAGGCAGAAGAAGAACAAGAGTCGGACGAACAACGGTACGTGTTATGTACCCCGGCTTACGCTATCGAAGGTATTCAAACCTGGAAGTGACGCGTAAGACAGCTGGTTAAATTCCGGGTGTTTTGGCGGTTTGTGTCGGTAAGACTTGCCTGAGCCTTGATATCTGGTAGACTTGGGAAGTCATAAAGAAAAGAAACGAGACATGCACGGTTTAATACTTGATTTGCAAAACGATTACAAGAAGGCTGACATAGTCAAGGTTCGCAGCGGCGACACGGTCAGGGTGACCCAGCGGATCAAGGAGGCCAGCAAGGAGCGCCTGCAGGTCTTCGAGGGCCTGATCATCCGCACCGACCGGCTCAATTCCCTGACGGCCAGAATAACAGTCCGCAAACTGACTTTCGGTGTCGGGGTGGAGAAGAGTTTCCTGCTGCACTCGCCGAACGTAGCCAAGGTGGAAGTCGTCAAGCGGGCCAAGGTCCGGCGCAATTACCTAAGCTACATGCGCGACCGCGTCGGCAAGGCGGCCCGTCTGAAGGGCGTTGATTTCGACAAGGAAGAAGTCAATCGGTTCAGTTCGTCCCAAACCCCGTTTGAGGCTGCCAAGGACACCCCGGCTGAAACGGGGGCCGTAGCTGAGGAAGAGGAGAAGGAGATTGCGGACGAAACGCCGGCGGAGGATGAAGCCGCAGCCGAGACTCCGGTTAGGAGCGAGGAAGAAGAGGCCGGTGACGACGATGATGAAACGGCCGGCGGCGAGCCAGCCGAAGAAGCCAAGGGCGAAGAAGAGGGCGCGGAAGACGAATCCGAGACGGAGCAGAAGCCTGACGCCGACACTGATAAAAACGAGTCCGCCTAAGCACGACCATCGCCCACCTGCTATACTTGTCTTCAGTAAGCGATGATAGGGGTTGATGAAGCTGGCAGAGGGTCTTGGGCCGGGCCGCTTTTGGCGGCCGCCGTCAGGTTGCGGTCCGATTGGGTCGGGCGAGGCTTGGGCGACTCCAAACTGTTGAGTCCTAGCAGCAGGGAGAGGTTGGCGGAGTTGCTGGCGGCCGGCGAAGATTACGCTCTGGGAGAAGCCAGCGTTGAGGAAATTAACATGCGCGGTCTCAGTTGGGCTCAGAGAGCAGCCATGAAACGGGCCGTTGAGCGGCTGCAGCCGGCAGCGGGGGAGGAAATAATAGTCGACGGTTCAATCAATTATTTAGCCGGGTTTTACCCCGGCAGCCGGGCTGTCGTCAAAGCTGATCGCAAGCATCAGGCCGTGATGGCCGCCTCTATCCTAGCCAAGGTCAACCGCGACCGGCAAATGGCCGGCTTCGGCCGGCGTTGGCCGCAATACGGCTTTGAGTTCCACAAAGGCTACGGTACCAAGGCGCATCGGGAATCTTTGGCGGCGCACGGGCCGTGCGGGCTGCACCGGCGCGGCTACAGGCCGATCCGGGAGCTGCTCACCAAATCCGAACCCGGTCTTCAGGCTTGAGGTAGAGGTTGTCGCCTTCTTGGACGTCAAACACTTCGTAGAAGTCGTCGCAGTGGCGGACGATGCCGTTGACCCTGAAAGGGTTGTCAGGGTGGACGCCGGCTTTGGCCAGCATCACCTTAGTCTCGTTCGTTTCGTTGGCGGCCCAACGAAACCCGTAAGCGATAAAGACTTCTCTTAAGGCTCGCTGTCTTTCCTCTTTGTCATCCCTGAAAACTTCTTTGACGACATCCAGCACTATTTCTAGGCCACCGAGATCGGCGATCAGTTCGCCAATGGTCTGTTTGCCTTTCATACGGACGTCCGGCACGGGGTGGTGCTGGTCGGCTAACTTAACCAGTTTGTCAGCGGCTTTCTTGAAGGCCCGGCGTTCCTCCCGGTTCAGCCAAGGCGACAAGTGCCCGTCACGGTCGTAGCGCGACCCTTGGTCATCAAAATTGTGCGTCAACTCGTGCCCGATCACGCTGCCCAAAGCGCCCAGGTTGTAAGCCCGGCTGGCTTTGCGGTCGAAGAAGGGGGGTTGTAAGAAAGCCGCCGGGTAATTGGTGTTGAGCAGAATCGGATTGGTCCAGGCGTTGACCGTTTGGACGTTTTCTACAATGCTGCCGAAGCGGCGGCGGTCGGGCCGGTTGCCAAGCAGGTCCAGATTCTTGCGGACGTTGTAGGCCACGATCTGTAAGGCATTGGCAAGAGGGTTGCCAGCTGTCATTTTCAGTTCCGAATAATCGCTCCAGAAGTCGCTGTAACCGGCATTGATAATGATCTCGTCTAGTTTTTCTTGGGCGTAGAGGCGCGACGGCGCCGACATCCAGGCGTTCTCGCCCAGCCGCTTCCTGAAAGCGGCTGCGACTTGGCCGGCCATATCTTCTACCTGCTGTTTGTGACCGGCTTGGAAATGGCGGCTGACGTAGGCCCGGCCCAAGGTGTCGCAAAAAGCCTGGTTAGTACTGTCGGCCGTCCTCTTTGCTGGCGGCTTCATCTCCTCGGTGCCGGACAGGATCCGCCCGAAAAAGTCGAAACATAACTCGGCCAGCCTTTCGTTGATGACGCCAGCAAAACCTAAAACCAGCTTATGGATCAGGTAGCCGCGCAACCGTTCGGCCGGCAGTTCGGTGAGGTAGGCCAGCGTTTTTTCCAAACAGTCCGGCTGGGTGACGATGACGTCGCAACCGGACTTAATACCGACCGCTTCGCAGTACGCCGGCCAGTCGAAATCAAATTTGCCGACCAATTCAGACCAATTGTAGAGGTTATAGGTTTTTTCCAGATCGCGTTCCTTGTGCAGCGGCCAGCTGACACCGGCCAGAAAAGTCTCGATCTCCAAGACGCTTTCTGCCGGCAGCGGCAGCTTCAGCCCCAGCTCCGCCAATTCCGCTGACAGCCGTCTGAGGAAATCCAGGTAGGCTTGGCGGATTTTTTTCATCCTGGCTTGCCGGCTCAGATAATAATCTCGGTTCGGCAAGTCCAAATTGGCGGCGTCAATTGTCAGGCAGTAGCGTTTGTTATTCTTGCTGTCGAGTTCGGCGTAAGTGTCAAAGAAGGCGTCTAATCCCCAGTCCCTAGTTTGAGCCAGGAGAGCGGCTAGACCGGCTTTGTCCAGTTTGGCGCCCGTAACCATGTCAATCCTGCCCCTCAGGGTCGCCAGACTGGCATCCTGACAGCTATCTTTACCAATCAAGGCTTGGTAATAAGCGACCGCTTGGCGCTGTTCGGGCTCCAGAGTGTCGGGTGCTGCTTTCAGCCACTCATTGAGGATGGCTTCGACCTGATCTTCGACCCGGTTCCTGAGGGTAGTGAACAACCCCCACCTGCTGTGGGTGGCCGGCATCGGATTATCTTGGCACCATTGGTGGCAGGCGTAGGCGTAGAAATCGTCTTGAGGCCGAATGCGGTCGTTCAGCTTGACATAATCAGGCAAGTCCAGGGTCGTTTTGCTCATCGGACAAATCTTACCTTAAGAGCCGCCGATTGTAAAAGCGCAGGTGGCTGTCAACAGTTGTCGTCCCTTTTGTTATTTTTGCAAGGCGGCGTTTTAGCTGTAGCCGGTGGCCTGAAGCTCGAACATTTCCTTATACAGGCCGTTATTTGCCAGCAGTTCTTCATGCGAGCCGGTTTCCGAAATCCTGCCTTCTTTCAAGACAACGATCTTGTCCGCTTGGCGCACCGTGCTGAAGCGGTGGCTGACTATCAGAACCGTTTTGTCCGTACAAGCTTCGTAGATATTGTTGAAAATCTCATATTCCGCTTTGGCGTCGATGGACGATGTCGGTTCGTCGAGGATAATCAGATTGCTGTCGCGCAGCAGCGTCCTAGCGATTGCCAGACGCTGCCTCTCGCCGCCCGAAAACGACGAGCCGTCATAGAAAGAAGGCGACATGCGGGTGTCCAGCTGCTCAGGAAGCGATTTGATAATTTCTTCGGCTTTAGCCAGCCGCGCCGCCGAATATATTTTTTCGTCCGAAGGCTCGTATTCTAAGCCGGCCGTCAGGTTGTCTCTTATGCTGAGGTAATCGAAAAGCATGAATTCCTGGCTGAGATTGCCGACGAGGTTGTAATAGCCGGCAGCCTCCAGATCACCGGTGCCTGTTCCGTTGACGGTAATCCGGCCTTTGGAAGGTAGGTATTGGCGCAGAATCAGTTTGAGCAAAGTCGTTTTGCCGGAGCCGTTTCGGCCGACTATGGCCAGTTTTTCACCGGGGCGGATCGTCAAGTTGATGTCGCGCAGAGCGAATTGCCCGTCTGTCGCGTAACTGAAATTAACATCGCTTAAGCTGAGGGTCAGGGGAGGCTTGATCGTTACCGAACCGTTCGGAATCGCCGGCTGCGCATTGCTTATTTCGTTGAATTTCTGCAGATCGAGATGGGAACTGTGAAGATCGGCCAGTTCTCCTACCATAACGCGGATGTTGCGGCTGAATCTGTCCAAAATATCGCGCAGAAAGATAAAACTTTCCAGACTCAGGGCGCCGCGGGCGACCAGACCGACGTAATGGACCGTGGCGGCAACGACGATGGCCGGCTGTACGATTCCGGCGGCGGCGTAAAGCCCGGCCATCTTTTTCTCGTCCGACCACCTTCTGTTAGTGATGTCCGTCATGCGCGAACGCCAGATACTTGCTATCCTCTTAAAGGAGTTCATCAGCCGCACCTCGGCCATTTCCCGCGGCTCGAACATTTTCCAGCTCAGGTGCCTGGCGACGCGGTAATCGGCGGCCGTCTTCTCGTAGGACCGTTCAAAGATATGGTTGGCTTTGATGTGCAGCAAGGTGGCCGGTACCAGCAGCCCCAAGGCCAGCAGGCCGAGCCAAGGCGAGTAAATGATGACCGCTACCAAAATGCCAACCATGCCGATTAAGGCGGACAGAGCCCGGGAAATAGTCCTCGGCAGCCGGTAAAAAAACTTCACACTTTCTCTGGCGCGCTCGACCTTGGCGCTGAAAACCTGGTCGTCAAACTGCTCTTGGCTTAGCCTATAAATCCGGTTTATCAAAACATCGGTCGCTTCGGCTTCCAGCTTCATGCTGAAGCGTGATCTGACGGGATAATCGAAGGCGTCCACGGCTTCCCGGACCAACAGCAACGCCAAGATCAAGAGCAGGTTGGTGTAGATACCGGTCGCGGCGATATCGGCGCTTTGCAAGGCGATGCGACCGACGTCGGCGACAATCAAAGCGAATATATAGGAGAAGGCCAGGGGCTGGAGGCCTAGAAAAATATCTTTGCAGACGCTCCAGATAATGTACGCGCGCGACGTTTGCCACTGCAGTTTCATTATCCAGAGAAGTAACTTGAAACTCTGACTATTCATTTGCGGTAATGACGCTTCCGGCCGTAATTGAGGCCGCCTCCCTGATTATAAACCGGCAGGTTGTTTTCTAGCTTGGCTTTTGCTAGACTGGGGTCGTACTTTGATACTAGCTTGTTATCAAGCTGGTCATTCAACTTCTCTTTAGGGTTAGGCAAGGATGGGTTGGAGCGGTCGGAGGGCTGACTCGGGGTACCGATGAATTAAATATAAGGAGTTACAGGCATGGAAATAGACATTAAGGAATTGATTATCGTTCTTAAATCGTTGGCTGAGGAAAAGAATATCGGCGAGGACCTGATACACGGCATCATTGAGCAGGCTTTGGCGGCCGCCTGGCGGCGGGACCACGGCGAGCGGGATCAGAACGTCCGGGCGACCCTTAACCTGCGCCACGGGTCGGTCGACATCTACGTCATCTACGACGTGGTCGAGGAGGTCGAGGATCCGGCCATCCAGATCAGCTTGGCCGATGCCAAGGAGAAGCGGGCCGACGCCGAGGTCGGCCAGACCGTAGAAGAACACCACAATATCACCAACTTGGGCCGGGTGGCGGCCCAGACGGCCAAGCAGGTCATCCTGCAGCGGTTGCGCGAGACGGAAAAAGAGATCATCTTGGCCGAGTACGAGAACAAGATCGGCACCATCATGTCGGCGACCATCACCAGGGTCGATCCCAAGCTGGTGCGTTGCGAAATCGGCCGGGTGCGCGGCATCATGCCGGCCAGCGAGCAGATTCCCGGCGAGGATTACCGCGTCGGCGAGCGGGTCCGCGTGCTGTTGAAGGAAATCGACCGCGAAGGGCGGGAGCCGCAGCTGATCCTCAACCGCGGCAACACCGATTTTTTGCGGCTGCTTTTTGAAAAAGAAGTCCCCGAGATGGAGAGCGGGGCAGTGGTCATCAAGGACATCGCCCGCGAGCCGGGCGTGCGCTCCAAGGTGGCCGTGACCAGCAGCGTGCCCAACGTCGATCCGGTCGGCACCTTGATCGGCGGCCGCGGCACCAGGGTGCAAGCAGTCAACAACGAAGTCGGCGAGGCGGAGAAGATTGATATCATCACCTGGGATGATGATCCGCAGAAATACATCGCCAGCGCCTTGAGTTCAAACGATATTATCAGCGTCACCATCGCTGTTGAGGCGACAGAAGAGACGGCCGGCCAAGCCAAGGTGATCGTGCCCAAAGATCAGCTCAGCGTGGCGATCGGGCGGGCCGGGCAGAATGTCCGTCTGGCCGGCAAACTGACCGGCTACGACATTGACATCGTCGACGATGCGGCCGTCGCGCCCAAAGTGACGGGTCACAAATTACAACGCAAAGAACAGCTGGAAGAAAGCCTGCTGAAGGCGGTTGAAGAAACGCAGTCCGAAGAAGAAGCCCCGGCGGAATAGGTCGTTTCGCATCTGTCGGCCGCAACCGGGACGGCTTGGCGCTGATAATTTCTGGCACTCATTGACATAGAGTGCCAATATGCTATACTGGCCTTTGAAAAGGGGCCGTTAAAAACGTATAATTCAAGCACAAGCCTCTTTAGGCGAAACCGCAAGGCAAATGAACAAGGATTTTTTTGAGATACCGGAAAGATTCACCGAAAACGCGTACGCCAGCGTGACGTCCGCCGCCAAGCTGGCGGATGAGCTGGGTGCCAAATACCTGGGTACCGAACACCTGCTGCTCGGCATCCTGAAGCAGAAAGAATCGGTCGGGGCCAAGTTGCTCGGAGAGGCCGGCGTGACCTTCGACCGGGCCAAGCTGTCCCTGAACCCGGGACAGAGACCGCGGCTGCTCAGCGATTTGGGCGAGCAGCGCAAGCAGCTGAGCGAAGCGGCCAAGGTGACTTTGCGGATGAGCCTGGGCTTCGCCCAGGAATACAACCAAGAGGTCTGCGGTACCGAGCACATCATCTTAAGTATCCTCTCGCAAAGCCAGACCCAGGCGACCAATTTGCTGCTGAACATGAACATCGATGTCAACCGCCTGATATCGGTGCTGGAGAATATGCTCAGCAAGCAGAGCATGCTGGCCGACCGCCAGTTCAACCGCCGCTCCGACCCGTTCAGCGCGACCGGGCGGACCTCCAAGCGCTCCAGTTCCGTCCTTGATCTTTTCAGCGTCGACTTCACGGCGCTGGCTCGGAAGAGCAAGCTGGATCCGGTCATCGGCCGCCAAGCTCAGATCCAGCGGACGGTGACGATTCTGAACCGGCGGACCAAGAACAATCCCGTCTTGATCGGCGAGCCGGGCGTGGGCAAGACGGCCATCATCGAGGGGCTGGCTCAGAAAATCATCGACGAAGACGTGCCGGCCTCTTTGCTGGACAAGCGGATCGTCAGCTTGAACCTGGGCAGCATGATCGCCGGCACCAAATACCGGGGCGAGTTCGAAGAACGCCTCAAGCACGTCATGGACGAGCTACAGAAATCCAAGAACATCATCCTCTTCATAGACGAGATGCATCTCCTGGTCGGCGCCGGCGCGGCCGAGGGCGCGATCGACGCCGGCAACATCCTCAAGCCGGCCCTGGCACGCGGCAGCATCCAGGTCATCGGGGCGACGACGACGGCCGAATACACCAAGCACATTGAAAAAGACGCCGCCCTGGAACGCCGCTTCCAACCGATTATCGTGCCCGAAACCACCCTGGCCGAAACCAGGGCTATCTTGCGCGGGCTGCGCCAGCGCTACGCCGACCACCACCAAGTTGAGATCAGCGACGAGATTTTAGACAAAGCCGTCAGCTTGTCGCACCGCTACATCAGCGACCGCTACCTGCCCGATAAGGCGATCGATTTGCTGGACGAAGCGGCGGCGCACCTCAGGGTCTCGCAAAACAGGAACGACCCGGCGGAGCGCTTGAAAGAGAGCAAGGTCCGGAACTTGCGCCTGAAGATGCGGATCGCGGGCGCGGCCGAAGATTATGAGCAGGCGGCGGGGCTGAAGAAGGAAATCGAGACCTTGAGCCTGGAGGACGAAGACGAACAAGGCCGGAGCGTGACCACGGTCCGGCCGCAGCTGGAAGTCGAGCATTTGGCCCAGGTGGTCTCGGTCTGGACCGGCATCCCGGTCCAGCAGGTCATCAAGACGGAGGCCCAGTTTTTGCTGAAGCTGGAACAGCGCCTGCAGAAACGGATTATCGGCCAAGAAGAAGCCGTCAAAGCCGTTGCCCAGGCGATCCGGCGCAGCCGCAGCGGCATCAGCAGCCCCAAGCGGCCGATCGGCAGCTTCCTATTCCTAGGTCCGACCGGAGTGGGCAAGACCGAGCTGGCCCGCGTTTTGGCCAGCGAATTTTACGGCCGCGAAGAAAGCTTGCTCAAGATCGACATGAGCGAATTCGCCGAACGCCACACCGTGGCGCGGCTGATCGGGGCGCCGCCCGGCTATGTCGGCTTCGACCAGCCCGGCCAGTTGACCGAAAAGATCCGCCGCCAGCCCTACAGCCTGGTGCTGTTCGACGAAATCGAGAAGGCCCACAGCGAGGTCTTCAACATCTTGCTGCAGATCCTTGAGGACGGCTGCCTGACGGACGCCAAAGGCCGGAAGGTCAATTTCTCCAACACGATTATCATCCTGACTTCCAACCTGGGCGCGGCCGCTTTGCAGAAGCAGACGAACCTGGGCTTTGAGATTGCCGCCTCAGCCGAAGCGGAGCAGCTTGACGACCTGCAGGCCAAAAACGAAGTCAAGGTCAAAAACGAGCTGAAGCAGTTCATGAAACCCGAGCTGGTCAACCGGCTGGACAAAATCCTGGTTTTCAGGACCCTGTCGCTGAAAGAGGTGACCAGGATAGTCACGGTGCAGCTGGAAGAGCTGCGGGAGCGGCTGGCCGAGCAGAAAATGGGCCTGGTCGTCGGCCGCAAGGTCAAACGCTGGCTGGCCCAGAACGGCTATGACCAGAAAAACGGCGTCAGGCCCCTGCGCCGGCTGATCCAGGAGGAGGTGGAGGACAAAATCGCCGCCGGCCTGCTGTCCGGTGAGGTGGGCAAGGGCGACGTCGTCGAGGTCTGCCTCAATGCCGACAAACAGGTTGAAATCAAGCACGTCGTCGAATAAGCCTGCCGGAACCCGGAGCCTGCAAACCCCGCCCGGAAACCTCGGCGGGGTTTTGTAATTTTGTACAATTTCTTGACAACTGACACCTTATAGTATTAACATAAGGGCAATAAAATCATCTGTCACATAAAGATAAAAACACAAATTTACGAAAACGAAAGGGCGCGGAGATGAACGTATTGGCAACCAAGCACGAAATGGAAAGGCCAACGGAATCGAAAGGCAGGCCGCTCGGGCGCGTCGGCGTCGCTATCGTGCTCAGTTTCGTCGGTTTGGTGTTCGCGACCGCTTTCTTGGGCGTTAGGGCGGCGACCGTCAATTCCAATGTCAGCATCAGCGCGGCCGAGGGGCAGCTGACGGCGACGGCCGGCGGCAATTATGACGATCTGGAGGAAGACGAGCGGGTCAGCTGGAGCTGGTTCAGCGTCGCCACCCAATACGGCATCAGTTCGAACAACACCGAAGCCTTGGCTCAGGAATGTGCCCGGGCCGACGGCTTGGAAGGCGGAGCCAGCTATCTGGATACGGGCTTGGGTTCCCAGGCCGGCTTGAACGCCGACAGCGTCGGCAACCTTTACTGTTTTGAAATCACGGTCGTCAACGCCAATGACGACACCCGGCGATCCGACTACGGCGGTTACGTCGTCAGCCAAGCTGAAGCGGCCGAATAGGCAACCGGCCGTCAGAACGGCGTTATTGTCGGCTCCTCGCCGAGCTGGAACTGCAGGCGGTTGGATTGGCGGCCGTTTGAGTCAATGATATAGGCTTCGCATAAGCCTTCGGGAAAGTTGGCGGTATCAATCAGGATGGCGGCCGCGTCCCCGCCCGGATAGACGGCCGGCTGCTCTTCGCAGGCGCCCCCGAACCAAATTTCCAGACCGTATTCCAACCGGTTCCAGCCGATGGCCAGCGTCCGGTCTTTCCGGTTGACGCTCAGGGCGGTCAAGCGGATATCATCCGCGAGCGGGAGGACGGGGTCGGGGAAGCCGTCGATGTCGAGAAAGACATTGACCCTAGCGTCGTAAAGGGCTTCGTCGACAACTTCGAAAGTCAGGGCGCCGCGGACTTCGGCGGGCGAGCTAACCGCCAGCGGCCGCCAGTTGTAGGTCAGCCGTTGCGACCGCCCTTCCGTTTCAATCGCCCCGTCGGTGACGACTTGGTTGTTGTGAATGATATTGATCTGGCGGAGGTCGAACGTACCGGCGGCGGCTTCGATTTCTATCGGGCAGATATCGGCGCACCTCTCCGGCTGGCTGACGATCATGATCCGCGGCGGTTCGTCGCCACAGTCGTGCAAATCGTCCTCAGCGCCGGTATAGCCGATAATCTGCAGATTTTCCAACAAACCGTTGAAAATCGGCGTTTGCCAGTTGCTATAAAACGGGTCGTCGGGCTCGATTTCAGACTTGATCCTGGTGCCCATGCCCCGCCGCAGCGCCCGTTCCGGGGTGCAGTCGCTGGCCAGGCGGCCGGTTACGACGTCGATCGTGACCTCGCGTTCCGCCTCGGGCGCGATCTGCGGCACGTACCAGGACGGGAAGAGGTCGACCCGGCTCGGCCGGCGTTCGTCGTCGCGGCTCTCGTCCGTGGTTTGATAACCCGTCACCAGGTCTATCTCGATCTCCTGGATGCCGGCCGGCCGGCTCCAGTGGTTCTTTTTCTCCAAGGGGATGTTCTTGTGGTAATCTTCCATGAAAGGCTTGAGCATCAGCGCCTTGGGCGCGACCGTCTGCAGGCGGTTGTCCTCGTGCAGCTTGGCTTCGTCGTGGTAACCCATCCAGGTGCTAAAAACGACGCTCTTGGTATAACCGACGATCCAGTTGTTGACGTATTGGTCGTCGGTACCCGTCTTGACGGCCATCGTGATGTCGCTGCCAGAGTCGAGGTTGAAAGCCGTCGTGTAGCGGGCCGCCTCGTCCGCCAGCATGTGGTTGACCAAATAAGCCGTTTCGTTCCTGAAGACCCGTTCGGGCCGCTGCCGCCACTGGCGCAGCAGGCGGCCTTCGGAGTCATAAACCTGGTCGACGTAGGTCAGCGGCAGATGGACACCGCCACGGCTGAAGGTGGCGTAAGCGTTGGACAGTTCGTCTAGCCTGATTTCGCTGCCGGCGCCGATGGCGCTGGCGACGCCGCAGCCACCGTGGCAGGGGAAGGGCGTTTCGATGCCGGTCCGGTAGGCGAAATTATGGACCTCTTCCATGCCGGCCACGTACATGGCCTTGACGGCCGGCACGTTCAGCGAGCGCCCCAGAGCCCGCCGCATCGTGATTGGTCCGGCATGCCGCTCGTCGAAATTGACGGCCACCCAGTCGCGGTTGTCGAAAACGGTCTCGTAATCATAGAAAACGCTGCCAGGACCCCAGTCGGAGCTGTTCTCGATCAAGGCGCCGTAATCGAAGATCTTAAAGGCCGAGCCCGGATCCCGCAGCTGGGCGATCGTGTTGTTCTGCCCGAAGCCCTCGTAAGCGAAGTCGCGGCTGCCGACCAGAGCCAGTACCTTGCCGCTTTCCACGTCAACGGCCACGGCGGCGGCATTGTCGAAATCCAAAGGGGCGATTGTCGGGATGACCTCCTCAACGGAGCGCTCCGCCAAGGCCTGAGTCCTGACGTCAAGCGTCGTGATCACCTTGTAGCCGCGCAGGCGGATGCTGTCGCAGTTCGCTTCCGGATCTTCGCTTTGCTCGATGGCGCAGAGCTCGGCCGTCAGCCGCCGCTCGGCTTCCAAAATGAAGTGGGGCGCTTGGATGCCCTCGTATTGTTCGGAAGAGGTTTTGACCTTGGCCAAGGTGTCGGTCTCGATCGCCGCCGCATATTCCTCTTCACTAATCTGGCCGGCGTTCCTCATCTGCCCCAGCACCCAGTGCTGGCGGTTGACGTGGGTTTCTGAATCGTTCCAGTAAATGCTGGGGGCGGGCAGGGCGGCGATCAGCAGGGCCGCCTCGTCCAGACTCAAATCTTTGGCCGGCTTGCCGAAATACCCCTGCGAAGCCGCCTCGATGCCGCTGTAGATCGAGCCGAACGATATCGTGTTCAGGTAAGCGGTCAGGATCTCATCTTTTTCAAAGGTCCGCTCCAGCTCGATGGCCAGGATGATTTCGCGGATCTTGCGCTCGAAGGTCCGGCTGTGATCTTGGAGGATGGCGTTCTTGATGTACTGCTGGGTAATGGTCGACCCGCCCTGGGTCCTTTCGTTGCGCAGGTTGTTCCAGGTCGCCCGCAGGATGGCTTCGACCTCGAAGCCGCCGTGGTCGTAGAAATCCCGGTCCTCGGTCGTAATCAGGGCGTTAATGAGATGGTGGCTGACTTCTTCCAGCTGGACCGGCTGGCAGTCGAAATCGCTTTTCGAGGCCCACAGCAGGGTCTCGCCCGTGCGGTCGTAATACTTGGTCGTCTGCCCTTCGACGCAGGATTGCAGGTTGGCGATCGAAGTCGGCACGTCGCGGCGGTAGTAGAGGTAGAGAACGGTCAGGCCGGCAGTGCCAAGGACCGCCATGACGACGGCGATTTTCACACCCAAGATCAAGCCCCTGACGCTGAAGATGAAACGCAGGATCTTGAGGGGGTGGAGGTTGTGCAGCAGCCGGCGGAAACGGGTTTCGGGCAGGCTGGAGAGGTAGTCGGCCTGCTTTCTGATCTTCTGGTCCCGCCGGACGGCCCGGCGCTGTTTGAAGCCGGTGAAGAACTGGCGCAGCCGCCAGCCGAAGCCGCCGCCGCGCCGGGGCTTGATCTTAAGCCCGCGCCGGTTCAGTTTGCGGTTCTGCTTCTGCCGGTCGGAAAAATAATTGGAAGCTAAGATTTTGTCGGAAAGCTGGCGGTCCGGCTTCTTGGCAGCCTTCTTTTTCTTCTTTGCGGGCGGGCGTTTCTTGCCCGGTTGCTTGCTTGCTGACATGCTAAAGTTTGCCTCTGCGGCGACCCGTCCGGCGCCGACTTGTTTGACCCCCTAATTTTACTTTAAGCGCAATAAAAAGCCAAAGCTTCCCTCAGAGGTCGATGGTCAGCGAGTCGGAATAAAGGGCTTCGTCGACGACCTCGATCCTGAGGTTGCGGGCGTCGCTTTCCTGATTGGAGTAGGTATAGCTGACTTCCGCCTCGCGGCCGCTGATGGGCCGCCTCACGTCTTGGACGCCCTCCCGGTTGGCTTTGATGATGATGGCTTGCAAGCCGTGGGTGCCGGCCGTCGCCTTGACCGTCAGGCGGCAGTTGCGTTGGCAATTGCCGCTTTTGTCGACCGACAAGCTAGGCGGCCGGTCGTCGCAGGCGTGCAGGCTGTCGATTTGGCTGGGGACAGAGCCGTCCAGCCGGCTGCCCAGATTGACCCAAACCGGGCGCAGCCAGTCGTGGTAAGCGGGATCGTCGGCCGGCAGCTCGGCCCTCAGGGCGCGGCTGGTTAGCTCCATCAGCGCCGATTCCGGCGTGCAGGCGCCGGCAAGCTGGCCGCTGACCCGGTCGACGCGGATCGCCAGCGGTTCCGAATCCGTCGCGTAACCGGACGGGAAAAGATCGGCCGGCCCCGAACCCGGCTTGCCGGACAGGGGATCGACGTTCAAGGTCCGCAAGCCCCCCGGCCGCGGCCATTGCCGGCCGTCACCGTCGTAACCTTGCAGGAAGTCGTTGACCAGCAGGGTCTGGGCCGCCACCGTATCGGAGCCGCCGCCGGCTTCGGCCGCCTGCTTGCCGACCCAACCGGCCAGGACGACCGCCGGCGTGTAAGCGAAGAAGAAGCCCTCCTTGTCATTCTCGGGATTGGAGCTTTTGAAAGCCAGGTTGGAGCGACCGCGCAGGCCGGCCGGTTTGAAATCGGGATCGGCCAGGATGTCGTTGACGATATAGGCAGTTTGCGGATCGAGCACTTCGTAAGAATCTATGTCGCGTTCGTAAATCGTCGTGCCGGCGGCATTGGTAATCTGGCGGATATAACCCAGCTCCTGGTACAGGCCGTTGTCCGCCAAGGTCGCGTAAAAGTTGGCCAAGCGGTCCAGGCGGACCGTGAAATCGGTGGCCGCGGCCTGGCGGAGGGCGCAGTTTCCGGAGCAGGTCTCAAGCTCGCCCAGCCCGGTCTTCGCCGCCAGTTCCGCGATGCGGCTCTCGCCGGCCAAGTAAGCCGCTTTGGCTGTCGGCACCGTGATCGATTCGGCCAGCGCCCGCCTGAAGCTGACCGGACCGTGGTGGGGATCCGCCTGCCGCCAGTCGAAAGTCCGGTAGTCGTAGAAGACGCTGCCCGCGCCCCAGCCGTCGCTGTTTTCCAGCAGGGAGGCGTAAACGAGGGGATGCCAGACGCCCTCCGGCGGCCGGGCGGCGGTAATATTGTCGAACTGGCCGAACCCGGGGTGGTCGAAGCCGCGGCTGCCGGCCAGGCCGACGACCTCTTTGCGGCCACTGTCGACAACCGCCAGGGCGGCATTGTCGTAACCGTCCGGCTCCAGCTCTTCAAGCGCCGCCGCGATCGTCGCCTCGATCCGGTCTTGGGCCGCCATGTCAAGGGTGGTGATGATTTTGTAGCCGCCGGCCTGCAAGTTGAGGCATTCGCTTTCGCTGCGGCAAATCAATTCGTCAGCTTGGCGGCGGGCCTGGAGGATGAAATGGGGCGAGGGGGTGCCCAAGACCGTCATGGCGTTGTCTTGGCGGCGGACTTTGGCCAAGGTGTCGGTCGCCACGGCCCGGTCGTGTTCCGCCTGGCTGATCTTGCCGTCGGCCAGCATGACGCTCAAAACCAAATCCCGCCTAGCCAAGTGGTGCTCGGGATCTTCCCAGATAATATTGGGCGCGACTACGGAGGCGACCAGCGCGGCCGCCTCATCCAAGCTCAGCTCGGCGGCCGGTTTGCCGAAATACCCCTGAGCGGCCGCTTCGACCCCGCCGTAAGAGTTACCCAGGTTGATGGTGTTCAGATAAGCCGTCAGGATTTCCCGTTTGGTGTAGCTGGCCTCGATTTCCGGCACCAAGACGATTTCCTTGATCTTCCGCTCGTAACTGCGGTCGGTGTCCTTGAGGACGGCGTTCTTGATGTACTGCTGGGTGATGGTCGACCCGCCTTGCCGGGGCCGGCCCAGCAGGTTGTTGACAACGGAACGGGCGATGGAAGTCACCTTATAGCCGGGGTGGTTGAAGAAGTCCTTGTCTTCCATGCTGATGACGGCGTTGATCAGGTCGGTGCTGATTTCATCCAGCTGGACCGGCTGGCACTCGGTGCCCTCCTTGAGTTCCCACAGCAAGGTCTTGCCGGTCCGGTCGTAGAATTCGCTGACCCTGCCTTCGACGCAGGATTGCAGCTCCAAAACCGTCGCCGGCGCCTCGCCGCGGTAGTAGAAATAGGCGAAAGTCACCAGGACGGAAAAAATCAGGATGGCGGCCACGACGATCCGGAACACGAACCACATTCCGTCCCAAGAGGTGAAAAAACTGAACAGGCTTTCGGGGTGGAGGTTGATCATCAACCGCCGCAGCCGTTTGTCGCCGCCGAGGTGCAGGTATTCCGACCGCCGTTTCTGGCTGGCCGCCCGCTGCCGCTTGACCCATCTGGCCAGCTTGCGGGCGAAAGAGTCTTTCGGCGGCTGCGGTTTAGGTTCCATAATTTTGTGAACTCCAATGGTCGTTTATATAATTCTAACTGAAAGCGCGTCCGATTGGCGGGCGGGCGGGGAACGGAACGTGACGGAAGAACTTAATTTGGACACCGCGATACGCTACCTGAAAGGGGTCGGCGAAAAGCAAGCGGAGCTGTTCGCCAAGCTGGATATCGCCACGATCGGCGATCTGATCAGGCATCGGCCCAGACGCTGGGACGATTTCTCCAAGGTCAGCCAAATCGCCGATCTCAGTCCGGGCAAGGTCACGGTCAAGGCCCGGATCCTGGAAGCCAAAGGGCGTTACACCGGCTATCGCGGCATGCACCTGACCGAAGCTTTGGCGGAAGACGGCAGCGGCGGCTTGCGGCTGGTCTGGTTCAACCAGCCTTACCGGGCCGCCAGCCTGCAAACCGGCCGGCAGTACTACCTCTCCGGCCTCTATGACCTCAGGTACCGGCGCTTGCAAATGATCAACCCGACCGCCATGCCGGCCGAGGAAGAACTGCCGCAACTGGTCCAGGCCGTCTACCCGACGACGGCCGGCTTGAGGAATGCCCAGATCAGGCGGGCGCTGGCTCAGGCCCGGTCCCTGCTGCCTAAAATCAAAGAACCCTTGCCGGCTTGGCTGGCGGCCGCCGGCGACCTGCGGCCGCTGGCTGAAACTTACGACCGGCTGCATTTTCCGCCGGCGCTGGAAGCGGCCGAGGCGGCCGCGGCCCAGCTGGGGTTGCGGGAGCTGGTCGCCCTCAGTCTCAGCTCCAGGTTGTTGCGGCTGCAGAGGCAGCGGCAATCGGCCGCCCCGATCGCCTTTAAGAGGGAGGCCGTCGAAGAGTTGGTCGGCGGGCTTGATTTTGAGCTGACCTCCCAGCAGAAGCGGATTATCGGCGCCGTTCTCAAAGAGATGGCCGCCCCCAAGACGCCGCTCAACCGGCTGGTCCAAGGCGATGTCGGCGCCGGCAAGACCCTGATTGCCGCCGCCGTGGCCTTCAATGTCATGGAGAACGGCTACCAGGCCGCTTTCTTGGCGCCGACGCAGATTCTCGCCCGCCAGCATTTCGACAACTTGCGCCGGCTTTACGGCCGGCGGGGCGAAGGCCGGGTGGAGTTGCTGAGCTCGGCCAGCTCGGCCGCGGAGCAAAACCGGGTCCGACGGCGGCTGGCCGAAGGGCAGACTTCCTTGGTGGTCGGCACCCACTCCTTGCTGTCCGATTCGGTCAAGTTCGACCGGCTGGCTCTGGCGGTAATCGACGAGCAGCACCGCTTCGGCGTCAAGCAGCGCTTGAAGCTCCTGCAGAAAGCCGAGCCTGAGCTGGCCAACATCCTGACCCTAAGCGCCACCCCGATTCCGCGCTCCCTGGCCCTAGTCCTTTACGCCGATTTGGACATCAGCCTGCTGACCGAGAAGCCTCCCGGCCGGCTGGAGGTCGAAACCGCGATCGTCCCGCTAGGGGAGAGGGCGGCCCGCCTGCGCGAGGTTATCAAAACTAGGAGCGCCGCCAACCAACTCTTCATCGTCTGCCCGGCGATCGAGGATCCCGAAGCGGAGGATTCGCTGGCCAAAACGCAGGCCCTTATCAAGAATTTGGCGCCGGATCTTAAATTCGGGGTGCTGCACGCCCGCCTGAAGACCGAAGAAAAAGAGCGGGTCCTGAAGGCTTTCCAGCGGAACGAGCTGGAAGCTTTGCTGAGCACTTCGATTATCGAGGCCGGCCTGGATATCCCTGGCGCCAACACGGTCATCATCATGTCCCCGGAGAAGTTCGGCCTTGCTCAGCTGCATCAGCTCCGCGGCCGGGTCGGCCGCAGCCGCCAGCAGGGCTATTGTTACCTCTGCCCGTTCAGCGACCAGAAACCGTCCGAGCGCCTGCAAGCCTTGCTGGAACATCGCAGCGGCTTCAAATTGAGCGAGATCGACCTCCGGCTGCGCGGTCCGGGCACCCTGCACGGATTGCGCCAAAGCGGCCCCTCGGCCGTCTTGGAAGGTTTGCCAATCAGCCCGCGGACGGTCCGGCTGGCCGCGGAACTGGCCGAGACTTTCATCGAGCGCGGCGAAGACTTGGCGGACTTCCCGGCGCTGGCGGCCGCCGTGGCGGACTACCAGCAGGTTACCCACCTTAACTGAACGTGGCTCGCCGGTTGTTATTTTTGCAGGCGCTGACACCTGGCAGGTCCGGGCGGGAGCGCGAATCTTAAAAAACGCGTTGACAAAATGGGGCGTTTCGGTTAGCTTAATCATTAGCTAGGAGCAGGGGAGCGTACCCGCTCGGATTATTCGGGGCGGTTTGGCTTGGAGGGCTTCTGCGCAAACAAAACTGCGCTTATGAAATGTCAGGTGTGCGGTCGGTACCGGCGCACCGTTTCGGTGTTGTGCAGCCGTCGCCGACAGGTGACTACACGGATTTTTATTATTAATTCCTCTGTCAAATAAACATAAAAGTGCTTTGTCAAACTAAAGTTGTATTTTGCCCATCACCCTCCGGGCGGCTGCGGCGAAAAACCCATTAATCAAATAATAATTCAAGGTGATTTAATGCCCCAAGTTTCCACTTCCGCTCCAAAAACCAAGCAAGCTCCCCAGGCCGGCCCGGCCCGGATCAACTTCGCGCCGGCCGGCGACGAGGAGCTGATCGGCGATTTGATCGCCCACCAAGGCCGCTCGTGGCGCGAATTCGTCGACGTCCGGCTGACAGATCTGTTCGCCAGCATGAGCCCGCTGGAGGTCGAGATCAAGAAGAACGACCAGAACCACCGGCTTTTGCTCAATTTCAAAGACTATTATTTCGAGGAGCCGAAGCTGACGGACGCCGAGGCCCTGCGGAACAACACGACTTACGAGGCGCCGCTGAAGGTCAACGTCGAGCTGATCAACGAGACGACCGGCACCAAGCGTACCCAGGAAGTCTACATGGGGGAGTACCCTTGGATGACCGAACGGGGGACTTTCATCGTCAACGGCTCCGAGCGGGTCGTCGTCACCCAGATCGTCCGCTCCGCCGGCGTCTTTTTCGAGGACATCAAGCTCTCCGCCGACCAAAAATTGAAGTTCAATTCCGAACAGATCGTCTTCGGAGCCCACATCATCCCCGACCGCGGTTCGGCCCTTAAGATCGAGACCTCGCCGCGCGAAGGCGTCATCTTCATCGTCATCAACCACAAGTACCGCCTGCCGGTGACGAACTTCTTGCTGGCTTTGGGGATGAGCGTCGAGGACATTTACGAGGCTTTCGCCGACATCGACAACGGCGAGACCAGTTACATCAAGGAAACCCTGCGGCACAAGAACAGCGTCGGCGACTACAACAACGCCCTGATCGAGGTCTACAAGTGCATCCGGCCCGGCGATCTGGCCAATATCGAGAACGCCAAGGAAGCTTTGAAGAACAAGTTCTTCGGGCACCGGCAGTACGACCTGTCCAAAGTCGGCCGCTACAAGATCAACCAGCGGCTGGGGCTGAAGACGCCCAACAAGCTGGAGAACCACGTCTTAAACAAAGACGACTTCATCGCCATCATCCGCGAAATCATCAGGCTCAACAATTCCCCGGACGCCGTCGCCGACGACATCGACGATCTTTGCAACCGCCGCCTCAAGATGGTCGGCGAGCTCATCCAGCGCTCGTTCCGCATCGGCCTGCTGAGGATGGAGCGCAATATCAAGGAGCGGATGCTGCGGCTCGACATCGAGACGATGATGCCCCAGCAGTTGATCAACGCCCGGCCCGTGGTGGCGGCCGTGAAAACCTTCTTCGCCAGCTCCCAGCTGTCGCAATACATGGATCAGGTCAACCCGCTGTCTGAGCTGGCTCACAAGCGCCGCCTGAGCGCCATGGGGCCGGGGGGCTTGAAGCGGGAGTACGCCAAGTTCGCCCCGCGCGACTCCCACGCCACCCACTACGGCCGGATCTGCCCGGTCGAGACCTCCGAGGGCGCCAATATCGGCCTGATTCTCAATCTGGCCCTGTACGCCAAGATCAATGAGTACGGCTTTCTGGAAGCTCCTTACCGCCGGGTGCTCAGCCGGGTCAAGGCGGGGGAGGCCGTCGGCGAAATCGCCGGCGAGGATCTCAAGGACGGCAAAGGCGCCACCGTCGTCAAGGCGGGGGAGACGATTAACAAAACGGCCGCCGACCGGCTGGCCAAGGTCGACGCCGACCGGCTCTGGCAGCTCAAACCCAAGGTCGTTGAGGACGATGTCATTTATTTGGATACCAAGCAGGAGAGCGAGGTCGTCATTATCGGCGCTTCGGCCCAAGTCGACGAGCAGGGTTACTTTGCCAACGCCTATGAAGAGGGCCGGCGGCGTGGCATCGCCGGCAACTACAGCGTCAAAGAAGCCTCTTATGTCGACTTTTCGCCCAAGCAGATCATCGGCTCCTCGGCCGGCATGATACCTTTTTTGGAAAAAGACCAGGTCGCCCGCTCGCTGGTGGGCGCCAACCAGACCCGCCAGGCTCTGCCGCTGATTCAGCCGCAATCGCCGATTGTCGGCACCGGCTTGGAGCGGCACATCGCCCGCAACAGCGGCCAAGTGGTTTATGCCGAAGCGGACGGCAAGGTGGTTGAAGCGACGGCCGAGAAAGTCGTCGTCAGCTATGCCAACAAGCAGAAGAAAACCTACTATCCGGTCCACTTCGCCCGCAGCAACCAGGACACCTCCATCAACCAACGCGTCGTCGTCGACAACGGCCAGGCCGTCAAGGAAGGCCAACCCCTGATCGAGGGCATGTCGATCGCCGACGGCGAGCTGGCCTTGGGCCGCGACGTCTTGGTCGGCTTGATGTTCTGGGGCGGTTATAACTTCGAGGACGCCGTCATCATTTCCGAGCGGCTGATCAAAGACGACGCCCTGACGTCTATCAATATCACCGAATACTCGATCGACGTCCGCGAGACCAAGCTCGGTCCTGAGAGCACCACCTTGGATATCCCCAACGTTTCCGAAGACGCCCTCAGGCACTTGGACGAGGACGGTATCATCCGGATCGGCGCCCAAGTCAAGCCGGGCGACATTCTGGTCGGCAAGATTACCCCCAAGGGGGAGCAGGAACTGACGAATGAGGAACGGCTGCTGCGGGCCATTTTCGGCGAAAAAGCCAAAGACGTCCGCAACTCCTCGCTGACTCTGCCCAACGGCAAGTCCGGCAAGGTCGTCGACGTCAGGCTTTTCTCAAAGGACCAGGGCCACGACCTGCGGGCCGGGGTCTTGAAACAGATTCAGATCTTCGTCGCCCAATCCCGGAAAATCCAAATCGGCGACAAGCTGGCGGGGCGGCACGGCAACAAGGGCGTCATCGCCCGCGTCCTGCCCGAAGAAGACATGCCGTTTACCGAGGACGGCACGCCGGTCGACCTGCTGTTCAACCCCTTGGGGGTGCCGGCCAGGATGAACCTCGGCCAGCTGTTCGAAGCCCACCTCGGTATCGCCGCCGACAAGCTCGGCATCAAGGTGACGACGCCGATTTTGGACGGGGTGCCCCAGGATAAGATCGTCGACATGCTCAAACAGGCCGGCTTGCCCGAAGACGGCAAGCAGCAGCTTTACGACGGGAGGACCGGGGAACCGTTCGACGAGCGGACGACCGTCGGGCACATGTACATCTACAAGCTGAACCACATGGTCAGCGACAAAGTCCACGTCCGCAGCACGGGCCCCTACGCGATGGTCACCCAGCAGCCGCTGGTCGGCAAATCGCACAACGGCGGCCAGCGTTTCGGCGAGATGGAGGTCTGGGCGCTGGAATCTTACGGCGCGGCCCACACTTTGCAGGAGATGCTGACGCTGAAGTCCGACGACATGTCGGGCCGGGCCAAGGCCTACGAGTCGATTATCAAGCAGGTCGACATCGTCAACCCGAAAATCCCGGAGAGTTTCAACATCTTGGTCAAGGAGCTCCAAGGCCTGGGGCTGAAGATCGACCTGGTCGACCAAGACGACCAGTTGGTCAACGCCGAGGAAATCCTGGAGGTCAACCTGCATAAGAAAAACCAGGACCAGCCGACCATCGTCATGGAAGAAGAGGCGGAGACGACGGCCGCCGAGCAGGTCGAAACCGCGGCCGGGGAGGCGGACGAGCCGGAAGACGGCGGCGGCGAGGAGGA
>VXPC01000052.1 GCA_009839685.1 Candidatus Saccharimonadota bacterium | reverse complement strand
CCTCCCCCTCCGCCGCCCCCAACTTCGCGCGAAAACGGGCCGAGCGGTGTGAACTCACCCTCGCTTGCCCGCGGACCGACCGGATCGTTCAGCGTCTTCTCATGGCGCCGGAGCATCGCCGAATAGTCGATCGTGTCGATCTCAACAGACTCGCCGGCGATCTCAACCTTCTTCGCCTTGCGCGCCGTTTCCTTTTCTTCCTTCTCCCGTTCCCGCCGCTTCCTTTTGACGGCCTCCTCGTCAAGGCCGAGTCTGTCCCTGACAGTCTGCGCGTCCGAAGCGTCACCACAGGCATGGACGAACCGCTCGTCTCCTAACGTCGCTAATGCGAGACGCCAAAACTCAGTGTCATTCCACCGTCGGAGGTATGAGTCTGCGGCAAGCTCCGGCGCTTTTGGCGGATCCGGCAACCTTGATTCCGGATCGCGGAATTCCAACCAGGTCCGGTGCAAATCGTGCACGTCGAGCAATACGCTCGAAAAACGCTCGCTGTTGGCGTGTGCAATTTCGTACGGGTCCGGTTCTATTGCGATGCCACGCTCCTCGATAGCCTCTCGAAATTGCTCAAGTGTCTCAGTCCCTCTCAAAACCGCCAGATGTTCTGAATTGACAATCTCCCTCCAAGTGTCGCATAGAGCGTCCACCACCGCCTTGAATGGGACTTTCCACCACTGCATCGACCAGTCATCGGGCGCCGAGAACGCGTTTGTTGCATCTTCGAACGTCCTGAACAGCTCTGGTTCGCCGCTATCGACCGCGACTGCGCGCGCAATGGCAGTCGACAGCGCCTGCATCCCTTCCAGATGGGCATTCGTCTGCTCTCCGAAATCCCGATTCCTGACCGGTTTGTATTCTGCGCCCAACTCATCCAGCACCGCGTTCCACGCCGGCAGGGCGGCCACATCGCCCAATGCGCGCCATGCGACCATTCCCATCGCGTAGTCGTCACCGCTGCGGCGGGCAGCTGTCATCAGCGCCGCAGCGTCCCACTGGGGCAGATTAGCGGCTAGCCAGTCCGTCAGACGACCCAAGTCGGCCGCTGCCTTCTCGAACCCCGCACTGCCTACTCCGAGCAATGCCGCAACAGGTCTGATCCGACTAGCCACCAACCCGGTATTCCCGACCCAGCGGCTGCGGATATCGGCAAATGCCTGCGCGTCGATCTGGGCGCGCTCCAAAGCTTTCTCAATCTCCTTGAGCGTCGGAATTTCGACGCCTTCGAGCGGACCCAGCACAAGCAGCAGGTCCTTCAGCAGATCTTGGCGCTCAAGCATCGCCTGTAGCCCCGGTGCGAGTTCCTCGTAGGAAAGCCCCACTTCGTTTGTGACGGCTAGCACATCCCCCGAAAGCCATCGGGCGGCAGGTTCCCCTTTCGCGATGGTTTCGTTGCCGTCAATAAGCTCGACCACGATAGACCCGCACTCGATCACGCCCGCGCCCCGGAGCCGATGCAGCGCTGCCTCCCAGGCGGTAGTCGTATGCCCCGTGGGATTAGTTCCGCCGTGCGCGAGTATTGCCAGCAGGGGCTCAGCCAGCCAGCGGTAGCGCGTCTCCTCCAGGGCGCGCACGGCCTCCGCGGCCTTGCCCCACAACGCGCCGTCAATTACATCGCGTTCCACGAGTCCCGATGCCAGACGGACCGGCGTCGCATTGATCAATGCTTCAGCAAAACGGTTCGCCTGCGCTACTTCCATTTCCAAGACGGGCTTGTTCTCCTCCCTCAAGGCCCGCTCCTTCGCCGCGTCGTTTGGCAGGTACACGCCGGTCAGCCCAACGCTGTCCACCACCTCGAAATGCCGGTGGGCAGTACGCACTAGAAAAGCGCCCGGGAATTCCTTGCCCACGTCCAGGTGCTGCCACGCGTGACGCAACTGCCCAAGGAATATATCGAACTGCCCCAGGGGCACCCTTTCCGATCTCCACGCTTCCGCCAGTGCATCGAGCAGCTCCGGCCCGATTCGCTCCCCGTCGGTGGGATAAACGTTGAGACCCATGCTTTGCAGCTTCCCAAGCAGTTCCGCGTCGGCGTCCAGCCTGCGCGACAGCTCTAGCGACAGGGGTCGCAGGTGACGGAACCGCTCACGCTGGCCTCGGAGCATAGAAATGGGAACAAGCCAGCGATCTGCGAGGGGACGCTCCCCGCCGATTCCGTCCGAAAGCCATGCCGTTGCGCCCAGCCAGTGCTTCAGCGGTGAGGTGATTAGTCGCACACTTGATTCGCCGCCCACCTTCCGGACTGTGGCTTGTTCCCAGCCGTTTGGCCAGTCTCCCATCGAATCTACGACGAGTTGCGAGAATACCCGGCGACCCTCCTGGCTCAGGTTGCTGCACCGATGCAATTCGGGGAGATTAAGGCCACCTTCTAGACTGTAGGTGAACTGACCTACGAATTCGGGCTCGGCCTCCGGGCGAACTTCGACCCGCCACCCTTCCCAAGCGTCGCGCGGCACTCCCCGGGGCGGCGGGGGGGGGGGTGGTGAGTTTGTGGGGGGCCGTGGGGGGAGGGGGCGGCGGTGTTTGGGCG
>VXPC01000003.1 GCA_009839685.1 Candidatus Saccharimonadota bacterium | reverse complement strand
CCCCCTTCCGATCCGTCTCGGGGGCCCGGACAGGTTTATACCAGACAGGCGTTCACACCGCTCGGCCCGTTTTCGCGCGAAGTTGGGGGCGGCGGAGGGGGAGGCAGGGGCAGAATCGGACATCGGCGCCTCTCTCCGGAGGAGGCAGAAGTGGTGGGTATCCTCGGGGAGATGCATGCCTACCGATTTCTACAGCAGGAGTTTGGAAAGCGGTCGGTTCGTGCAAGCGCATGGGTCTCAGAGTCGCGGTTGAAGGTCCGGCCGCTCGTGGAGGGCGAGAAGGATGAAATCAGCGACGGGCACGGATTCGACTTTCGGTTCACCCACCAAGGCATCCGATGGCACGTCGAGGTGAAGGCGACGAAGGGTGATGACACGTCCTTTGATCTCAGCGCTAGTGAGATCGAAGCCGCCAAGCACATCGCCAGACGGCGCGGCGACACATGGCGATGGGTAATCCTGAGAGTGAGACGCGCCCTGTCAGCCGAGCCGATGGTTGACTGGCTGCCTAATCCGTTCGAAGAGGGCTTCAAGAAGTACTACCGTCTTAATCGTGGCGACATGGCCGTGTCATATTCGCGCAAACGAACTTAGTAGGGCGCCACGTGGCGACGTCGCCGCTGATCAGACGCTGCATGTCATCGACATGTCGGCAACTTCACTCAGAAGCAAGCATCTGGAGACTCTCTGACGAGAACCCGGTGGCAAAACATGCCGCAGTGTCGAAGACAACGTTTTTTGCAACGACAGTCCGTTGACAAAAATACCAAGCTTCCGATTGCTATTAATTTTCTTCTTACGGGTCAGAAACGCTTGAAACTCTCCAGCTTCGAACGGTCACATTGACGGGGAATTTCACGAACGCATAAGGAAGCGTGGCCGCGAAGTGATTCGTCGATCGACTGGCAAAAAAATCGGCTGGGGACAGAGAAATACTACGGTCAGGAACTAGCTAACCAAACGCACCGCAGAGGAATCCAGTTGACCGTCAGAGTCTTCAGTGCTTGAGTCCACAGCGGAACGCACACCAATTTTTGTCAAGAAATCTTCAACGAAGTTGCGTACCCGCGGTGTGGTGCTTGCAACTCGAGCGCATTCATAGATGAATATTTCCTTAGACATTCCAGTCGCCTGCATGTACCGACGGTAGAACTCATCAAGGATCGCTTTGCCATGAAAAAAGTCGGCGCGCCGTCCCTGAGCCTTGATGTTTTCGACAGTCTTCTGGCAGTTGTCGACGATTGCAGCGAGGCTGCATTCGCTCAGTATTCTCTCTAACGAGGTGGTATGTTCCTTGAGTTGGCTTTGCGCAGAACTGACAGGATCGGAAAGCCGAAATGTCGTGGCGCCTATAGCCGCCTTTACTCGCCGGTCGATCTCCACCTGCTCCATGTCCTCAAGTATCTTGTTCACAGCAGTCTCCACTTGGGACTGATCTTTCAAGGACATCTTGTGATGAACTAGGGTAGTGGCCTCCCAGAGGACAGATGGTTCGACAAGCAGATTCTCTACCATTGAAACCGGAAGCAGGTGAATAGTCGGTTCTGCCGGTTCAGACTCCTGTAGGTCACGGTCCAGGAGGGCATGTGCGCCAATCGCGCTGGAGAACTCCTTCAGTAGTTTGTTCAGGCTCTGTACCAACGTCGTGCACTCAGCCTTTCCCCCAGAGGCCAAAATCGAGATTCGGCTGAACTCTTCACTCAGGAACGGATAGATGCGAGCGTCAGCAGCTCGCCGAGCGTCCATGTCGCGAAGGCGTCCTTCGACTACTAATATGGGGCGCAATGCGGTGAGGTTCGCAGTAGTGCCGAAGACGTCCCGTAGCAGTTCTAGCTTCTGATCGTCAGTGGCTACCCTTATCAGTTGGTTTTCACCGGGGGACACCAAGGATGCAGGCCGCAGCAGGTAGAGTTCGTTGCTGTTTGCATTCTCTACTATTGTGGGCGAATGGGTAGCGATGATGAATTGCGCGTTCTCCTTGACGGAGAGTGTGCGCAGGTAGCCGAGAATCTTGGCCTGTAGGTTTGGGTGCAGGTGCAGTTCGGGCTCGTCTATGAGGGCGCATACCGGGGTGGCTCCTGATTCGTCCTCGCCCTTAAGCTTTCGGAGAAGCGCTCTGACGCGGTGTTCGACTAAGGGAAAGAAGAGTTGGATTACAGACTTCTCGCCGGAACTTAGGTCGTCAATGTCAATTGGTGGCGAATCAGTTCCCAAAACTGACCACAAACATTGGACTCGTTGACGGTTGCTTGTATCAATCTTCTCGAACTTAAGGTGGGGGACGAGATTGGCGGCAAATTCCCGAAGCGGAGCCCATACGTCTGGCAGACTACCCTCTGATATCGCGTTTGTCTGGTCATAGACATCCGCAATAGCTTCCCTGCGATCGAGTTCGATCTGACAGAGGCCATACTTTAGGTAGCTCGCTGCGTCATCATAGTCCCACGGGTCTCTAGTCCTATTTCCCCCCGTTATGCCCTCATGGCTTGGGAGCCTATCTCCTGCCAACACATTGCGCATGCGGATTTCAGGCCCCAGAAAGCGGTATTGAACCTGCTGTCTCCGACTAGCGCGGTGCGGGCCGATATACATTGGTCGGTCACTTCCCATCTGCCGCAGTGCTTGGAGAAGCGTTGATTTTCCGCACCCATTTGGCCCGGTTACTATCATGATCTGAGGAACATCCGGGCAAGCTGCAGCTTTAATGCTCCGCTGGTTCGAAATGTCAAAGCTTGAAATTCTCACTGTCGTACTCGGTCAACGGGACTTGTGCAGAATAGTTTGGTACCGGAGGCCGGACTTGAACCGGCACGCTATCGCTAGCAATGGATTTT
>VXPC01000022.1 GCA_009839685.1 Candidatus Saccharimonadota bacterium | reverse complement strand
CATTTGAATGGAAGTGGTACTACGCCTTTCAGCAAGTCGGCGACCAGACCGCCGAGCCCCTGTCGCGGGCCTATCGCGAAGGGCGCATCAGGCGCGACCGGCTTGCTGGAACGCTCGCCTGGCTGTCACCACCCGCACTCTTGACGCGCACCCTGCAAGGCATTGCAGGCACGAGCATGATGGACTCGCTCGCCTATGAACAACGAGTGCGCGACTTTCACGCTGCCCTGAGGCACTACTACTACCCCAGGCTGTTTCGTGATGAAGTCGTCTCAGATGAGAGCCTCGGGCAACGGCCTGATTTCCGTGCAATGGGCGAGTAATATGCCGAGTGCTGAACCTTCCGATGGAAAGCGCATCCCAGTGGCCCAATCGAGGGCGGGACGCCCTCGCTCCGGGATCCCGACTGAAGCGGTCGTAGTCTCCGGAGCAAGGGCATCTTGCCCTCGCACGGCGCGCAGCACCGTTCCTTTACGCAATCTCTATCTCGTGAGGATGGCTCTTGTTTCTTGCGCGTCCGCCTCCCTCTGGCCCACTGAATCCGCGCTTCATGCCGCCTGTGCAAGGCCGGTACTCGCTCGCTAGACCGTTCGTCCTGCACAGAACCAGCATGGCACCTCGCCCGCTCACGAAGCTTCGCCTCCACCCTCCTCTTTCCATGGCGGCCGGTCAGTCGCTAGAATGCGCCGCTTTCACACACCTTCTAGATCGCCATGTCTGGCCGTAAATCCGAAGCCACTGATCAGCGACCTAGCCTGCGGATGGAAGACCAGCAGCGGTCGCCAGGGCGCAGGAGTCGCCGGGCGCAAGGCCAAACACCGCTAGATAGATTGCTCATCGACGCCGTGGTGGACTCCCAGAAGGGAGTTGTCGGCGCCTTGAACGAACGCGACCTGACCAGCGCGGTGGAAGAATTCATCAGCTTGAATGAACGCCGCCAGCAGTCATATTTCCTTGCCGGGTTTCGCGATGCGCTCCTGGATCGGCCCTTCGACGCAGACATGAGGGCGGACACGGAAAGGCGGGCGCGCTGGTACTGGACCGGCGCCATTCAGGGTTTAGCAAGAACGAAG
Source organism: Candidatus Saccharimonadota bacterium (assembly GCA_009839685.1). Lineage (GTDB taxonomy): Bacteria > Patescibacteriota > Saccharimonadia > Saccharimonadales > VXPC01 > VXPC01. The sequence goes on along the minus strand of VXPC01000022.1, from coordinate 25,276 downwards.
TCGTGGGCCCGGATGGTTGAACTTTACGACGCCACGGATACGGTGCGCGCTCTCGGAGATGGCCGTGGTCCGGCATCGCGGATGGCTGGCGAGCACATGGCCAAGGCGCTATGGAGGATAGGCCGCACATCGGACCTGCATCTGTTCGTTGGTGTGCGTCTGGCCAGAACCCCAGCAGTCTTTCAGTTGCTCCTCGATGCCGGAACGGAGTCACTGCGGTCTCACGTCCCTGGGGTCGCACGGACACTGTTCGAACTGCTGCTGGCGGCCGGCGACTCCTTCAAGGACGACGATCCTCTGATCGAACATCTACCAACAGTTCGGCGCCGCATGGCCCACTGCTTGAGGCTGCTCGGTGAACACCGGGGCGCCGAGACCCTGCTGCGAAGCCTGTTGCTCGATGAAGGGGAACCTGCAATTCATACGATGGTGCACGCAGACTTGGGGTTGCTCCAAGGTCGATTCGCGTTGCTCGATGAAGTGCGCATTCCCAGTGAGGAATCAGAACGGCGCGACCTCGTCGACCGTCTGAAAGCCGGGGAGGATCACTACCGGAACGCAGTGGCGAGTCCAGACGCGACGTATGCATCCCATGGCCATTATTGTCTGGGAGTGCTGTCACTCGCGGACGAAAAGTTGGGCGACCACAGATTCCGCATAGCAGACACGCACTTTGAGAAGGCCCACGCTGAGATTTGCGGCAATCGCGAATACCCAAAGTCCCTGTTGGCGCATATTGACCTTTATATGGGCATTGCCAAATCGCAGCTGCTGGACGCGGCTGAGATCCGCCACGCTGCCCGCTTGATTGTCTCCGGCTTGGAAGGGGCGGAGATACCGCGCCCATTCGTGGCACCGCTGGTGGCTAGCCTAGCCTGCTCTGAAGAGAGCATCGAGATGGTTACCGGGCCCCTGCTTGAATCGGATAGCGATGAGGTGCTGAACGCACTCGCGGACTCGGAGATACTGGAAACGCACCCGTCGGTTGCGGAGCGGCTGCACAGACGGGCGCGCAGGCAGAATCGACGCCCGCTGTTGGCAGCCGAAGACCTTCGCGGCGCACTTCGGGGGTACTTGGGCGTCGGCAACGTGGAGGCAGCCCGCGAGATTCTCGACGAATTGGAACGGCGTGCGTTCGAGGGCTCCGGCGTATCGGAGTTTCTGGAGATTTTGAGCGAGCAGGATCGGTACGGGCCGGCGTGGGATCAGGAGGATGCGGCGTTTGCGAGCGTGCGGTGTCTGGAAGCCATGGGCGAGTTTTCGAAGGCGCTGGCGATACTCAGGAGGCTCTTTCACAAGTACATTAGCCGAAGCGAGTTTCTCAACGCGTTGGATGTACTGGAGCAAATTGAAGCTTATGGCCTGGGCGAAGACGACTACGTTGACCTGAAACAGCGCTACGAAGCGTTAAAGCCCGTCGAAGACTCACTTGGCCGCGGCTTGGGTGCGCCTGTCAAGGTTCTTGTTGTTGGCGGCAACGAGACGCAAGAAAGGAGCGCGGGGCAAGTTACGGCCAAGCTGGCCGACCGTGATCCACAAGTGACGCCTGACTTCGTGCACACCGGATGGGGATCGAATTGGAACAAATTCCTAGGGGAAATTGAAGCGCGCGTGGCTAACTGCGATGCAGTGGTGGTCATGCGGTTCATACGAACGCAATTGGGTCGCCACGTTCGGGCAATATGCAGGGAAGGCGACGTCCCTTGGCGCACTTGTGGAAGCGGCGGTCAGGGTGGACAGGTGGAGGCGGTTCTGACTGTTGCGGGCGTCGCGCGCGGAATGCGATAGACGGCTCAAAAAAAGACCCGACGAATGCAGAATTTCAAGCTCTGGGAGGTCAACAACGCCATGCGGGATCGTAGAGGTTCGGGCATCGAACAAGGGATGGTGGCATGAAGGCCACAGAAGCCAAGTTTCTGGACTTTCTCAAGAAGTCACCGCAGTTTGTCATCCCGATTTACCAACGCACATACTCATGGACGGAGCGTGAGTGCCGCCAGCTTTGGGATGACATCGTCCGGACCGGCAGAGACGAGGCCATTTCGGCCCATTTTGTCGGTTCCATCGTCTACATCGAGAAGGGCTTGTACCAAGTATCCAGCCAGTCACCTCTACTCGTGATCGATGGTCAGCAGAGACTGACTACGGTCACATTGATTCTCGAGGCCCTAGCGCGTCAACTAGGCGACAACGAACCCGTTGATGGCTTCTCGGCCAAGAAACTGCGCAGCTACTACCTACTAAATCCATTGGAGGAGGAAGAACGCGAATTCAAACTGCTGCTCACACAGACCGACAAGGCGAGCCTGCTGGCCCTAGTCAAACAGAAGGCACAGCCCTCCAATCACTCCCTCCGCATCACTGAGAACTTCGCCTTCTTCGAGGGGCAGGTCAAAAACCTTGGCGCCGACCTTCCCGCACTTTGCCACGGTCTTGCGAAGCTAGTCGTCGTTGACATCGCGCTAAGCCGAGACCAAGACAATCCCCAGCTCATCTTTGAGAGCATGAATTCGACGGGGCGCGAGTTAAGTCAGGCCGATCTGATCCGCAATTTCATCCTGATGGGACTTGAGCCCGCTCACCAAACTCGACTCTACGAGGATCACTGGCGACCGATGGAAGTGGGATTCGGCCAAGAAGGGTACGGATCACACTTTGACAGTTTCATGCGGCACTACTTGACACTTAAGACAGGAGAGATACCGAAGGTTCGAGCAGTATACGAAGCATTCAAATCTCATGCGCGAATGCCGGACATAGCCGCTGCCGGTGTGGATGCGCTGGTCGCAGATGTTCACGCCTTCGCGGGCTACTACTGCGCGATGGCACTGGGCAAAGAAGCCGACAAGAGACTCGCTGAGGTGTTTCGAGACCTAAAAGAACTGAAGGTGGACGTTGCCTATCCGTTCTTGCTTGAGCTTTACGACGATTTTGCCAACGGAAGACTTGAGCGCGCCGACTTCGAGGCCGCCGCTCGGTTGGTCGAGGCGTATGTATTCCGCCGTGCGGTGTGTGCGATTCCTACAAACTCGTTGAACAAGACTTTCGCCAATTTCGGGCGGGCGCTACGAAAATACCGGTACCTTGAGAGCATCCGAGCTCATCTACTGACGCTCCCTTCCTATCGCCGGTTCCCAGGCGATGAGGAATTCAAGCGTGAATTTATCGTGCGTGACCTCTACAACTTTCCTCGTCGAAGCTACTGGCTGCGTCGACTCGAAAACCACGGTCGTAAGGAGCGTGTTCCGGTCGACGAATACACCATTGAGCACATTCTCCCACAAAACGAGAACCTGCCTGCGAAGTGGCGAGAAGACCTTGGGCTTGAGTGGAATCGCATTCAGGAAAGCTGGCTGCACACACCCGGCAACCTTACGCTCACTGGCTACAACGCCGAGTACAGTGACCGACCCTTTCCGCAAAAGCGTGACATGAAGGGGGGGTTCCGGGAGAGCCCACTAAAGCTCAACGAAGGTCTGAGTAGCCTCGATAAGTGGGACGAAGCGGCAATCAGGAACCGCGCCGAGCGCCTTGCCACCATGGCTACGGGCGTATGGGTCGTACCTTCATTGCAAGCTGAAGTGCTCGACTTGTACCGTACGCGGGGCGAAAAAGAAGCAAATTACACGATCGATGACCATCCGAAGCTCGCGATCGGTTCCCCCATTCACGAACTCTTCGAGGTCTTTCGAAAGGAGGTTCTAGCGCTCGACCCGTGCGTTTCAGAGGAGTTTCTCAAGCTGTATGTCGCCTACAAGGCGGAGACTAACTTTGTAGACATAGTGCCTCAGAACAGCCGCCTCCGCCTGTCGCTCAACATGCAGTTTCACGAGCTTCATGACCCGAAAGGCCTATCCAAGGACGTCACCAGCCTTGGTCGTTGGGGAAACGGAGATGTAGAGGTGGGCTTTAGCAAGCCGGAGGAACTGCCATACGTGATGGGACTGGTGCGTCAAGCGTTCGAAAGGCAAATGGGAAATGGGGAGGTGGAAGTGTGAGCGGAGCGAGAAGTTGAAACAGGAGAAGATCACCCTCGCCCAGCTCGAATCCTTCCTACTGAAGTCTGCCGATATCCTCCGCGGCAAGATGGACGCCTCGGAGTTTAAGGAATTCATCTTCGGCATGCTGTTCCTGAAGCGGCTTTCCGACGAATTTGATCGCAAACGTGACCAGCTCCGCAAAGAGACATTTGCACACCTCAAAGACCAGCCAGATCTCGTCGCCGAGTTGCTCGAAGACACGACATCCTACGGCGAGACATTCTTCGTCCCCATAAGGGCTCGATGGCACGAACCCTGGACCGACGGGAACGGCGATCTTGTGCCGGCTCTAAAGGACCTCAAGCACGACATCGGCAATATGCTCAACAAGGCTATTGCTGCCATCGAGGACGAGAACCACCAACTCGAGGGGGTGCTAAAGAACAACATCGACTTCAACGCGGTGAAGGGCAAAACGAAGATTCCAGACCAGAAGTGGAAAGATCTGCTCGACCACTTCAGCCAGCCCGGATTCGTCCTCATCAACGACAACTTCGAGTTCCCCGACCTACTTGGCGCCGCCTACGAGTACCTCATCAAGTTCTTCGCTGACAGCGCCGGCAAAAAGGGAGGTGAGTTCTATACTCCCAGCGAGGTCGTCCGCCTGCTCATACAGCTCACCCAACCAGAGGCCGGCAATACCATCTACGACCCTGCGGTCGGCTCCGGCGGCTTCCTAATTCAGGCCCACCAGTATGTGGAGGAGCAGGGCCAGAATGCCAACGACCTCGCCCTCTACGGCCAAGACTCCAACGGCACGGTCTGGTCGATCTGCATCATGAACATGATCCTCCACAACATCACCCGATCCACGATCGAGAACGGTGACACACTGGAGGACCCGCTGATCCTCGACAACGGCCAAATCCGCAAGTTCGACCGGGTGCTCGCCAACCCGCCGTTCTCGCAGAACTACAGCCGCGCCGGCATGAAGTTCACCAGTCGTTTCCGCGAGTGGTGCCCGGAGTCCGGCAAGAAGGCTGACCTGATGTTCGTGCAGCACATGCTCGCGAGCCTCAAGCCCAACGGCCGGATGGCGACGATCATGCCGCACGGGGTCCTGTTCCGGGGTGGCAAGGAAAGGCTCATCCGCGAGCTCTTCATCAATGACGACAGCATCGAGGCCATCGTCAGCCTGCCGCCCGGCCTCTTCTACGGCACGGGCATCCCCGCCTGCGTGCTGGTCTGCAACAAGAACAAGCCCGACGCACTCAAGGACAAGGTCCTCTTCATCAACGCCGATCGCGAGTACGCAGAGGACAAGAACCAGAATCGGCTTCGCCCCGAGGACATCGAGAAGATCGATTTCGTCTTCACCCACAAGCGCGGGCTGCCCAAGTACTCGCGCCTCGTGCCCAAGTCCGAGATCGTGGACACCCACGACTACAACCTCAACATCCGCCGCTACGTGGACAACACGCCCGACCCCGAGCCGGAGGATGTCCAGGCGCACCTCATCGGCGGAATCCCGGAGGTGGAGGTCGCTGCGCTTATGGACGACTTCGCCAAGTTCGGCGTCAACCCGGATTTACTCTTCGAGCCCGAGCGTCCCGCCTACCTCGCCTTTCGCAGGTCCATCGACGCCAGGCCCGCTATCGGGGCCACGCTCGAAGCGGCCCCGGCGCTACTGGGCACTCTCACCCGGCACCACGACACCCTCGAATCCTGGTGGGCGGTTGCCAGGGACGACTTCGCCCAGCTCCAGCATGCGGGCAACGGCGGGAAGAAGATGCCCGAGGTCCGCCATGAGCTGCTCACCACCCTCAAGGCCAAGCTCGTGCCGTTGGGCGTGCTCGACGAGTTCAAGAGTGCCGGCGTCTTCGTCAACTGGTGGCAGCAGATCCGCTACGACCTCAAAACCATCGTCTCCACCGGGTGGCACCACACGCTCATCCCCGATGAATACCTTATCGCCGAGTATTTCCAGGTCGAGGCGGACGCCATCGAGGCGCTGGAGGCCACCATCGCCGAAACCCAGGGCGAGCTGTCCGAGGCCGTCGAGACCGCCCACGAGGTCAGCGGCTACGAGCCCGACGAGGACGAGAAGGTCACCGCCGCCGTCATCAAGAAGGCCCTCAAGACGCTCATCAACGACCTGAAAGGCACCACCGGCGCCTCCGCTAGAAAGGAGCTCAAGAACCTCACCGGCCAGGACAAGGCCATCAAGGCGGTCGAGAAGCGCATCAAGGAGGCCAAGGCGACGCTCAAGGAAAAGGCCGCAGAGTTGGAGTTCAAGCTCGAACTCAAGCGCCTCGGGGCCGGCGACTTCAAGACCGAGACCCAGGCGCTGATCGCGCAGGCCGATGGCCGTCTTTCGGGGTTGGATCCGAAGAAGAAGGACGACAAGAAGACCATCACCGCGCTCCACAAGGACAAGGAAGCGCTGATAGCCCGCCTGGCCCGGACTGACGCGGTGCTCAAGGCGATCGGCGGCCAGATCAACGAGGCCGATGCCCACCGGATGATCCTCAAGAAGATCTACGACATCGCCCGCGCCGAGCTCGACCGCTACCTCAACGAGGAGAATCGGGTGCTAGTACGAGCTTCCGAGAATCTATGGGAGAAGTACGCCGTGTCTCGGCGCGACCTTGAGGAGGCACGCGCTGAGGCCGTGCACACGCTGGACAGTTTCCTAGAGGGCCTAAGGTATGTCTGAAAGCTCAGTGCCATTCCGCCATCCTTGGCCTGAGCGGATGTTCGGGGAGGTGGGCTCCGTCACGGTTGGGGGCACACCGAGCACCAGCGTTCCCGAATTTTGGGGTGGAGCCATCCCTTGGATGGCGTCGGGTGATGTTCACAGTCGGGTTATCGACGACGTGCCGACGCGCATTTCGGGACTGGGGTTACGTCACTCTAGTTCCAAGGTGGTTGATCCTCCGTCTGTAGCAGTGGCGCTGGCCGGGCAGGGCAGGACTCGTGGGACCGCTGCCTACGTCCGGTGTGCTCTCTGCACTAACCAGTCAGTCGCCTTGCTAAAGGGAAACCCCGGCGAGTTGGATGCTGAGTATCTGCTACATAACTTGAGCTTCCGCTACTCGGAGCTGCGATCCCGCTCCGCTGGCGGCGGAAGAGCCGGCCTGACCAAGACCATTCTTAACCAGTTTCCGCTGCCGTTGCCTGCCGTGCCTGAACAATCCAAGATTGCCGAGGTGCTTTCGGCGATGGCTCGGGCGATCGAGGAGACCGAGGCGCTCATCGTCAAACAGCAGCGCATCAAGACCGGTCTGACGCAGGACCTGCTCACCCGCGGCATCGACGAGAACGGCAACCTTCGCTCCCAAAAGACCCACAAGTTCAAAGAATCTCCGCTCGGGCGAATCCCGGTGGAGTGGAATTGCATGAAACTTCACCAAGTTCTTGTCCAGCGGCCGCGAAATGGCCTTTACAAAGCAGCGTCACTCATTGGTCGCGGTACGCTTCTCGTCGGACAGACGAGTTTCACCCAGGACCGCAGACTCGACTTTTCCCTTTGCCGAAGGGCCGTTGTCAGTCCCTCGGAGATTGAGACATTTGGACTAGTTTTTGGCGACATTTTGGTCACGCGTGTATTCGCAACGGTCGAGGGAATCGGCCAGCCAGTGCTAGTTGACTCACCACCAGAACCAGCAGTTTACGAATCCAACATGCTACTTCTCAGGCCTTCCGCTAGCATGATCGACTCGCTGCTATTGTTCACTTGGCTACGTTCGGAAGCGACTCGACGTCGAGTCCTACGTTCGGCAAATGCGTCAAACCAAGTAAGTGTCAATCAGGCGGCCCTAAACTCACTTCCAGTACCAGTGCCTTCGTTCTCTGAGCAGAAACGCATATCACAAGCACTTGGACAGTTAGACGCCGCTGTGCGATGTACCGATGTCACACTTCAGAAGCTACGACTCTTGAAGACAGGACTCATGCAGGACCTGCTCACGGGCAACCGCCGCGTAACAGCACTGCTCGAACAACGTGAAGAGGTCACAACATGAGTGGCTGTACCAGAAACGGAGGTCATGCAGATGTGGCTCCGTGAACTACAGATCCGCAACTTTCGAAAGATCGACTCGCTGACAGTGAGCTTTCCGCGCGGTCTGACGGTGTTGGTTGGGGAGAATAACTCGGGCAAGACGACAGTCATCGATGCACTTCGTCTCATGTTGTTTTCAAGCCGGGATTTCGATTCTCTTCGGCTTACGGAGGATGACTTCCGGGCCGGAACCGAACACGCACCAGTCGAGATTTCCTGTAGATTCACCGGACTTGAGGATGACGACGAAGTCCACTTTCAAGAGTGCCTCGTCGATATCGGTGATGGCAAGTTCGAGATGCAGGTCAATGCCCGCGTTGAATTCAACGAAACGACGAATCGGTGCAACGTGAAGATGTGGGGCGGCGAGACGGAGGGCGGCTCGCTTCCGTCGAACCATTACGACCGCCTGGCGACGATCTACTTGCAGCCGTTGCGCGATCCGGAACGCGGCCTGCGCCCCGGTCAGCATTCCCAAGTGTCCCGCCTTATCGACTGCCTGACAGCGAAAGACCAGCGTGCAGACTTCGAAACAATTGCCGGGGAGGCAAATGACAAGATGCGCGTTCTCAAACCGGTCAAAGAGGCGAGGCGCGACATCAATGCGCAGATGGCTGCCATTGCAGGTAATGAGCTGACCCAGAAGACGGAGCTAATCTTCACCGACCCAACATTTCGTCGCATTATCGCAGGGCTGCAGCCGAAAATTGAAGGACTTCCGTTTGCGCTCAACGGGCTTGGCTACAACAACTTGATCTTCACATCCGCGGCTTTGGGCACACTCCGGCGGAGTCTACAGTTCTCATTCCGTTCAATCCTGATCGAGGAACCTGAAGCGCACCTGCACCCACAGCTACAGATACTCCTACTCAAGTATTTAGCTGACTTCGCCAGCAATCACGAAGGCAACGAAGTGCAGGTCATCGCCAGCAGCCACTCTCCTATCCTAGCGAGTCAGGCCCCAATCGACTCGGTCGTATCCGTTCACGAGGTAGGCGGCAAGGTCAGCGCAGTCCCAGTCTGCTCGATCGCGATCGACGACAAAATCAAGAAGAAGCTCCAGCGGTATCTCGATGCGACCCGCGGGGAGTTGTTTTTCGCCCGACGCATCTTGATGGTGGAGGGAATCGCAGAGGCGCTCCTGCTGCCTGTGCTGGCGAAGATCGCAGGTGGCAACTTGAAGGAGTCGGCCGTGACAGTGCTGAATACGGATGGGATTAACTTCAACGCATTCATTCCATTGTTTGGAGTGGAACAGATTGGTGTGCCGGTTGTCATTCTCGCAGACGGTGATGCAAAAGAGGTCGGTGGCGAGATATCGCCGACTGCGTCACACTTGAGAGAGCAGGCGGCCGGTATTCCAAATCTGAATGTCGAGATGTCCGAGATTACCTTTGAGCACGAGCTTGCTCGATCGGAAATGTTGCTTCCGCACATGGTGTCTGCGCTCAAGGAGCTACATCCAATTATGGGGGCAACGCTCGAAACAGAGCTCGCGGCGCTTGCGACTGTGGAGGACAAGGCCAAGAAGTTCTTGGACGTGTTCATCGAGAAGTCGGTCTCGAAAGGTCGGTTTGCGCAGGAACTCGCCGGGATCTTGGTGGAGTGTAATCTCGGGGCCAGCGCCGTACCCGATTACATACGCAACGCCCTCACGCATCTGGGAGTTCTCAGTGAGGTGGCAAACGATGGCCTTGGCTGATCAACTCCGGGAGGCGATTCTTGCCCAGAACCCGACGGACCAGCAGAGGGAGGCCATCTTTGCTGAGGAGTTGGAGTTTCTCTTGCGCGCTGCTCCAGGAAGCGGAAAGACTTGGACTTCGTGTCGACGCTTTATCTGGAGAGCGGCCAACTGGCCTCTTCGTGTCGGCGGACTGGCCCTCGTGTCGTTCACAAACGCTGCCGTCCGCGAGTTCAAGGCCGCCACGATCAATGTAGGGCGAAGAGACCTCCTTTCCGATCCGAACTACGTCGGTACGTTCGACTCATTCGTTGAACGTTACATTCTCGCACCGTTTGGTCATCTGCTCACTGGTGCGGATGAGCGGCCAAGACTATTCCCAGGCCCACGTCCTGGCGACTGGAACAATAGGCAATTGAAGGTGTGGAAAGACGGCAAGGGCGGACGGAAGATCCCTGTTCCGGCATGGGAAGTCATTCCCTATCCAGATGGCACCAAGCTCCGCTTCAAGGCGTCACGCACCTTTGGGAATCAGCCCATTGCCGACGCCGCTCAGCCTGTCTACAAACTGCTGTCTCTGGGGTTTTACACTCATGCCCAGCGCATATTCTGGGCGTGCAAGCTTCTGATCGAGAGACCCCACATCGCGGAGCTGCTCGCCATGCGTTTCCCCGAGATCATCGTCGATGAAGCACAGGATACGAATGCGTGGCTTTTGATTCTTCTAAACCTCCTGCGTGACAAGGGCGCGAAGATCACTCTCATCGGTGACCCGGACCAGTGCATCTTCGAGTTCAGTATGGCGGATGCGACTTCGTTGCCCAATCTGAAGACGAAGTGGTCAATCCCAGAGAAGCCCCTGAGTCAGTCGTTTCGTTGCAATAGCCAGATTGCGGAGGCCGTCCGTAACGTGGGCGGGAACCCATGTTTCACCGGCGCTGGTGATGGAGCGAGCGAGTGGCACCGGGCGTTTGTGGTTGAAGAGGCGTCGAAGACATTTTCCGATAGCCTGGCGGCATTCCAGCGTCTCGCACGCAAAGCCGGAGTGACCATGAGCTCTGCTGCCGTCGTCTGCCGAGCGCATGGGCAACTGGAATCACTACGTGGCAAGGTGAACTATACCAATCTCAAGGGCAAGGCAAGGGATCTGGCTACGGCGACGTTTCTTCGTGATTCCCGACACGACTACCGTGCTGCGTTTCAAACCGTCGAACGTATTGTGCGCGAACTCACAGGTGACGATCCTCTGTGGGAACGTATCGATGCCGACCCGAATTCACACGAACGCATGACAGTGGCATTGGCAATCTGGAAGTTCGTCAAAAGCCCCAGCCGACTGCCAGCAGTATCTCAGCTTGGTGACACGTGGATTCCTACCATGAGAACGCAGTTGACGAGCTTGATCGAGGAAATCGGCTTACAATGTGATGCGAAGCTCGGGCACCACATCAAAGCGACCGGACTCTCTGCCGCTCAGAAGGCTCTACCTCTCTTCGAATCGGTCCAAGAGCTCCCGGAAGTGCGGCAGGATACGATTCACCAGGTGAAAGGCGAGAGTATCGACGCGGTGCTGGTCATCGGCGGTATAAGGTTCTGGAACTCCGTAGTGGCGGCGGTACAGCGTGGTGACAACACGGAAGAGCGACGGCTGGCGTATGTTGCCATGACGCGTGCTCGCCACCTGCTTGTCGTCGGGTTACCCAAGGGGCACTACGACAAGCACGCAAAGACCTGGATGGAGTGGGGCTTCAAGGTGGCGACCTGATGGATGCCGGAACCGAGCCGGACGAACAACGGTGTTGTTTCAGGAATGGAGCATGAAGGCGAGGCTGCCACAGCACATCAAGTTGGACGAGCGCAACCACGTCGAGAAGCCGCTGCTCGACCAGCTTGCGGGCTTGGGCTGGGAGGTCATCGACCTGACGGACATGAAGCAGAACCCGGCCGACACTCATCGGGAGAGCTTCACCGAGGTCGTTATGACGCCGGTGCTGCGCGAGCGGCTCAAGGTCATGAACCCCTGGCTCGAAGATGATCAGGTCGAGGAGGTCGTCAAGCAACTCACCGCGAGCTTCCCGGGCACCGGTTTGCTGGAGAACAACAAGCACTTGTTCCAACTCCTGCTGGAAAACATCAGCGTCAGCGAGAACCGTCGGAGCGGCGAGAAGAGCCCGACCGTCCGCTTCGCGGACTTTGCAACCCGCGACAACAACCGCTTCATCGCGGTTTGCCAGTTCAAGGTCCGCGTCCTCGGCACCGAGCATCACATCATTCCCGATGTCGTGCTGTTCCTCAACGGCCTGCCGGTGGTGGTGATCGAGTGCAAGTCGCCCAAGGTCAAGAACGCGATTCCCGAGGCGATCGATCAGCTTCTGCGCTACAGCGAGCAGCGCGGGGTCAAGGGGGAAGGGAATGCGCCGCTCTTCTACTACAACCAGTTCGTCGTGGCGACCTGCCGGCAAGAAGCCAAGTTCGGCACCATCACTACGCACACAGAGAAGCACTTCTACCGCTGGGCCGACCCGTATCCACGCACCGTGGACGAGCTGGAACATGGCTCCGGCAGCCCCAACGACCAGCAGCGCCTCGTCGCCGGCATGCTCGACAGGGGCAATCTGCTCGACCTTATTCGGACCTTCACGCTGTTTTCGACAAACGATAAGGGCCAGACGATCAAGATCGTTGGCCGCTACCAGCAGTTCCGTGCGGTGAAGCGGGCGGTAAAGCAGCTACTCGAAGGCCGAAATCCGCGTGAACGCAGCGGCATCATCTGGCACACCCAAGGCTCCGGTAAGTCGCTCACCATGATGTTCATGGTTCGGGAGATGTACCGTCACGCACAGCTCTCGAACTGGAAGGTCGTATTCGTCACCGACCGTACGCAATTGGAACAGCAGCTTTCCGACACCAGCCAGAGCATCGGCTTCACGGTGAAGCTGGCCGACAGCATCAAGAGGCTCAAGGAGCTGCTGAGAGCGGATACATCTGACTTGGTGATGGCGATGATCCACAAGTTCCGCGAGGAAGACCTGAACGAGATCTTCCCGGAGCTGAACGCTCGCGCAGAAATCCTCGTCATGACCGACGAGGCCCACCGATCACAGTACAGGCTGCTTGGGGCCAACCTAGACAAGGGCATCCCCAACGCCGCCAAAATTGGCTACACGGGCACGCCGATCGACAAAACCGAGCAGGTCTTCGGCGCCTACATCGACAAGTACACGATGCGCCAGTCCATCGAGGACGGCGTGACCCTGGAGATCGTTTACGAGGGCCGCACGCACAACGCGGAAGTCCCGGACCAGGGCGGAATGGACACGGCGTTTGAGGATGTGTTCAGCGACTACAACCTCCAGCAACGTTTGGACATCCTCGGCTACGGATCGCGGGGCGCCTACCTTGAGGCGGAACCCACCATCGAGGCCAAGGCCAGAGACATGGTGGAGCACTACCTCGCGCACGTGTTCCCCAACGGGTACAAGGCGCAGGTAGTGGCGACCTCACGTGAGGCCGCCGTGCGTTACAAGAAGCACCTAGATGCCGCGCTCGCGGCGGCAGTCGCAAAGCTGGAGCAGGCTAACCCAAGCAAGCTGGACTTGGACCTCCTCGAGGCGATGAAGACGGACGTCGTGATCTCAAAACGCAATAACGACCTGCCGCATCTCAAAGAGTACTCCGATCCGTCACGGCACGAGGCGAGCATCAAGAGTTTCAAGCTGTCGTTCGGCAGCGAAGAGGACGGTGTCAACGGAGGCATGGGCATCCTGATCGTCAACAACATGCTGCTAACCGGCTTCGATGCGCCAGTTGAACAGGTGATGTATCTTGACAAAGTCGTGGTCGCCCACAATCTCCTACAGGCCATCGCCCGTGTTAATCGTGTGAGCGACGAATCCAAAGACAAGGGTTTCGTGGTGGACTACGTGGGCATCGGCCACCACCTCAAGAAAGCGATCGACGCCTACGACGACCGCGAGCAGAAGGAGGTCATCCACACCCTGAGCTTCCCCGAACAGGAGTTGCGGGAACTCAAGGACGCACATGCCGCTGTGATCACTCTATTAGAGGTACACGGCCTTACCGACCTGACGGATCTCGACGCCTTCTATGACGTGTTTTACGACGAGGACATCCGCTTTGACTTCATGCTTGCATTCAAGCGTCTGACCAAGTCGCTCAATCTCCTGTTCCCGGCACGCCAAGCACTTGAGTTCATGGACGACTACAAGGTGCTCGCCGAGATCAATGTGCTCGCCGGGAAGCACTTTCGTGACGAGCGACTGAGTATGAAGGGAATTCCGGCGAAGCTCCGTGCAATCACGGATGCACACCTTGAGTCCCGGGGTGTCAATGTCAAAGTTCCGCCGATCTCGATCCTCGACGAGGACTTCGAGAAGGGTGTCGGCCAGCGCCGCCGGACCAAAACCAAGGCGGCCGAGATCGAGCACGCAATCCGACACCACCTTGATGTAGAGCTGGACGACGATCCGGACCTGTGTGCTTCCTTCGCCGAAGCCTTGGCGGCCATCTTTGAGCAATTCCGCGACAACTGGAACAAGATTTACGAAGAGTTGGAGAAGCTGCGGACACGAATCATCAACGCCAGCAACGAACCAACGTACGGATTGCACCGAAAAAAGCAGATGCCGTTCTTTCGAATATTCCAGCGGGAGCTGTTCGGTACGGAGAAGCTAGCAGTGGATTCACCCCAAGTGACTGACGAGCGCCCAGTCTATACAATCGACAATGACGACAGAATCAGCTATCTCGTAGATTTGACACAGAAGATTTTTCTCGCTGTTGAGAGAGAGTTGAAACTGACAGGCTTCTGGGAGAGCATTTCGGCGCGTAACAGGCTGAAAGCGGAGATTCAGCAAATCTTGCTCGCACCTGAGTTCTCGAAAGTGTCCGCTCTCACCAAAAATCGTGCGCGCATCATTAGCCGAGTAATGGAAATCGCAGAAAAGAACAATGACATCATTCTTTTTGCGGATTAGGGACAGTGGACATTACCTACTCGGTAAAAAGATCTTCGAAACGAACGAAGATTACGATCACCGTTGAGCGTGACCGAGAAGTTGTTGTTCACGCTCCCAGTCATGCGACTGACGAAGCAATCGCACGGATAGTCGAAGCCAAGCGACATTGGATTTACGAGAAAACACGGCATAGCCGAAAATATGCGGAGCGCCCCCATCCGCCAGGCAAAGAACTCGTCAATGGCGAATCTGCGCTATATCTCGGACGGAACTATCGTATCGAAATCGTGGATGAGGAGACGGAGTGCATTCGGTTTGACCAGCGGTTTCTGATGCCAGCGTCGAGTGTGCTGCACAGGCAGGGTGCCATGCGTGAGTGGTACGTCGCGCAAGCGAAGAAACGAATCCTGCCTCGCGTAGCGAAGCAGGCTCGAGAACTTGGCGTTTCCTTTGGTCAAGCGCGCATCGTGGACAATCGATATCGATGGGGCTCATGTACAGTCCGCAACAACATCAACCTAAACTGGCGGTTGATCAAGGCACCGATCTTCGCGATCGACTACGTTATCGCCCACGAACTCGCCCACCTGTTGGAACCAAACCATACGCCACGTTTCTGGAACATTGTGAAGACACAGGTGCCCAACATGGATAGAGCACGTGATTGGCTCAAGGAAAACGGTCAACTGCTTGAGGAAGAGGTTTAGCTCAGATCCAACTGGCCTCAGCAGTTACATGACACCTTGTTCAACATGGACCTTAGCTGTTGGATTCGACGCAAAACGGGGCTACACCGGAGAGTGGTGGAGAGAAGCGATAGACTGTGGGTCGTTCGCGCAGCGTGCGCCACTTTCGTGACCAGCGAAACACAGACTCGCCATGGCCGTCCGCATGATGGCGGCACTAGGGCTGCTAAGTCCGGCTTGAGGCGGGTGGCCGCGAGTAGGAACAACTCGGGGTTCAGATACTCCCAAAGAGCATCAATGCGACCCGTCGAGACTTGCGCAGGGCGACGGCCGACCTGCGGCGGCCTATGGCGCAAGACGAAGATATTGCGAGAGGGCTAGATTTCCTCACAACACCCAGGATTGTCCGCGCCGCGAACTTAGTCAACCCGATCCGGGCACCGGCAAACCACAGCGCCCACACCCCTTGCCCGTGATGTCCACGTTGTCGAACCCGACTTCGATCCTGTGCCAAGGAAGACCCGGAAAAGGCAGTGCAGCCTAGGCATACCTCGCCGCACATTCACCAACAGGCCCAGAATTAGGCAGCGTCGGATGTCGCTTGACACCTGCCTAGGCAGTGGCAATATGCCGCTAATGGAAGACGGAATTGCGGCTTCGGGCGATCCGCCTAGCCCAGATTTGTAAATACTCAAGAAAATTGACTAGCCAATTCGCTCAAATGTCTCACTATTCGACCACGGTGCCACACCACACGGGATGTCGCGTGTGTGAGACGGCCTGATTCAGACGCGACTCGCCCAACCGTCGCTAGCCTGTTTTCCGGATGCGGCGGGTTCGATATCGGGTTCGAGCGGCGAGGTTTTCGCCTGATCGCAGCGTTCGACAATGACCCACATGTGGTAGCAGCCTACAATGACAATGTGGCTCCAGTTGCGTCTGTGTGTGACCTAACCACCGAAACCCCTAGGATTCAACCTGACGTTCTGTTAGCTGGATCACCCTGCCAAGGCTTCTCGACCGCGGGCAAACGCAATCTAGATGATCCCCGTAACGACCTACTCGTAAGGGCTGGAACAATAGCGCTGCAAGTGAAGCCACGAGTGTTCGTTATGGAGAATGTGCCGGCTGCCATTTCGGGTAGACACGGTTCACGTTGGGAAAAGGTCGAAGGAATGCTAGTCGACGGAGGATATTCCGTCGCGCGTTTTCTCGCGCATGGACCCTCTAGCGGGGTCCCGCAGTTCCGCAGGCGCCTATTCCTCTTCGCTTGGTGTGGTAGCAATACGATTCGATGTGACCCCAAAACGGTACCGGGTCCATCTCTTTCCGCTGCGCTGCAGGATCCAGACGGGCTCTCCGGCCATGATCCAGTGACGCTACCTACGGGATCACCTGAGCAACTAATAGCTCGTCGAATCTCGCCGGGGAAGAAGCTTTGCAATGTCAGAATCAGTCAAGCCGCTGTACCTACTTGGGACATCCCGGAAGTCTTCGGGCCAGTCACAGACTCAGAACGCGAGGTTCTGCTGGCGCTTGTTAGGCTGCGGCGACGCAACCGACGGCGCACTTTCGGGGACGCGGATCCCGTCCTCCCCTCCGTCATAAGTCAACATCTTGAGAGATGCTGCGATAGCGACATAAAGCGATTGATTTGCGGACGGTACATTCGACGCATCGGTGACTATGTCGACTTGACGCATACCTACAATGGCAAGTTCCGTCGCTTACCCACCGACGGCATCTCGCCGACAGTCGATACACTTTTCGGGGAACCTCGCCTTTTTATTCACCCGCACTTCGACCGAGGCCTAACCCCACGAGAAGCCGCTCGAATTCAGGGATTTCCAGACGATTTCGTCATAACAGGCAATCGACGTCGTGCGTTCAGGATGATTGGAAACGCCGTGCCGCCTCCGATGGCTGCGCGCCTTGCGAGCTTCGTCCGAGAAGCGTTGCTACCATCTAGCTGATGAACACCCGGCTGAGCCAATTGCTGCAAGATTGGGCGTTACGCGATTGGGGAACTAGGGACGAGGATTTCCTCGACCACGCTGCTATCCAATACCTAGGTCGTATCGCTTTTGATGACTACGAACCTGCGCAGTTTGAACGCTTCGACGAAAGGCTCGACCGATGGCTTCACAATCTCGACAACGAAGACGACCAGCAGACGCTGTTCCTCTTGCTGAATTACCTTTTCTTCATCGGCCGACCAGAGTTCGACTCGCTATATCGCGCTGCCTACAATGGAAACTTTCTTCGTTGGCTAATTGACCAACTCGACGTCGATCTGATCGACCCCCAATCTTTGCGTGCTCTAGAGAAAGGAGCTGCAACAACATGGTTTTGTCCAATCAGCGATTCCATGCGGATAAACTCTTTTCTAAAGGCCAACGGACTAGCGGGACACAGCCATCGCCCAGATTGGCGCTCACTGCGGAAATTCGCAGACCCGGATAAAGTCCTGCGCTACGTTGAGGACAACCATATCCAACGTATCACCCTTCTCGAGGACTTCGTCGGCAGCGGCACTCAGATTCACAGCGCCATCACTTTCGCCGCCTCAATCTCCAATGATATCCCGTTTTTAGTAGTCCCATTGGTCGTTTGTCCCGACGGCGACAAAGTTGGGCTCGATTTCGCTCAGAGACACGCTAACATCTCGTACGAAGCAGTTCTCAAGATCTCGCCTGACGCCCTTATCAAACCCGATGCCAGCGCTAATGAGCCTCAGCTATTCCAAGCCGTGCGCGATCTGATCCCACGAGTTCAAGAAAAGCTACGGAACCCTGCACCTGACCGTGAGAGTCAACGTTATCACGGCTACAAGGGGACGGGAGCTGTGGTCGCCCTGTACTCCAATTGTCCCAACAACAGTCTCCCGATCATCCATGACGAAACGGCACACTGGCAGCCACTTTTTCCTCGAATAGGGCGGCCTTGACGTGAGCATTAACCCATTCTTCGAGCTTTACGTTGGAGACAAACTCTCTAGTAGAGAGTTCGTGGATATTTTCAGCCCTTTCCTCGTCAAGCATACGGAGGCACTTTTCGTTCCCGGAAATGTCGTTGTGAAAGGAATCCAAGGCAGCGGAAAGAGCATGCTCCTGAGCCTCTTGCGGTCTGAAGTCAGGAAGCAATACGCCAGTACCGGCACCGATTTTCCGGTACCAAGGAGAATCAGAAAGTTCATTGGCGCAGGCATAAACCTCGCACATAGTAACGCGATTGACTTCGGTTACCGCGCAATCTCGAATGATGAGAGTGAAAGAGCCCTGTATTTTGCGGATTTCGTAAACTACAGGATTCTGATTGACCTGTTTGAGTCTTTGCGAACCCTGTCGACAATTGATGCCACGGAATCTCACAATGTTGACGTATGCCTCTCCCCTGATCGTACGAGTGCCTTTGTGTCAGAGCTTTCAGCCGCTGATGTGTTCCAGGGAACCCTAAAAGGCTCTGTAAGCCTAGAAGACGTCGAAGCCAGATTGCGCACGCGACTAAACGCTTACCGCCGGTTTCTACACCTCAACGATGAGAAGATTGATCCCTTAATCAGTCAGACGAAGACTGATATCGGCCAGCCTATAGCCAAGACAGTCTCCTTACTAAAGGCTTCGGAGATCATCCTACCCGATGTTCCCGTATTCATACACGTGGACCAGTACGAAGAGTTGGCTAACATTTCACCTCAGGAAACCAACAGTCCTGACTACCGTAGAGTGATAAACCGTGCGTTCGCACGACGAGACCCGACCATCTCTTACCGCATTGGCACGCGCGGCCATGCTTGGCGTAATCACGGCTTTGTCTTTGGTTCTCAAGTTAAGCTTGAAGAAGAACGCGACTACAAGTTTATCGACCTAGATGGAATCCTCAGACGTCACGAGAATCCAAAAACGTGGGTGTTTCCACGTTTCGCGGAAGACGTCTTCGCACGACGCCTAAGGCATGCCGGCCTTGCCTCTAAAGAGGCTCAAGGAAAGGAGCTCCTGCAGCGAATGTTCGGTAGGGGACTCGCTCCAAAGGACAAGGCGCTGAAGTATGGAGGCACCAATCCACGCAGAAGTGTAAAGGCGGATCCTGACTGGCCCAAGGAATTCCAAGATTCAATTGCCGATCTCGCCGAATCCGATCCTTTATCCGCACGGTTATTGGAAGCTTGGGTGCTACAGCAACTTGCTCGCGCGGACAGTTCCGAGAGGACTGTTCTGCTGCGAACGCTCAGCATGGACATGCTCTCCGCCATGCGAAAGAAGCGGTGGTGGATCAAGGAGCGTCAAGAACTTGCTTTGGTTCAGATTGCAGGAAGATGTCAACAACGCCCAATTTGGGCTGGTACAACGGAGATCATCGATCTCAGCGGGGGCAATATTCTGACCTTCTTAAGCATTTGCCAATCCATCTGGGATACACAGAGTCAACTTAGTCGCAAGCATGGGCGGAATTCGGACCTGATTGAGATTGACGTCGAAGTCCAGGCTATCGGCATTTTCAAGGCTAGTGCCTACTGGCTGCACAAGGTCATGCAGGAATCGGGAAACAGTGGAAATCGTTTTCGCCTAGCCAGGCAAATCGGAAACACTCTCATGCGGGAGCTCTACGCGGATCGAAAGATGAGCTATCCAGGCCATAACGGCTTCTCGCTCGCCGATGACGAGCTCGACCGCTACCCACATGTCAGGGCGCTTATCGAGGAGATGGGCGACTACGGCACGGTGCTTGTCTGGCCACACACAACAAAGGAAAGAAACCGCCGTCGGCGACACAAGGTTTATCTCAACCCAGTTCTCTGTCCCCAGTTCAAAATGCACTATCAGAGATTGAAGGAACCACTCTATATTCGCCCAAATCAGGTCGAAAAATGGATGGACGATGCCGGTCTAGAGCTTCCAAATTCCTATCGATCCGAGCCCCCCGAGGTGAAGCAGACCCACTTGCCGCTCTTTGATGATAAGGAAGATTCTCTGTGATCCTGCGTCCTTGGGGCCATGTGGATTGGCTCCTTGGTAAGTTAGGTGATGTGCCGTGGTCACTCTTGGCGTGTTGCGGCAGTGAGACTCGTAGCATCGCGCTGGCGCAACATCTTGGTCGGCACCGTCTTCGCAGCGCCGAAATCGTCGCTATCCACGATGCAGAGCCGCTGAATCCGCACGCACACAAGAAACGACTACTGGCTCGCCGCGATTCTCTTCTCAAATGCGGCTATCGAGAGAACGAAATTCGGGACGTTGAGCTTCTGGCAGGGCTTGATGACAAAGTGGAACCGCTGCAGCGACTCATTGCTGGAGGCTCCACTAGGCTTATCATCGATGTCACCTCGTTCCCAAAGGTATGGTTTTTCCCCATCATCCAAACCGTTTTGGACTCTAATCACTTTGAGGATGTTGTCGTCACCTATACGTCAGCGGTCACTTACTCGGACAACCTCTCCGAGAACTTGGCGCCACTTCGCGCGCTCCCCGGTTTCTTTGCCGAAGATGGTCGGAGCAAGCATGACTCCATAATTGTCGGAATAGGGTTCGAACCACTAGGCCTTATCCCACTTCTGAAGAACCAAGAATCTAACAAGATTAAGCTCATCTTTCCCTTCCCGCCCGGCCCGCCAGGACACCTTCGGAATTGGATGTTCGTACAGCAGATCGAAGAGCTAACACAAAACGAGCAAATTGATGCGCCCGACCGGGTTCACATTGACATGTACGACTGCCCTCAGATCTTCGATGCACTATGCAAGATGACCAATGATGGCGATGATACGGCAGCCATCGCTCCTTATGGACCGAAAACAGTATCACTCGCGATGTGTCTCTTTGCTCTTAGCGTTGCGGCCGTGGGAAAGTCCCGCGTCCCCATCTACTATGCTCAACCGCATCGCTATGCCCTCGACTACACCAGCGGAGTGCGCATGCGCGGAAACGTGCCGGAAATTACGGGCTATTGTTTGCGTTTAGGAAATCGCGACCTCTACACTTTGCCTTCTTGATCGCGTTGACAGCTCGGGTCCAACTGCTTTCACGGCTATGGCGCAGGTTTCATAACCTACTGTCAATGTCAATCGAAAATTGCAGGGTTTTGACAATTGAAAATTGCAGACTCCCGGAGAAGAACCTCGGAGTCTGTTAACGCTTTTCCATCGATATCGATCCGGCGTTGCGACCTGGGCGGAGGGAGCGGAGCGACCGGAGACCAGGTCGCAACGCGCGCTGGCTCTCAAGTACCGGTTCATGCGGCCCCCGCCCGGGTTCCATCGTCCTCGACACGGCTGCGCAGCAGGTCCTGGTGCGCCCTCATCCGATAGCTGTTACCCCGGATGTTGACAATGTGACAGTGGTGCAGAAGGCGGTCGATCAGGGCCGCGGCCATCACCTCGTCCCCCAGTACGCCCCCCCAGTCCTCGAAGCCCTTGTTCGATGTCAGCACCGTGGAGGCGCGCTCGTGGCGGGCGTTGATGAGTTGGAAGAACAGGATCGCGCCGTCCTGGCTCACCGGCAGGTACCCGATCTCGTCGACCACGAGGAGTGCGGGGTGCGTCAGGACCTTGAGCCGGCGGGCCAGGTTGCCGGCCGTCTTGGCCTCCGTGAGCGACTCGATCAAGCTCGCCAGCGTCCCGTAGTAAACCCGACGTCCGGACTCGGCGGCAGCCACCGCGAGGCTGATGGCGATGTGCGTTTTCCCCACGCCGGGCGGACCGAGCAGGATCACGTTCTCGGCGCGGTCCACGAAGCCGAGCTCATGCAGGCTCTCGATCTGCTCGCGCTTGATGCTGGGCTGGAAGGCGAAGTCGAACTCGGCGAGCGTCTTCACCGCCGGCAGCCGGGAGGATCGCATCGCAGTCTGCAGGCGCCGGTTGTTGCGCAGCACGATCTGGGCACTGAGCAACTGTTCGATGGCTTCGCTGGCCGTTGCGCCGCCGCTGTCCGCTTGGGCCAGGATGCCGTCGACGGCTTCCAGGGCCCCTGGCATCTTCAGGTCGGCCAACATCGTGCGTACCCGATCGCGTCGGTTCTTCGCCGAAGCCTTCATCGCACGGCCTCGGCGTAATCGGCCAGCGCGCGCTGCTGTACTTCCACAGCGGGCCGGGGCCGGGGTGCCGGCGCCGCGGCCTGCGTGGCGCCGAGGCGTCGGTAGGGCCGCCCTGCCAGCGGGCCCAGTGCGTCCCGCTCGGCGCGCTCGAAGCGGTCCACTGGGCGTTCCCCCGTGGTGCCGTGCCGGCGCACGTTGGCGGTTCCCTCCAGCCAGCGCGTCGCCTGCTCGTTCAGGTCGGCGTCGCTGGCGAACGTCCGTCCATAGAAAAAACTCTCGCGCAGGTAGCGGATCGGCCGCTCCACCTTGCCCTTCGTCTGAGCTCGGTAGGGCCGGCAGGAGCGCGGCATGAATCCCCAGTGCGCCGCAAAGCGCAGAAACTCTCCGTTCAGGACCAGCTCACCTCCACCGATGCGGTCGTCCGAGAGCACGACCGAGCGCATCTGGTCAAACAGCAACTCCTGCGGGACGCCACCGAAGCGGGTGAACGCCCGTTCCAATCCGTCGATCAGCACGGCCATCGTCTGTCGACGATAGAAGCGCAGCCACAAAAGCCTCGAGTGTCCCAGCACCACCAACAGCGCGTGCTGGCGTCCCCATGGGAGTGTGAACGTCCCGAAGTCCACCTGGCCCTGACGGCCCGGCGGCGTCTCGAAACGAACCGCGGGCTCGACCGGATCGCGGGGGCGAACCTCGTGCACGTAATCCCTCACCCGACCGTAGGCGCCCGTGTAGCCTGCCTCGCGCACTTCATCGAACAGGCGCAGTGCCGAGAGCCGTGGAAACTCCTCCAGCCGAGTGTTGATGATCGCCTTGTAGGGATCCAGCTTGTGGTTAGCCCGCGGCCGCGAGGCGTAGCGCGTTCCGCCGGCAACCAGGTCGCGGTCCAACTGACCCTTCGCGATCCAGTAGTAGATCGTGCGTTCGCTGACCCCGAATCGCCTGGACAACTCCGCCTTCGAGACGCCCTGGTCCAGGTAGTGCTTCAACCGCATTCTCGTCTCCCATCCGTGCATCCCGCGACGCCTCCTCCCTGCTGGCCAAGCCAGCAGGGTGCATCGGGAACAACCCGTCGCCAATCCGAAGTGCGCAACTTTCGGTTGACAGGAATCTGAAATTTACGGTTGTCAGTAACACCTACGCCATGTTCGTTGCGAACGCGGTCCTAGTATGACTGGGTGGCCAAGCGTGGAAGTAGGAGGAGTATCCGTGGCAAGCGCCTGCAACGGCGGCACCGTGGTGCCCGCGGCAAGGCTCAGCACCGCGCCGCCTACGAAATCCCGTTAAACGAGCGCCGGTCATTCTCCGATTTGCGGGCCTTCGTCGGCGGGTTGTTCCGCCGCATTCAACTGCTCCGTGCTGACAATTAGCAACTGCCGATAGTCCTCGGTCATGCGCCAAGTGCCCATGAAACCCTTCTGCAGAACGAACCGGTCTCCTGGCCCGAACGTCGCCGAGCGGCCCTCGGCGTCCATCAGCGTGAGCCTTCCCTTCAGCACTTCCACGTACTGGTCGTAGGGATAGGGTGAATTGAGAACTAGCCTTGCCTGCTCGGCCTCCCAGAGCATGAGGGTGATTTCCCCGCCAAATGGCTCGTCCAGCCAGTTTTTGCCGCTTCCTGTTTCCAGGATCTCATCGGGGAGTGGCTCGTAATCCGGAAGCGTTTGCTGCTCCACGTCGAACTTGTTCAGGACGGCCAGGCCCTTCGGCGCGGCCGCCTCAGTGGAAGTTGCTCGTGTCATCGTTGCTGTCTCCCCGCTGGTTTCCTTGATCGCGGGTTTAGGTTGCCAAACGAATCAACTCTTACGCCCGGCCACCTCCCACCCGTCAGTCTGAGGCATCGCCTCGTTGGTTCCATCAAGCCGAATTCGGCGTCCACACCGGCTCACCGAGCTACTCCGACGCCCCGGCTCCGGCGACGTAGCCGGCCGCTTCCTGCCGCCAAGCGACCTCTCGGCCCTGCCAGCCCGACTCCAGCCGCGCATAAGCCTTGCGGGCCTCCGCGGCATTGCCAAGCGCCACATGGGCGCGGGCCAGCCCGCGCAGGGAAAGGGGGCGGTTGGGCATGCGCTTAAGGGAGCGCTCGAACAGCGCCAGCGCCTGTTCGGGGCGGCCAGCGGCAAGCAGCGCCTCTCCGTAGAGTTCGTGAGGGGGTTTCAGAGGGTTTGGCGCGCCGTTGGGGGGACGCATGGATTCGGCAATGTCAACGCTCTCGCTCAACAACGCCAAGCCGGCCTCCGCGTTTCCGCGCGCGATTTCCAGTAGCCCGGCCACCTCTCTGTTCATGACCTTCAGGGGTTTGTCGGCGAGCGAGTAGTACAAGCGGGTGCCGTCCTGGGATGCGGCTTCGTCCGCTTTTTGGGCAAGCCGGTTGGCGGCCTGTTCGGCTAGGTCGAAATCGCCGGCATAAGCGGCGCCAAGGCCGATGGCCAGCAATTCGGTCGCCTCGGTCTGGTCCGTGATCGGTTGGGGCTGCCAGGCTTCGCGCTCGATGACGTAGCGGGCCTTGACCCCCGCCAGCATCGTGGTCGCCATGGGGTTGTCCCCGGCCCGTTCAGCGATGCCTTCCATGCGTTCGATCCAGTGTGCCGCGCGTTCGTAGTCACCGCGCTGCAGGTCGCCGTACTGGCCCCAGTCGAGAGAATGCACCATGTCGCCCAACCGGTCGCCGGGCTCATAAGCATCGACGGCCGCATCAAAGGCGGACTGATTGGATGCCGAGACTTGGTCCCACATGCCCCGCTGAATGAAGATGTGGGAGGGCATGTGCCGGGCATGGGACACCTTTTCCGCGATGCGGGCAAAGACGCGCGCGGCGGGCAGGGCCAGCGGCGCATGCACCGGGTCGTCGAAGGCAT
>VXPC01000058.1 GCA_009839685.1 Candidatus Saccharimonadota bacterium | reverse complement strand
CAGCGGAAACGGCTGCTGTCCTTCCAGCGGAGTCCAGCGAACCACCGACTCCGAGCCGAGGTCGACTACGCACTCGACCGAGTCGCCATTCGTGATGTCATGCAGCAGAACCAGCGCCAGCCGCTCAATCGCGTCGCCGTCGGAGAATCCACGCACCACCTCTTTGGCCGGCTCGTCCAAAGCCACCAGAGGGAATCGCCAGCCATCGCGAGGCGCATGAGACGAGGCGATCTGAGAAGCCGCCGATATCTCGTCGGCAGTCAAGGGGTCAAGCGGGTGCGTCACGCCAACCGGCGTCGTGGGTAGTGTCTCGGTGACCATGTACAGGCTCCAATCAGGTCGTGGAATCGAGTCTAGCCGAATGCACCGGTCGTCCTAGGAAGGCTTAGGCCACCGGTTCAGAGCCCATTCAGCCAATGTGCCGGCTCTGTCATTCATCGCAGAAAGATCCCACTCCGAGTATCTCTTGAAGACCTCGTTGGTGGACTTGAAGACCGTTCCGCTATCTTCCAGCATCATCGTTCTTGTTTCGTCCCAAGAGCGGTTCGACTTCTCGGTGTTGGCCTTTTGCGTGAGGGGCACAAGATTTGCCCAAGTATCGACTACTTTCTCAGCATCAAATTTGCCAATCCCACCCCAGCCTTCATCCCTCGCACTCTGCGGCATCAGATGATCGACAGTGATCTCCTTAGGATCCCACTCGGACAAATCGCCTGCCGTAAAGCTCCTCTCGTACTCGGTCAAGATGTACCTACATCGTGACGAGGAGTAGATCGACTGGTCGTATATTGCTAGCAGAAGCTCCTCGTCGCTCGGGAACTGAATCGTTCTTGCTTCAAGCCTATCCATGAGGGACGAGACATCGGTTCCCGCTCTGCGCCAGAGGTCCTTGAATTCTGTATGGATTCCAGTCGAACTCAACCCAACTATGGTCCTACGAATCAGGAATGAATCGATGATGTCAATCGTTGTGCCCAACTCCACATTACTTGTGGTCCCGTCGAGGTGACCCTTCAGAAGTTCCATCAGGTACGGGTACATTACCTGCGGTGTGTCCATTCGATGAAGAGTCGTGATCTTTCTCCAAGACTCGTCGGTCAAACCCGGAGGGCGAGATTGACCGACAAGCGCGAGAAAGGCAGGCAGATACTCACGGAGATCCTCGACAATGGCCTTGGCCGCGAATTCTCCTCGTTCGCCGCCGGTGACAACTTCGGTCTCCCAGTGTTCCTTGAGACGTCGGTACGCGGATGCCTTGGTGGACGCAGAATTTCGAATCAACGCATATGGGAAAAAGTATTTGTCTTGATGCTCGATGCCTAACTCGGACTCAAAGGGTTCCCAGTGTTCTGCGTAGATTGACTCGGCTGCTTCCACATCTCCGCCGACGGTGAGAAACACCGCGTTGCGCACGAGATCGATAACCTTTAGTGGCTCTCCTGCAGTATTGAGCCGCTCGTATACTTCATGTGGATCATGGTTTAGTCCAAGAGTGATCTCGACGAGTTCGAGGCGCTCGACTATCTCATCGCGAAGTTCTTCAAGGGACTCGCTCGACAACTCGCCGTTCATAGTGCAAAGGGTGCGTACGCGATTGCGAATGGCTTTCCATGCTGTCGTGAGATGGTGCGACTCTGGACCGTGCCCTGAGTTAGGGAAACGCGGACTTGGATTCTCGAGGCAAGACATTATCTGTCTGAACTGCCTTGAATCGGTGAATGTCGGTTCAACTCGTGGTCTGTTCTTGTGTTTCCCAGTGCGAACCAGCAGATATTCGCTTTCGATGGCCTCAGCTTCGTCAAGGTTGCCAACGTCCTGGAAGGCCTCGGCAATCGCCGTTAGCGCAAGGTAGATCGTCAAGATTCTCTGTTGTCCGTCAATGATTGCGTTCAGCGGAACTTGTGCCCCCTTGGCAGGTTCGACGATTTGGAGGACTAACGCGCCGAGGAAGAGGGAGTCTTGGTCGTTCTCGGCCCCTCCCTCGTCCCTTAGGGTTTCAAGGTCTGTCCAGAACCGCGGTATCTGGGCATTAGATCCCGTGGTTCGCCACACGTACGTGCGCTGGAACTCCGGTGCCCTCAGGCGTCGATCGGCGGTTGTGAAGAGCTCCCGGACGGAGACTGCCTCTCCGGAAAGTGCGTCTGCGTTCTTCGCCACTTGTCCACTCCAAATGGGTGCGGTCCAATGAGGTGTCTCTGGTCGCTACTCGCTGCTCGGATACCAGGGTAACCATGCCCTACCTACTGCGGGGCTCCATCAAGCCGGGAATGCGCTGCTTCGGGGAGTTCGCGAGGAACCCCCATCACGGCGGCATCGAAAGTACCTCACCTGACCTCCAACACAGGGACAGATCCTTGATCGCGGCCGTTGTCCAGGCCAGGCTACGGCGAGGAGGTGGCGTCCATGCCCAGCGAACGAGAGCTAGAGTCCGCAATCGCTGAACTATCGATTAGAGGGGACGTGGTGTGGCTAGCAACGAGATTGAGTTCTGACCGTGACGACGAGGAAGGAACATGGCCGCAGCGTATCGATATCCACATCAAGTTCTTTCGTGCCCTCAAGGAGGCGGGCTGTGGGAACGGGGTTCGCGTTGACGTGGCTTCGCACAGAGAGTTGGGGATTGCCACACCGAGATATGTGAGACGCCGTGTCTTTCTCGACTGGGATATCGAAACTACGTCGACCACCCGAGATGGAATCTGGATTTCGTTCGCTATCTTCGCGCTCGTCCCTGATCAGGATGGTCCGTGGTTGTGGTGCTGGATCTGCGAATCCGTCGAGGAAGAAGAGTATGCCGAAGCCGTCTTCCGCTGGTGGGAGCCTCAGTCATTCGCCTTTGCAAAGGGCTCGCCGTTGTTTCCCGAACGAATCGGCCCTTTCGAGGAACGTTGAGAGGGGGGGGGGGGGGTGGGCCGGCCGGGGGTGTGGGGGGGTTTTTGGGGGCTGATGTTTGGGTGCGGGGGGGGGGGGGGGCGGTGGGGGG
>VXPC01000067.1 GCA_009839685.1 Candidatus Saccharimonadota bacterium | reverse complement strand
GAAAAGTTCGCAGTTCGGTACGCTTAGGCCCACCAAACTGGATAAAATCAAGAACCTTCGCCATTTCATTCAGCTTGGCCCTGTAATCGAGGGGTGGTCGCTTCGAATGGGATCGACCACTCGTTCCCCGCTCCTACAAAGGCTGCACACCACCCGGAGACTGGCGATCTTGCGGTTAGCGTTGCTCCTTGCTCGGCCCTGTAGACAGGTTCTCACCGATAATTTACTGACTTTCCACACCTTTTACCCCCATAATGTCTGCTGGCGTGTTATGCATGATTCGCGATGGGCCGCGAATCATCAGGCTGTTCGAACGCATCCCGGCGCTTCTGGCATCGCAGCGGGACCCTTCCAGAGGCACAACATTGGGAGGCATAGATTGGGAGGCATAGATTGGGAGGCATAGAATGAGCTATTCGGGCCGGATAACTGCTACTCCTCCCGCCGCCCTTTGCGGGTGCAAAGCTGATGCGGAAGAAGGGCAACCGGGCGACCTTCAGCGTATATGAGGCCTTGGTATAGGATGCTACGAGAGATATTGGTAACGGACACGTCCAGTACGGTCGGAACCGCGTGCGAGGAGAGCATCTTTGACACCAAGCAAAATTGAGGTCTTTAGATGGGTATGGCAGAAGTTTGGGAAGCGAACGGGCGCGCAAGCGATGGAGAATTCGAGGATTTCGCGCTCTCAATGCGAAACATCCAGTCACAATTGGCAGCTTGCAATCGTAATACGAGCGGCTATAATTTCGCCGCCGTATCCAGGGCGGCTTCCGTTGAGATCCGTAAACTACTCCTCGGGGATGGGTTACTCCGAAAATGTATATACAGGCCAAGACTGCACTAGCTGATCCGACCGGAACGACTCTCGGGCGACCCCTTCGAAGACACATTCGAGCTTAGGGATTGCAACATCACGGTCAGAGTATCGAACGGACCCAGAGCGGGGTCGCAGGCGGTGATAGACGTCGTCCCGATAAGTCACACTACGGTCATATATCCACTGTACGGCCTCCGTTACGAGAGCGACCGCGAACTCTGGATATCGGAAAGTCCGTTCGACACCAGATTGACTCCTATCCGGTTGGACCGTTGGCTAAAGCAGCCCGTTCTTCAGATCGGTAGCGAACGCTACAATATGGGGGCAGTTCTCACTGAGGTAGCCAATACACAAGGGGCGCATTCAGACCACCAGAGGGATGCCATCCGACAGCGGATTAGCAAGCACCTCCAAGGGGTGTATCTGAACATTTTCGCTCTTGTAGTTGGTGCCTACTTGCAAAGCCAGTTTGCGAACTCGCTCGTCCTCGGCTCGTCACTCAAGGACCGCATCGCTAAGGTTTTCCCTAATATTACAGAAGACGCCGGGTACAGACTCGAGGTGGAGTTATCTCTTGGCAAGGACCAGCTACCCGTCGGTTTGGGTTGGGCCGACCTGTGGTCCATGTTTGTAACCCAAGACCACCCCATTGTTTCCGGAGTTCCGGTCAGAGAGGACTTGTCAGAAACAATTGAACCGATAGTCTCTCGTGTCGAGATCAAGGTACCCAAGTCGTAGGTATCCCTGACTAACGCGTCTATTCGGTCTTTCCCGACTGCCCTCTCACCCGGGCCACAAGGAAGCATATGCTCCGCATCGCGGCAAGGGAACAGACAAGCGCCCGAACGAGAATAGGAGGTCCGCTTGGCATGACCGACACTTGTGCGGCGCTTGACCCGGCTCTCCGGCTATTCGGTAAGTTCGGGTGCAGCCATTGCGAGAAGGTGGATAGGGCCGTGCCTATTTGTCGGGCGTGTAACCATTGTAGGCTCCGCGTTTCGACCTGAGGCAAGCCTAAATCACTTCAGACCGAAGGATAGCTCTTCCACCAAACTGGATAAAATCAGGAACCTTTACAGTCACCATTTCGCCGACACTGTAATCGGCGTCTCGACTGTTCTGGCAGAGAACCCTCGTCGGGATTGCGCGCAGCGGGTTAATCCGGCCCCGGATGAAGTTTACAAGGAAGCCCTCGCCAACCCGGCGAGGGCTTCGGCTTCGACACCACCGAGTGCATTGCTTTACAACTGGACGAATCAGGCAGCACGGTCGAAGTACCCGGACCGCCGGTGTGCCTCTCGCTGAGGGACGAGAGCCGTGCCGATGTGCTGGCGTTCTACCAATTGGCGACACCGAGACACCAAAGCCGGGGCCTAGGTCAACCTAGCCTTTAGGTACCCGATGCACAGCATTGCTGAAACTGGACGGGGAACCGGGTCAGGGCCTGCTGGCGATAACGGTTAGACTCTCACGCCAGCGATGCTATCAAGTCAATCAACCGGTCAGAGTCTGGATTCACGGGATTAGGGGATTTTCAGGGTAGCCATCTGCGAAAGGTGGACTGGGCGGTTCGCTTTGTCCGCCAACGACGGATTGCAATAGCGGCAGCGCCGACCGTTGTTCCAATGCCGACGACTAAGCCCGCCGCAATGGCAACCAGTATCGATACGAATCCCCATGTCGCTGACAAGTTGCATCCGACCGAAATAAATGCGGCGGGTATCAAAGCTCCTACGAAAGCGACTGACGCTGCCACCGCTCCGGCTAATGCGGGCGCAATAGAAATGCGTATCGCCATGTGGGAAACAAGTGCCAGCCGCATCATCAATGCACCTGTAACGATACTGGCAGCGATCAATATAGTCCAAATCCCAAACTCGCTGTTGCTCGCAGTAAGAGCTTGGTCCGCTTCAATATACGCTCCGATAACTGATATGACTGCCCCGGAAGCGGCCAGGATGGTCCTTAAGTCCAGCTTCGGGGATATTGACGATGCCGCCGTGATGCCGATGCCAGCGAATGCCAGCAGTTTTGTACGTGACCCGGACAAGTCCTCGTTTGTCATCGCCCAGTAAGCTACCAGAACCATTATCAGCGCCAAGGCAATCTGCACGAATTGACCTGACCCCCGGAAATCGAACCAGAACCGATGTTAGGATTCTGGACAAA
>VXPC01000012.1 GCA_009839685.1 Candidatus Saccharimonadota bacterium | reverse complement strand
ATGGCTCATGGCCCCTATAGTATAATCCTACCCAGCACAATGCAACAGAACCCGCGGTGGCGTTAGGGCCACCCACCCTGCCAGGATTGAACTGCCCGATAGCACTTTTCACGAGCGAGGCATGGCTGTCGTCGAATAACGCGCTGTCCAGCCATCCCTTGCGTCTTTCTTCATAATCGACGCGCTTCGACGGCTTCTTGCCAAGCTCCAATCCACTCAGAACAGGGCGTAGGTTCTTCATAAAGTTGCTACTGAAGTCAAGATTGCCGTCGTTGCCCCCGCTACCTAGCAATGGTTGTAACTCTGAATCTGCCCCCGTGAGTACGTAAACAGCGTCTAGCCAAGAGACAGCCGCATCAGGCAGCCAGTTGCGGCACTCGGCGAGGAGGCTTGGTTTCTCGCGATCAGACGGTTTCTTGTCAAAACCCATGTAATCAAGTACCTTTTGGGACGCTTCTATCGCTTGCCGATATTCTTCCAGACGATTAGGACCCTCTGCCCGAATTGAATCAACCGCTTCTTTTGCTGCCCGGCTGCCATCCGAGTAGAAGCCGCTACCACCGTTCCAGGGTGAGACGATGGGTGTGGGCCGATACTCTTCTAGGAAGAACCCTAGCAGGGCCTCCCGGTTTAGTGAGGAGTGGAGGACAAATGTGTCGTCTTGCCAGCAGGCACGGGACTTCGGGTCCTTCTGTTCGGCCACCAAGCGAAAGATGCCCAAGGCTTTCAAGTAGGCCATCAAGGGTTCCGGCGTGCATCCTGGAAGTTTCAGGGAGTGAGAGTTAGCAGTCATAGTGTTCACTCGCATCATGTTGCTTCTGGCTGCTGGCGCGCCGATCTGCCGTCCGGATCAAGGCCTCCAAGTAAGCTAGGCGGAACGGACCTAGAGAGTCTCGCAGCGACAGGGAACAGTCGAGCCATGACCGTTCGCCGTTTTCGGCGATGCCCATTTGGGAGATGGACATATCTATCTCCGTCTCAGGCACTGTTACGTTTTCGCCAAGATCGGCGGCGGGGAGGAAGTCATTGGCATCTATTGGAAAGCCGAGGAGATATTGATAGTCCAGGTTGGGGTTTCTATTCCGGTCTCGGGCTAGCGTGGGCAGGGAGCGGAGACTCAGGCGCACCCTGCCGTGGTGGGACATCGCCAAGTAGGCCGCAAGGTCTCTGGCCCAGCCGGTTAAACCTGCCGGGGCACGTTGAAGCAAGACTAGGGCGCTGGCCACTTCATGCCGAAAGTAGGGGCGGCTGTGATTACCGCCCCTACCGCCACTCTTGGCCCATAGTTCTTTCCGGTATTCGCTCTGCTCCTCACTCTCAGGAAGCGTTTGAAGCAGCATCTCCTGGAATGAGCAATGGGCCTTTCCCACATCGTGCCATTGGGCCGCCGTAACAACAGAATCCCTGATTTCTTCGGGTAGGGCCAAGTTCGACAAAGCTTCCAGTGTACGTTGGGCCTCCTCCTTAACGTGAAGTGAATGATTGCGCAGAGTAACCCACCCGCGTTGACCGGTGTTGGTGCGCTCGTCATCATAGCCTTCGGGCGGCTGTCCAATGGCTTCATCGAGGGAGTCTTGCGCCACAGGCACATTGGAAATGGAGTCCGGCTCCCATCCTTTCTCAATAGTGTATCCGCCGACTTCGGCTTTCATTAGCAAAGTCTGTCCGGGGCGTACATCCCGTTGTTCAATCCGTTGCCACTCACTTTCCAGATGGTCCCAACGCCAGGCCTGTTGAGGCCTGCTCCGGTTGCTCAAGAAGTCCTTCATTTGCCCTACAGGGACGCTGCAAAGCTCTTCTCGCTCCGGCGATCGTTCATTGGGGTCTCCTTCCCAATCACGCCAGAAGACCTGAACATCCATATCCTCCCCTCCCCTCACAAAGCGAGATACATCCAAGTAGCTGCCCGACAGGTCAGGAGTGGTGTCAAAGAGACTCACTAAGTCCCGGCGGCGCAGCACTGCACCATGCCGGATGGTTTCATCCACTTCGGGCAGACTGGCCGGAGCCACGGACTGACCTTCCATATTCTCTAACCGCGCTCTGGCCTGGACTAGGGAATCCTCTTTACCTTCATAAGGGAAGGCATGTTTCTGCAGGTCTAGGAGGTCCAGCCAGAAGACCTTGGCCTGGGGAAACTCCCCGTAGCGATTGCAACGTCCGAACCGCTGCACTAGGCTGGACCAGGGAGCAAGGTCGGTAATGAGGACGCGAGCGGATATGTCCACTCCTGCCTCGATTGCCTGGGTCGCTATCACGATGCGCCCTGCTGCCGGAAGGTCGTGCCCGATTTCTTCGGCCCGCTGGCGTCGCTCCTTGAGACGGAAGCGGGAGTGCACTAGGAGTAGCTCCTGATTTCCTCCAGCTTTCTTCAGAGCATCTTGCAAGCCTTGGAAGACGCCTTGAGCGCGGGGTACGGTGTTGAATACCCCCAGGGTCAGGGTACCTTGCTGGTGCCGCTCGAGAATGGCCCCGGCAATCTCGCCATAATCATACGGCTGGTCTGCCCTAGTCCGACGCTGTCTGGGTAACTCCAATCGGTGAAGCAGCTTGATGGCCTTTCTACGGCGTTCCAACCCGTCATTTTGGAAATCCTCGGGATTGAGGGATAGGGTGTCGTCGTCAGCCGAGGTGGGAAAATCAACGGTATGCAGCCATTCCTGGCTCACAGTGGCCGACATCCAGAGGGTGTGGCACGGGCCATAGGTCCCAAAACTCTGTCGGAAGGCAGCTAGCTGAGTCGACGTAGGCAGTCCGTTAGCCATGAGCTGCACCTCATCCATTACCCAGAGACAATCGTTGTTCAAAAGGCCATACTCCACTGGCCACATGAAGGGGCTGCTACCGTATCCTCGGTTGAGAGCGCGGGAAAGGAGCATGTCCTGGGTGCCAACTATTATGAAGGGCTTTTCCGGGTAGAGATACCACTGCGTCATCTGCGTCAGCGGCTCGCCCCCCAAGAGAGCCTGTCCCAGAAAACCCGTGTACGACCCGCAAGGAGTGGTGAATGCC
>VXPC01000016.1 GCA_009839685.1 Candidatus Saccharimonadota bacterium | reverse complement strand
AACCCCGTTATAGCTGTCGTCCCTCTTTTTATTTTTAAAGTAGCTTTTTATTGTTTTTTTGGCGGGCCCTGGCCGCGGGCCCACGGCCGGCCATGGCTTTATCGGTTATGATCTGGCTTGAAAGTTAAACAAAAAGTATCAGGTAGGCGATAAAGAGCAGGGCCACCACCGTCAAGCCGTAACGAAGATAGCGGTCGGGTATTCTCTTGGCGTACTTGGTGGAATATCTGCCGGCGATGAAGCTGCCGGCCCACATGCTGAGGAGATAGGGCCAGACGATCAGGCCGGCTAGAGCCGTCACGATCAACGAGTAAATCCGGATCGGGATGGTGGCCGTCGTCTTGAAGCCTTGGACCTGGACGAACGTCAGCCCGAAAATCAGCATGATGCCGAGCTTGGCGAAGGTGCCTTCGCCGACCCCGATGAAGTTGTTATAGGCGCCGACTAAGAAAAGGAAACCGAAGAGGACGGCGTAGCGCCCGGCGCGCAGATCCAGGAATTTGAGCTTGCCTTTGAGGAAATGGGAGTGGAGGAGCAGGAACAGGACGGCGCCGATCATGATCGGCTTTATTAAGCCGGTCGAAGCATTGAGCAGGCTATAGGTGCCCAGTATGCCGCCGAGTATCATCGGCGCGAACATGAAGAGCGTCATTTTCCACCGTTTCCGGACTTCCCGGTGGGCTTCGCTCAGGATGCCGGCTTCCGTGCCCAAGGCCCCCGCGTTGTCAATGGCGATGGCCGAGGCCAGCGGCGTGCCGGTCAGCAGCAGGGCGGGCTGGGTGACGATGCTGCCGCCCCCGATGATCGCCCCGAAACTCTCGCCAATCAGGCTGGCTGAGAACAACAGGATCAGGTGCCACCACTGAAACGATTCCGGCAACAAGGCTTCTAGCATATGAAGGCAATTATACAACGGGTATGGCTATCGGCTGGGCTGCCTTTTCGCCGCCGTTCGGCGAAATCCGCTCTTCGGCGATTGCGTGCTGCTACGGGGCTATGGACATAAAGAAGATTTACCAAGACAACGGCCTGTACATCCAGATGGCTCATCATACCGCGGCCCCGGGACTAATATACCTGCTAATACCAAAGGCCTAAGACAGCCAGTTATCTGTAAAACTAGCTGATGCAAGAGAACTCCGTCGTTACCCACTGATTTTATAGATATTTCACGAAAAAGCAACCATAACTCCATTCAAAACTAACAGGGGCAAGAAACCCTGCATTTGAAATAGAGCCCGGGCCAAGTATCTAATGCAGGTTGTAACTTGAGGTGCAAGATTAGCGTTCCAGTTCGTCGGCCGAATACACTTCATCGAGAATTGCACAGATGGCATAGTGAAATTCCAGCCGGGCAGAATGGAGTTCACCTAAATTGCCGTCAAGATATCTCCACTCGGTAAAATCGTTGCGATGCTCCCCTAAGAACTTTTCCAAGCAACGGTTTCGATCCCTCATCTTTATATCCCCGCTCATATGCCCCCGGAACCGTGCGGACAGGCTCTCCTGAGCGCCATCAGACAGCGATTTGAATAAACGCAGTAAATCATGTGTGCGCTCGTAGTCGCGGATCGATGTCTCCTTTTGTTTTAGCCCCTTCAGCCCCAGCTCCGCTGCGAGGGGCAAGAGTATGTCAGAGGAGAGACCAAGACCCAGTTGCAGAGCTTGGTTGTTCGGGTCGCGCGTCAAAGCAATCGGTCCGGGCATAAACGAATGGATCGCCCATTGAAGCGCCATCGCCACCTTATCCATCCTGATTGGTGTTCCTCTAGTCATACTTTGTTTCTCTTTCCTTAGAATAGTTTATCTCATCGGGGTCAAGTCTAATAAAACACAGCGAACTCTCAGGGCGAACCAAAACCAAAGGTGGCTTTGCAAGTGGTGCAATTCAGGCCGAGATGTACCTAATGGGGGGTACATACAAAATAGCACCTAGTTAACACAAGGCCTTCGAAGAATTTCAAACCTGATAATCGGGTACTACACACCTAGATAACCAGCATGAATCATTATAATCTGGTTCATGCTATGTAATTTAACATCTTGGCTTCTACTTCACTTTTTCCAACTGGAGATAGCGTTACGGTCGAAGAAGATCTGTCATATTCCCAAAGCCTGGATTTATGTCCTCTCGCTAAAACATCCCTCCTAAAAGCTGCGCGGTTAGAATGCTCGATCCAGTCAAACAGCACACTCTCATCTACGGGCTGCGATTCGCTATAGAGTAGAAGAAGGGTTTTTTGCTTCATGCTTAGTTTTGTGTTGAGTATCCGCTTGCGTCCATTCACGCTCCAGACCAAGGGGGTTTCTTTAGTTGTTAGCTCCTCTACAATTGCGCCTGCCTCATGCATCTCGACATTGTGCAGTAGGCGCACCAACTCTGCAATCAACCACTTTGAGGCATAGAGCACCATTGTTGCGTCCATCTGGTTGGGGTTAACATCACCACCAATATGACTTACCCCTCTATGATTTCTGATTTCGTACAGTGCAACTAAAACTCTCGGCATCTGAATACGTACGGTTCTGGGTACACTTGATCCAGCGTGCTCAAGCCTTTTGCATGCGTCCACCATATTAGTGGGTTTGATTGCTCTGAGTGGATATGATTGAGCAACATAGCCTTCCAGGATTGCATAAACTATCTCAGATAGCTTTCCGGCATTGAGCTCAGCTGGCTCCCATCTGCCTTCACGGTAATTAGTCGTTATTCTGTTGAAAGAAACTAAGAGTTCTTCCCTTAAGGCGTCAGGCAGAACTCCTAGTGCGTCCTGGACATGCATTACTCAACCACTTCTTCGGCATCATCCAGCCTAGATTTAACGTACTTTATGCCCGCACTGGTCAGCTTATAAGTCTTTCGCGCTTGTTTGGATTTGCCATCTTTCTTTAGCTGAACAATGTGCTTGGGCTTTCTGTCGATAGACCCGGAAAGCGCTCTGGTGATATTCTCTATGCCATAGCCTGTATCTTTGAGTAGTTTATTTGGTGCAAGCGATTGCCAGCTTGTACTCCCTTCAACTTTTTGAACCCAGTAGGCTGCAATCAAGGCTTGCTCTGTTTCATTGGCGGCATTAAATGCGTCATAAAGCTCAGCGAAGCTATCAAAACCAGATTCAGAGAGCTCGCTCGAGTTGTTACTAACGCCTTGATGAGGAGTGACTAGTGCGCTCGGTGCTTGCTGGTTCGAACCAGTACCAAATTTTGATATCGCCAAAGTTAGAACGCGTAGACAAGTGTCTTCATCTAGGCCTCCGAGTATTCTGTATATATCGGAAATTGCTTGAACTTCTTTCTCGTCATCCATCGCTATTCCTGAACCTCCTTATTCCGTGACGGTAAATCGTGTTCGACGAACGTCTCTCCGATTGTCGTGAGGTAATATTTGCCGTCATCAGTTACATCAAAATAACCCTTTTTGGATTTTGCGTCTCTAAAAGTTTGAGCCAAAACCCTTGGGGGCTTCTTGTCTATAACCTTGTACAGTGTCCATATTTCATCTATGGAAATCTGATTTATTCCAAGAATGTCCTTCAGCCAGTAACTTAAGACAGCGTAGACCTCAACATGAGAAGAAGGCTCTTTGCCCGTATAGAAGCTCTTTAGGTTGCCCACCTGATCTTTATTCACCAAGTTGCCAAGCATTTTAGGTTGCGAGGGAGCTTTTCTGGTACCACTCCTACTGACTTTTTGACGGTTAACGGCATCTCTCGACCTCCCCCTTTTTGGCGATGGATGTATTGCAGGGGGTATTTTGCCTGCAGACTCAATAACCCTCTGTACCTGCTGCTCCACATATTCCCTAGGTCCCTCAAATTCAAAAGTGGCTCCGCCCACGGACACCTTAGCCTTATATGATGATTGCTCGTTCACGCTTTAAATCGTACTAAAGTAATACAGATTAAGCAAATCAATTTTCTTTAGAGGCTTAAACGACTCTGATTTGCTTTAACCCATTATTGAATCAGAGAAATAGGCGTTCAAGATAAGCATGCTAATAACTCAGTGGCATCTAGACACAATTGATATACTAGGAAAGGGACTATGAGAAGGATTTTCTTACCCACCTATATCTGGGAACTTTTGAAAGAGATATTCAATGTACAGAATATAGTATTCTTTATCCTCGCATTAATAATCGGTCTTTCTTCGGATGTGCAGGAATTATTGAACGCCAATGTGCATCTCATTTTAGCTTCCATTTTCATTATCATTATTTTCACAGCGAACTATAACCTGTGGAAGAGGCTATATAAAGGAACCATAAAAAGGCCTCAGGTCACCGTGGACTTGGATCTCAAGGGAGCTAATATGGGGTACCTATTAATTAGGAATATTGGAAATGAAGATGCTGTGAATGTAAAAATCAGATCTCAACCAAAGATTGAGTTGCGTTCTGAATTCGATGTCAAGCAAATCACCACCATACCCATAGGAGGTCAGCTTCGCTATCTATGGGGGTTTCTAAACGAGAAATCAAGCAACATTCTGAAAGAATTTAAGATTTCTCTGGAGTACGAAGGGCATGAATCCCAGGAGAGATACAAAGAAAAAAGAATACTTGACCCACGTCAATTAATCGGCGCCTCGGTCGAAGACCACCCTGATAAGGCTCTTGTTGACAGACTGGATAAAATCGGCAAATCTTTTAAGGAACTGGTAAAGACGCAGCAAGGATACCTCGAAAGTTTTAAGAGGGGTGTTATCGTTAGAAATCCAGCTCTTGAAAAGCTTTCCTTGGATGACAAAGTGCGACTCATACTGAGAACTATAGAGGAAGGTAACAAAGAAGACACTTGGCTCAATCCTTTCGTATATGACTTTATACACCTGCTAAATATTGCCCGCACAGACACATTAGCAAAACCTACTGGGAACAAAAAATTGATTGATAGCTTGAACGAGACTATTCTACATTTCAGCAATCCGTATTTGGGTGATGCGGAAGCGAGAGAGAAATTACTGGAGAGATTAAAGAAGGAGATCAAGGGGTACTTACAGACGTAATCTTCATTGTTCTGCTGTCAATTATTTGCACCAATCTTCCCATAACCTGACTGGGGGTTCTCTTAATCTCGCAGTCCCATACCGTTATACTTGCCCAACCTCTATCACGTAGCTTTACGGCAACCTGAGCGTCCCTTGTAATGTTTTTGTTCAGCTTGTCATTCCAGAACTTCTTGCGAGTCCGCGGCCTGTAAGTGTATTTGCAGCCGTGCTGATGCCAAAAGCAGCCGTGCACAAAGATAGCTAATTTTGCCCTTGGAAACGCTATATCAGGCTTACCGTCTATATCGTAGTGAATTCTGTATCTGTAGCCCTTCTGATACAAGGCTCTCCTGACAGTCAGTTCTGGAATTGTATCCCGACTCTTGATGCGGGACATATTCCAGCTTCTTCTTTGCCTTGATATCCTGTCAGCCATCAGCTTTGCTTTTCTTTGACATAACCTATGAAATCTATAAGAGGACTGATCTCATCTCTGTGCTCGGGAGGATATGCCGTTATGTATTCTTTAGGGACAACAAGCTTCACCCCGTGAATCCGCATTTCTTTGAGCTGGCCAGAGGAAATGCCCTGCTGCAAGGTGAAAAGGTGCTTGGTTTTGATTCTGTCAGCTTCGTTAAGAATCTGCCGCCACCTGTCCTTGCAGGTTGTTTTGGCTCCCAAAAATATAAGATTGTCAGTGCTGTAGGAAAGGTCGTGATACTCATCTTCACCGGGAAATATGAAGTCGGGTCGCTTCTTTCCTTCTGTTTTGGGTTGATCTTTAAACCTGAGGCTGAAAGCTTCAAACATGAAGCTAAGATGATGCTCGAGTGATTTGCCGGCCCGGCTCTTTCTGCGGTTGAGAACTGAGTTGGCAATCTGAACGAAACTGTCCATATTCTCAAATGGCCGGCTTATAACCTCGGCGTAGTAATCGGACTCTATGTCTCTGAAAAGCTGGTATTCCGCGTCGATCCATCTTAAAATCTCTTTATCAGGAGCCTTTCTGATATCGGGTAATTGCTGATTCGATGCCTGCATCAACAGTCTTCTTGCGCTGTCTGCCACCTCTTCCGTTTGCGGAAAGTTTCTGTCTAGGCCCGCAACGTAATTGGAGAACAGCTGTTGCAGCAACGGCTGTTCTTCGTCTGGCGGCGGCTCCGCCTTGATCAGTCTGTTGGTTTCGGGCGATGAAATACCCAGAGCGTCTAGGAAATTGTCGATGTCTTCATCGCTCGACAAAACATAGCCCTTGTATTCCTCAGCGTTCATTTTGCAGAGAACCAGCAGATCGCCCACATTCTCGTCTCTCAGGAAAGGGAAATCCCGACCGAAACGCGTCAGGCGGTATTCATTCCTCGTGCCTGTTCCGTAATATATAAATCTGCTTTCTGTCTCAAAATCATCGTGCCACTTGATCCTGACTGTCTTGTCTTTATTGCTTCCCCGGATTCCCGGCTCGTCAAAGTAAAGCGGCCAGGAGCTTTTATGCAGGTAGAACCCAGCCTGATGTGCGCCCGTAGCGCCGGTGTCGTT
This sequence comes from Candidatus Saccharimonadota bacterium, assembly GCA_009839685.1. Taxonomy (GTDB): domain Bacteria; phylum Patescibacteriota; class Saccharimonadia; order Saccharimonadales; family VXPC01; genus VXPC01. Next base: position 21,168 of record VXPC01000016.1, on the reverse strand, counting down.
GGCTGTGATGAATTTGGAGAAAGCGACCTCAGCCGCATTGACAGCATTGACCACTGTTCTGCTTAAATCGTTTTCAGGCATGACTGAGTGTTTTAACCAAGGGTTTTGCCAGATACTCTATCAGGGGAACAACAACGGCGTTGCCGAATTGCCTGTATGCTTGGGTGTCTGAAACCGGAATAACGAAATCCTCTGGGAAGCCTTGGAGCCTTGCGCATTCCCGGGGGGTGAGTCTGCGGGGATTCTTGCCTCTCTGTCTGATCAGAATCTCGGATCCGTCCTTGTAATATCTGGCACTCAAGGTTCGGGAAATACCATCCAGATGCGGCAGGCCATAGCCGAACCCGTTGCCTTTCTTTCTGTGTTTTTCAGCATAGTCCTGCAGGTATTGCCACAGATTGTCTGTTAATGTGTATTTGCTACCTGCCTTTTTCTGCAGAATATCCCTGAGGCAGTGTTGCCGGTCGGGTATTTCAGGGAAAGAGAAATTCTCCTCGCCTTCAAACACATCGTTATTGAAAGCGACAATGATGGTCCTCTCTCGATGTTGAGGTACAAAGTGCCGGCCATCGTGGACAGCAAAATGCAGGCGGTAATTTAAGCCTTCCAAAGTTCCCTTAATAACCTCAAATGTTCTGCCTTTGTCGTGAGACATCAGGTTTTTCACATTCTCGAGAAAGAGTATCTTCGGCCGTTTGGCTTTGACTATTCTTGCTATGTCAAAAAACAGCGTGCCCTTGGTGGCGTTTAAAAAGCCGTGCTGCAGCCCCAAGCTCTTGTATTTCGAAACACCGGCAATGGAAAACGGCTGGCAGGGAAAACCGGCCACTAGAACATCGTGGTCAGGAATGTCATTTGCATCGATGCGGGTAATGTCTCCGGAGGGGTAGTCACCAAAATTGGTTTGGTAGGTCTGGCAGGCGTATTTATCAATTTCGGAGGCAAACACGGCCTGTCCGCCGCATCGCTCAAACCCGATTCTGGTGCCACCTATGCCGGCAAACAGATCTATAAAGGTGAACTTGGATTTCCCGCGTTTTTTGCCTTGCTGTCCGTTGATCTGACCTTTGTCGAAAGTCGCTGTCTCCCGCAGCAGATCCTCCACCCCAACATCAAGTGCGTTGCTGATTTTGGCGATAGTGTTTATGGTCGGGTTGGTGTAGATGCCGCTTTCCAGTTTTGTAACAGTGGAATAGGTAACGCCGGACTTAACCGAGAGGCTTTTTTGAGTCATGCCTCTGAGATGTCTGAACTGCTGGATTTTCTGGGACAGTACAACCATAAGCTTTCAATTAAATGATAGCATATTTCCCAGAACAAACCCCAAGTTTCGGAGTATATTTGTTGGTTACCAAAACCTGCTTTTACTTAAGACTTTTTTGGTTGATTGGGCTTCGTTTCCTTCTATTTCTGGTTTTTGCAGGTTCGTTGCCCGCCTGTTTTTTCTGAACCTTCTTAACGATGCTGTTAGGTGGTGTATAATTAGCTACCGCCTTAACGATTCGGCTGAAAGTCATGCCCTTGATGGGCTGTATAAGTTTCTTTTTTCTTCCCATGAGTCAGTAGTCTATATGATAAACTACTGGCTCTCTTTTGACAAACTTGGCCGAGGAAATTATCGAAGTTGAATCGGGTGGTGAATTCGTCTAAATATCTTTGCAGGTGCTTTTTGCTTAGGTGTGTGTAGGTGCCTTTGTAAGCCTTCTTAAAGGCAGCGAAGAAGCTCTCGATCGTGTTTGTCGTCACGTGACCTCTGACATACTCGCCCTTGGAGTGATTGACGCAGAAATGGCTGTAGCCGCGCTTGCTTAGCCCCTTGTAACCGCTATGCTCGTCGGTGTAGATGGTCGAGCCCTTTTCTATGTGTCTTTCGGCTAGCTCGAACAGGACGGTCTTGTCTTCAGCGTCAACGGCTTCGGCTATGACCCGGCCACCTCTCTCGATCATGCCGACAACCGGCAGCTTGCCGTGAGTTCCGCCCTTGCGATGCTTCTTGTTGGCGTGCTTGTTCTTTTCCAGACCGCCGACAAAAGTGGCGTCCATCTCGACTGCTCCCGAGAGTTTACCTGAATCGACACAAGCCTCCCGTATACGATGGCATACGAACCAAGCTGTTTTTTGGGTAATCCCCAGCATATCGGCCAGCTGATAGCTCGAGATTCCTTTCTTAAGATTGCCGAGTATCCACATGGCCAGCAACCAGGTTCTAACACTGATCGGGGAATTTTCCATGATCGTGCCGGTCTTAACGCTGAAGAGCTTGCGACAGACGGCGCACTTGAAAGGCTGCGTCTTGTTAGAAACGTTGTAAACCTTGCCAGAGCAACCATAAGGGCAACTAGGAGAATTACCCCACCTCTGTTTAACAAAGTAAGCTTGGGCCGTTTTTTCGTCCGGAAATTGTCTGGTTAAGAAATGTATCAGATTCTTATGCTTCATACCTTCATTCTAGCTGATAAATTGGTATTGTCAAGTAATTTTATGTATATTGTTCATCTTGCTGTAAGAGGATGGCTTCCTGTTGATTGTTCTGAATATACGTCATATAATGAAGATGAAAAGTAAATCTGGGAGGATAGAGATGGCGTGGCTTTCTCTTCAGAAACAAAAAGAAATCGATGGAAAGATAGCAGAATTAAAAATTCGCTATAACTCTGGTAATCCTTTTACAATCGCGAAGGCGGCTGACTTGGATGTAAATTTGTATGATTTCGGTGAAAAAGGCAGGGATATTATGGGTGCCATAGTATTCAAGGGTGATAAAAGATTTAATTTTAAAAAGGACACTATCCTAATAAACAAGCATAAACCTGAAAGAAACCAGTTTTTTACTTTGGCTCACGAATTAGGTCATTACTTCTTGAACCATAGCAAGGAAGGTGTTCTGTTTAGGATAGATTTCAACAGCGATGAGTACTCTGACGATGACGAGATACGGATGCAAGAACTGGAAGCTAACTACTTTGCTGGCGCCCTGCTGATGCCTAAAAAGACAATGCTGAAGTACAAGGACAAGTTATCAATTAAAGATATAGCTGATGCCCTCAATGTATCTCAAGCTGCCGTAGCGACGAGAATTGCCTGGCTAGAAAGGAACAAAGAGTATGGCGAGCAGGAATTACCAAGATGATCTGTTTGGTGTTAACAAGCCTGAAGAATATGAACCGCCCTATCGTTCAGGGGAGGATCAGGATTTTGATGGGCGTGAACTTGAATTAGAAAAGAGATCGATTGAGAATAATTTACTGAAGCAGAAGTTTCTCAAACGGAATGAGATTTGGACATTCTCTAAATGGCTATTGATAGTTAGCTGTGTAGTTACTGCGATAATTTTGATTTTTCAGGCAATAGACTGGTGGATTTTCGGATATTTCCGACTTGATAACAAAATCATTATGTCAATCACCGCCGGCTTATTGGTTGAAATTGTGGGAGTCTTGTATGTTGTCGCTCGCCAGGTGTTTGATGACAAAGGTAGGGACTAGCACCACCCTCAATCCTTGGTATTTTTTCAATAGACCAGTATCGCGACTCGTAGATAAGCTCAATGACTTTTGTGACTGGGGTAGCGTACGACTTACAGAACGCCCCACTTGGTATTAGTAGGTATATTAGTCCCGCGGCCCCTGTATTGCATTAAATTACCATAAGTGTTATAATAGTAGACAGTTCAGAATTTTTAAGTTCTGAACGATCTTTGAAAATACGGTGGTTCGCTTTAGCGCTCAACCCGCGTGCCGCTTGCCGGCGGTTGCGGCTGAGCCGAGCGATCCAATATCTGGACAAGTTGGTCGGACGCGCTTCATCGCGCGGCCGCCGGCGGAACTAACAGATCTGATTCCTATCCGGACTTTCTGCAGAAAAGGAGGCCGAAACATGGCCGATAAAGATTCCAGTGTCAAGATGCGCTACGTTGGCCTCAGCGTGACGGAAGTTGTGCTGATCGTCTTCATCATCCTCAAGTTGACCGGCGGTATCGACTGGTCATGGGTTTGGGTCCTGTCTCCCATGTGGATTACGGCATCCTTGGTGGTGGCGGTTTTCCTTGCGATCGCAATCGTGGTCGCAATCGTGAGACTCCTTGGCGCAGCCGTTCGGCTGTGGCGCTCGCGCCGGCCTAGGAAAATTCTCACGGCGGCCGACGTTGCCGAGAGTGCCAGGCGCCGGCTTGAGGAAAGGAATTCCCTAGGCACCCCCTCCTAAAGGAGGCCGCTTTGGAAAAACCCTGATCTCATTCCGCTTGGTCAGGCCGACCCGTCCGGACCCCCTGGCAGTTACGGCTGCCAGGGGGTCCACCCATATAAAGCCAACCACCGTATTTTTATCGTCTCCGTCCGCCTTTCAGTCTTCCGGTCGGTGAAAATTTTGGCCGACCAGATATTGGCGAAAGCCAAGTGCGCCGAATCGGACAAAACCGTCCCTATCCCGGCAGTCAGCAAGATGGCCTCGGACTGACCGAAGCCGACGGCTGCCACCGGCCAGAGGCCGGCGATCAGCATCGAGGCGGTGTACATGCAGACAACTAAGGCCTTAGAGTCGCCGGTCTGCTTGTTCATGATCGTTCATTGCGCCACAATGGCCGGTCCGGTTGCGACTTGGCCACGGTCGTTGCCGGCTATGACCCCCTAATATCTCAGGGGCGAGCAATTAAGACGTCCCCTAGCCGTTGTCAAAAACACTATTCCAACTCAGGGGGGGGGGTAGTGCTATTGTGTTGTCATATGCGACAATGATACGTGTTAAGCAGATGTCTTACGGGATGAAGAAACAGAAAGCCGCGACTAGCAACTCCGGAAAAGCACGTTTCCTCGGCAGTTATCGCGTTCAGCTGGGCTTGATGCTCCTGTTCCTGGTAACAGGCCTTTACCTTGCTTCCTTTAACAACCTGCTTGCCGTTTTCGGCTCTTCCGGTTCGGAGGATAACAAACCGCCTGATATCACTTTCAAAATGATTGCCGTTGATCAGATTATTCTCGGCGTGGCAGATGATTCCGACGTCTCTGTGAGATATGACATCCTGAGTCCTGAAGACTATGTCTCTCCCGTGCACGGCCCCTGCCAGCGGGCGCGCTACGATTTGTTCCATTCATCTCCGTTCTCCGCCTATATATTTAGGATTACCGACGCTAACCTAGGCAAGTACCTTTGCGTTCAGGCCATAGATAACTCGCCAGCGCGCAATACGGCTTACGGTCATTACCGATTGCACACGCACCAGCCCGCCATTGAAAAAGCGTCTCACTTCGGCCACGGGTACGCGCATGTGCGGCAGGCCTTCGAGCGGGGCTTCAAACTGGACATCGCCCATTACCAGCCCAGCGGCGGTCATTTGGACGTCAGGCTGTCGGGCTTTCCGCACGACTGGAAGGAGCTCAGGGGCGTAAATTATACGGATGTTCCCAGCTGGGAAGACTGCGACGAAGATGTTTTCTTGGCGGAGGGTTCGGATACGGGTGCCATCAGCGGCTACCAGTTGGCCGACAGGGACGTATCCGGGCTGGATGAGCTGGACATCTCTCTGCCGATTTTTGAAAACGCCAACGAAAACTATCTCTGCATCAGGGTAGCGCTGCATGCAAACGATTTAGTCGACCTGCTCCCATCACAGTACGAATCTACCAAGCTGTTTGTCACCAGCCAAACGATAGGGTCATTGCTGGCGGACGCTTGGTTTTGGTTGCAATACGAGGAATTGGAGGTTCGGCATACCGATTACGACGGCGCAATACATCATGTGTACGGCAATATAGATACCCTTTTCTCGCTTCACGCCGCGCCGTCGTCGCGGTTCAACGACCAGGCCGGCGCGGTGAGCATGTCATTGAACTTGCCGGGTAAAATACGCCGCGGAGGCGGCAACAATGATATTCAAGGCTTCTTGGTCGAAAGAGTCCGATACGCCTACGTCGAATCGGCGGCGGCGTGCGATAAGGATACTTTCAAACGCTTGCGGCCGACGCTTGCCAACAGGTTTGACGAGAACCGTGACCGTTACTACGCTTATAACGGCCACAGCTACGATTTGAGTTTTACGGTCGACAACGACCGGAACGGCGAATATCTGTGCATCGAGGTGTCTATCAAGGGTGATGTGTCTGCTTCTTTTGATCACCATCCCTCTAAGATATTCGTTTACGAAATAGATCTGCCTTAAGCGCTGGCCGCAGCTTGGCCGGGTTTTTATCCTTGCGCTCGCCGCGATACTCGACGCATGGCACGAAGGAGTTTATAATAAAAGCTATGAGCGAGATGCTGATAAATGCGGAGAGCGAAGGCGCCGACCCGTGGGGCGTCTATTACTGGGAGCAGAAACAATCTCAAGCCAGATTTGATTTGAAACTGTCGGCAGTAAACGACGAGCTCAACCAAGCAATCGTTGAGGCCGTTTCGGAGGGCGATCCGGCAGTTGCGGCTGCCAAGGAGAAACTCCAGCGGCTGCGGGAAGAAGCCTACGAGGCATACACGCAAGAGATGGGCGAATCCTTGGACAAACTCTTGGAGGCGCTGGGCTCCGGGCGGTGGCGGCCTCGGGTGCCGGATCCGGCAAGCGGCCGGCTCGCATAACGACCTCCTTGGTCAAAGCCGGCCCGGCTCGCAGACGCGCTTGCGCTGGCTGGCCTTAGGCAACGGGTGATTACGCTTTCACCGCCATCAACCAGCGGAAAGTCGTCTTCTGCCCGCTGTGCCAGCATTTCTCAAAGGCTTCGTTGTCCAGCCGCAGCAGGCCGTAGAAACAATCCCAAATATAGACGGCTTTCTCATCGTACTCAACGGCGACGCTGTAGTGGCCGTTGGAGTGGGCGGTGGGGGTGTAGTTGATCAAGACGTGGCACCCTCCGTCGAGGTGGCGGCGCAGGTCGCCGAGTCCGGCATCGTACTTGGTTTCCGCGATTTCCAAGCCTATGTCTCCTGCGACCCTGACCATGTCTTCATTTTCAGTACCGGTGCCCGCTTTCGTTCCGCAACGCTCGGCCAACTCGTCTTCATCGAAACGGCCGTCGCCTTTCAGTCTTAAGACATTGAGCAGGGAAGTCGGACCGCAGTTCGAATCCCCGACCTGGATCTGCAAACCCACCTTGGCGTATATTTCCTTAATTGACATAACGAGCCTGATTTTAACACAGGGCGGGGTTAAACGCAGCCGTAACCGTTTGCCCAATCCGGCTGCGGGGTGATTCCAAGCTGTTGAACCGTTACAACCGCTTGAATTTATTAAGCATATGTGGTATAATTAAGGTATTGGCATTGATGCATGCCATTCGTTCTTTGAAAATACGGCGATTCATTCCAACTGGAACGAATCTCAACCGAGCGGCTGTTTGCCGCTACTAGCAGAAAGGGCAGACCATGCCTGTTGACCAAGACAAGCGGGCCGAGCTCGCCGAGGCGGAACTCGCCTTGGAGGGTGCCAAGCGTTTCCGGTTCAAGAAAGCCGTCGACGTCGGCGCAGCCAGCGCTCTGGCTCCCATAGTCGCAATCACCTCCTGCTTCATTTCGGACTCCTGGCTGATTCAGGCGTGGACGTTTCTGTTCGCCGGCGCCTCAATCGCGGTGTTCGTCAGGTTCCTGCGGAAGCAGAACGAAATCGTCCGCGAGAAAAGGAGGAAGGTCGAAGAGCTCTCAGGCAGGTAGACGGAACCGCCGTCCGCTTGCCGCCAGCGAAGAAGGAGGCGACATGCCTTGGCCCTGACTTTGGAGTCCGCTCCAAGTGTCGGCAGCGACCGCTCGGGTGAACTCAGGCGCTTCGGCGCCTGGGTCATCCCTGGAACTAATCGCCGTATTTTTTAAACGCTCCGTGCCGGAAACATGGGTCTCATTCCTCCCGCAGGGCTTGGAGCTCGGCCGTCGCATATCCGCCGACCTAGCGCCTGTGCGGCAGGTGGGAGCGGTGTTTGATTAAGGTGATGAACGATCCCAAGCTGATAAAGACCATGCCGGCCACCAGCAGCCAGATATTGTCAACCATCACGCCACCGAAGAACTGGGCGAAACCGAGCGTCGCCAGACTGCCGGCCGACTGGACCGAGTTGAGTCCCAAATCGCTGTTGAGGAATTTGGCGTACCTGGCCAGTATGAAGCTGGCCGGCCACAAGACCCCGCCGAAAAGCAAGTTGCCCCACCAGAAGCTGGCCGGCAGGTCGGTGCTTGTGAGCAGCAGCGCCGGCGGCAGGATCAGCAGGCCGATGAGCAGGTTGCGGCCGCCGGAAAGGGCGATTGACAGCGACTGCTCCTGTTTGACGTTCTTTTCCGCCCAACCCAGCCGGCGGCCGACCTCGGCCACCAGAGCTATCTCTTGGGATTTGCTGGCGATGGCGGCTATCGTGAGGGCGATCAGGCCGATGCCGGCCAGCAGGTAGAAGCCGCCACCGATCTCGGCGCCGGCGGCCGCGATGACGACCAAGGCGGCTCCCAGACAGGCCGTCGCTATGCCCATAATTGCGGCTTTCGACAGCCTGAACCTGTCTTTGGCCGTCCGCCAGAGCCAGACGCTGTAGGCCACGGGCCAAAAACGCAGAATCGACTGGGCGACCGTCGGGTCGATCAGCCTCAAAGCCATCAGGTAACTGAGATCTTCGACCGCCGAACTGGCGACCGGCAGCAGGTACGTTTTACGGCCGGCGACAGTTTGGCGGGCGGTCCGCCACATCCGCCGATCGGCGAAAGTCTTAGGCGACCAGATTTTGGCGAAAGCCAGGTGCACCGAACCCGACAGCATCGTTCCTATGCCGGTAGTCAGCCAAATGGCTTCGGTCAGTCCGAACCCGACGGCGGCGACCGGCCAGAGGGCGGCGATCAGCATGGAGACGGTGTACATGCCGACGACCAAGGCTTTCGAGCTGCTGGTCTGCCTGTCCATACAAACGCTCATTATGCCACAACGCCCGGTCGTACGGCGCCGATTATACAACGGGCCTGCCTCCGGTCCGGGCCGTTTTTTGCCGCTTAAGCTTTCTTATCCGGGCGCTTTTTGCTTATAATGCGCAACAGTGTTTTAGCGGCCGCTCGGGCCGGACTTATTTCAAAAACAGAAAACTGTTATCAAGCTTATGGAAGCCAGGGATTTGCGACAATTCAATGCCAGCCGGGAGATCGAATCCCCGGCGATGCTGGATGTCTACGGAGATATCGATGAAAGAATGCCTTGGCGCAAAAGGGCGGAATGCTTAGGGGCCGGAGCCGAGATATTTTTCCCGACCATAACGGGCAGGCATGCCGACAGGATGAGAGAAGAAAGCCTCAATTTGGCCCAGTCCTATTGCGGCGATTGCGAAGTCAGAGACGACTGCAACCGGCACGCCGAAGCGGTCGAGGGTATCGGCATTTGGGCCGGCAGATTCCTGACGTAATGGAAGGCGCTCGCCTCCGGATAATTTGATTAAATAACTTTTTATGTTATAATATAGATAATACAACGCAAGCAAGAGAGGATTTATTGCTATGACAGAACGTTTTGAAACCAACCCTGACCAAGCGGAGCAAGCGCCGCTTGAAGAAATAAGGAATCGGGAGATAGTCTCCAGAGTGGCCGGGGCCGTCGAGTTAATTAATGCCATTGACATGGAAGTTTTTGTCGAAACGTATCAGGGAACTTTGGAAAGGGTGCGGTCGAATGAGTATTGCTCGCCTGAGGATGAGGATTACGATCCCGAGGCCGACCGGGAGTTTGACCTGCTGTTGCAGGCGGTTGAAACAGTTCATTCTCTGTTATGTGGTGAAATTTCGGATTGGCGGGGTTGCGATACTACTTATAATTACGCCGCGGCTTGCGAGAAAGCAGCCTTCATGTACCAGTTCACAAGATCCGTGAGAATCCAGGCAGCTACTGAAAAATTGCTCCAAAAGATATTGTAGACGCAATTGTGCTCCTAGTCGCCCAAGCCGACCGACGTCGACTACGCGACAGCGATTGCCTCCAAGGAGAGATGGTGGATTAGTTCAGGCGGGTCGGATGGGACTATTGCCCGAACCGCTGTTCCAGCTCGAGGCTGGAGTCGGCCTCTATTCTCAGCTTCAAGACGTCGTTCGCTTCCTCGATTGAATAGGCCTTAATCTCTTGCGGCTCCTCGCCCCGGTCGTCGTAACGCTTGAACCGGAAAGCCCGGCCCAGCATCGCCCCTTCTATGTCAAAGGCGGTCTCGTAATGGCGCTTGATATGGCCGTCGGCCGTCGGCACGACGACATTGGCAGTGAATTGAATCAACGCGGCATTGAGGCCTGCCTCGCGCTCATCTTTCTCAATCGTCTTCTCAAGCGCGTACCCGGGGCGCTCCTCGCGCCTGACCGCTTCCGTTCTCGCCGGCTGGCTGCTGTAATCATAGTAGGTCTTGATCATTTCCGTCACGCCTATGTCCTCGCGCCGGAAAGCGACCACCCTGGTTACTCCGTACGCGCTTTTACCCCAGTAAAACAGCTCGCAGGTGTCCGCGTCGAATTTCATGAACGGCGTCGATGACAGCAGCTCGCCCGGACTCCAGCAATTTGTCGCCGGGCCGTGCTCTTCCACGGGCTGATGCCTTTCATTGACAAGGGGGCTGCGGCACTTCAAATGCCCGGGCAGGATGTCTATCTCGGTCAGATTGATTTCCGACATTATGGAGCCGAAGGCGTGTTCAAGCTCCTTCCGGCCGGCTGTCACCGGCAGGGCGTCGAGTTGACGGACTCTCGCCAGCCTCTCGTTGTCCAGCGGTTCAACGCCGGCTCCGATGCGCCCGTCTATTTCCCGTTGTGTCAGGCCGGTTCTTTTCGCCACCAGCACGTGGAGCAATTGGTCGAGCTTGTCTTCTTTTGAGACGTTGATTCTTGCGGACCACCTGTTATTAATAGATTCGACGGCGTCGTGGGTCGCTCGGACGATTGCCTTGACGGCTTGCCCGTCCAGCGATTCGTGCAGGTACAAATCCCCGCAAGCCCTCTCAAAGCTGTCCGCGCCGATAAGCAGCGACGATCTTTCTCCGAACATACAACCTCCCTATGTTATGACGCTATTATACCAAATTCCGTGCCGGGTTCATACCTCGCCGACCGTAGCGTCTGGTCGGTCTCGACGAACGCTAGGTTACGGTTGTCAGACGCCGGCGCCTGCTGATATAATCAAAGATTGGCATGAAACATTCACGGTCCAGCGAACTGCCGTTCAGTGAACGCGAAACGGGTGTCTCCCCGACGCATATGGAAGACTTGGAGCAGCTGTCCGAGCGCCTGTCGGATATCCCCGGCCTTATCGGCGCCCTCGCCGGAGCCGTCGAACTCGAGGCTCTGACGGACGGGTCGTCCGCCGGCGAAGACGGCCGGGAGTCGCGGGTGTTTTCAGAAGACGAGTACAGGGATTATATCTTGGATATCTTGCGCGAAGCGGCCACGATAGAGATCGGCAACGGCAACAAATTCGTCGGCAAGACGCACGTGGAAGCCGTCGGTTTCCTACGGCAATACGCCCACGGCAAAATAGATTTGCCCCCGGAAGCGGCGGTCGAGATGTACCGGCATATGGAGCAAGGGGATGAAGAGCCGTACTTCAAGGATTATGTCAGCGAAGGCATGGAGCGGCGGTTGGATCCCCTGGTCTGGCTGGCCGTCTCCCGCCCGGCCGACTTCATCGGCAGCCTGCCGCGGGTTTTCAAGGCTTTGGCCGAGTTCCGGGCTCTGGCCGGCGCCCCGCTGAACGACGACTTGAGGATGATGATGGCCTTGCGGCGCGGCATGTTCGAGCGGTCGCAGCTGCTGGAAGAACCCGCCCCGTCCGAAATTATCAAGCGGGCGGCGGCCAGCATCGACGGCTTGTTCGATTGCGTGCGCAACCAGCACAAGGGCAACAAAGCGGCTATCGAACTCAGTTTCGATGCCCGGCGGACGAGGTTGACATCAAACCCCGACGCGAATTACCACGCGCACCTCAGCATGGAGCGGCAGGATTCCAAGGGGGAAGGGTTTTACGGTTGGAGATATTCCATAGAATACAGGGTGGGGGACGGCCGGCTGTCCAGGCATGTCATGCTGTATGGCGACGACTTCATGGAAGGGAAGATCAAGCCGTGGAGCGGCAAGGATTGGCAACCCCTGTCTTTGTGGGAGGCCGTTGCTTTGGAGGCCGACATGAGGGATTTGCGCGATGTCAAAGAGCGCCGGCCGTTGGCATTTCTGATACGCGCTCGCGCCGAGGAAGCCGATTTCAACCTCAACATTTGAGGGCTTTATCCCGACACTGCCGCCCGTCCGCGGCCGGCGGCGGGTCTAGGGGTTCTTGTCGGGCGTTAAAAAAGAAAGTTGAGATTGCGCGGCGTTACGATTAGAATGATTAGGGGCAAAAGCGTAAGCGCCGTCGCCGATTGTTCGATTACTGCCGGCCGACGCTTACCAGCAGTCACATTTTAAAAATGCGTAAGAAAAACAAAAATTTGTCGGCGCTGTTTGCCGCGGCCGTTATCGTCGGGAGTGTCTTCTTGCTGGTTGCGGCCGGCGGGCCGTCTTCGGCCATTCACGAACTCGGCTGGAGCGGGCTGGATTCCAGCCTGAGCGTCCGCCAGCACGACGGCCAGTTGAAAGTGACGGTCAGCGGTCTGGGCAGCGGCTTGGCCGCCGTCTATTACTCGGGCCCGGTCGAGCGGAACAACTGCCACTACGGTTACATCCAGTCGTCTGGCGCCTATTTTGAAGAAGCCGGCGGCAACACCGTGGATCTGACCGAAGGCAGCGGCGGCAAGTATTATTGCTTCGTGTCGCGGGTTTTCAACCGGGTGGCCGATTACGAACCGGTCTTGGTCAAGGCGCCCTTGAGGGAAGTGCCCTTTGAGAGAGGGAGGATAATCGACGACGACGTCTTGGTCGACTACGGATCGATGTCGGTCAGCGACATCGAGCATTTCTTAAAAGCGACTGTTGGCGACGGCGGCCGGTTCGGCTACGGCTATTGCGACCGTTACGGCAGCGGCAAGGAGCCGGCTCATACCTGCCTGTTCGAGTACCAGTACAACCCCGCAACGGGCCGGGACAACTACGGCCTGTTTGACAAAGATGACCGGCCTTTGTCGATCATCGGGGGCTTGGGCGCGGCCGAGATCATCCACCAGGCGGCCCAGGATTTCGAAATCAACCCCCAGGTCCTGCTGACCACCCTGCAGAAAGAGCAGACCCTGGTGACCGACCCCCACCCCGAGCGCTCGCAGTTCAGGGGCGCGGCCGGCTTCGCCTGCCCGGACGGGCGGGGTTGCAGCGCGTCCGCCAAGAACTTTTACGACCAAGTGCGGGGCGCCGCCTGGGCCTTGCGCAAATACATTTATTACCAGGACAACGGCTTCCACCGCTTCAGCTACAAGGTCGGTGTCCACCGGATCCCGACCTACCCGGCGCACCGGCCCGAATGCCCTTCTATGAGGGTTAATATCGAGAACAAGGCGACGGCCGCCCTTTACATCTACACCCCTTACGTCTACGCCTCCAAAGACATCCGGGAAGAGACGGACGGCTGGTGCACCAGCAACGGCAACAAGAATTTCTGGGGCTTTTTCAACCTCTATTTCGGTCCGGCAACCGGTGAGGACGAACCGGCCCCCGCCCCGCCCAAGTCCGATATCAGGGTGCAGCCCGGAGACTGGGACGAAGAGCTGGGAGGTTACGTTTTTAAACTGAGCAGCTTGAAGAAGGGCGCGACTGTCTCGGTGTCCGGTCCGCTGATTTCCGGGGACTGCGGCCGGTCGCTTAGCATCGATGCCGCCCGCAGCCTGCTGCCCCACAGCTACATGCCTGAGAGCGAGTTGCTGATTGAGGAGGAAGACGACGGCCGTTACTATTGTCTAGGCCTGCTTAAGGACGGCGGTTTGGTCGAAACCCGCCCGATTTTCATCGATTGGCGTTTGCTGAGCGGCAGGTTGCAGGAGAACAACCTGGACGCCAGTTACCGCCGCGTCCTGTAACGCCCGTGCCCGGTTGATACGCCGCAACCCGGCCATCTGCAGAAACTCTCCGCATTACGGGCATATTTCCCGTTTTCTTGACTTTATTAACCATAAGTTGTATAATGTAGGTAATGGCATTCAAGAATATGCCGTCTGCTCTTTGAAAATACGGCGATTCGTTCTCGTATAAATGACGAATCGCGCACCGGGTTGATTGTCCGGCTCCGGCCGGTTGTTAAAACTCGCTCGCGCAAAAAACTTCCCGATACCACAGAAAGGAATAAGCCATGTGGGAAAAGGAAATCAGTAAGTTTACACTCTGCCTCCACGTCACCGCCCTGCCGGCGTTGATGGTTCTCGCGGTGGTCGTAGTCGGATCCGGCGACGGGGTCATGGCGCTGTCCATGATGCTCGTACTGTGCACGCTTTCAGCGGGATTGCTGATTCCGGGCGCGTACTTCTCATCACCTCCCGAACGCAAGCAGGATAGGGAGCTTGCGCTCCAGTGTTTCACCGGCATTTTTCTCGGCCTCATACCCGCCACTTTCGCGTCAGCATTCCTGCAGAGCCGCGTCTGGGCGTTGCCGTTCGTGATAGCGGCGGCAGCCGCGATTTTCATATCGTTGCTGAGGGGGATGTCAATCATGGACAAGCAGGCCGCGTAAGCTGGAGTCAACCCGGGCGAGATCCGGCAGTTCCTTGAGAATTGCCGGGTCAGACCCAGATCAAGAACCGATCGCCGTATTTTTGAACTTTGCCAGGCCGCGGATCCCGTGCATTACGGGAATCCAAAGCGGCAACCCGAGCGCGTTTCCCGAGGTGTTATAGTAGGGGAATGCAACACCCTTTCGAATCGTTTGCTACTTGGCGGGACGAGCGGGAGCGGTCGGCGTGCGGGGAATTGCCTTACTGCTGCGTCGACGAGTATGAAAAAAGCGACTGCCTCATCGCCCTGAACGCGGCTTGCGGGGTCGACCCCGTTCTAGCCGCAGCCGAGGGCAGGCAGGATGAGATTCCTTTCGCCGGTTGGCTGGTAGAGGCGTACGTGGCCATGGGTTACCAAGGGGATATAGATATTTACAGATATGCGGCCGGCGGTTTCATCGCGGAAAGGGCGCGCGCAACCAACAGCGGCATGACTTATCTGGAGTGCAAGCTGCGGGCTTCTGAGTACAGACTGGCGTATGTGAACCCCGGTTACGGGAGGGAATACCTTTATCCCGACTGCTGGTCGACCGCGGAGTACTTTTCGTATCCAGAGAATCCTGCCGGGGTCGACTGCACGTCTTTGGAGAATGGCGGTTGGCTGCTTGATACGGCCGCTGTTCTTGAGTACGCCAGCGACCGGCACTCCCTGGAGCATAACTCTCATATGCTGCAGGCGCATCGCAGCCGGACGCCTATCAACCGTGCGGTTGGCAGCCTGGAAGAGGTCGGGGCCGTGCTGACGAATCTGGCGGCCGGTATGAGCCTCGGTGAGAATGACGCCCGCACCTTGGTTGAGACGGCCGGCCGAAAATTAAGCGTCCTTTCGAAAAGTTAACCACGTGCCAGGGGGGGGGTTGCGGAATGCCGGCCGTGACCGCGTCCCGTAGTCGAGGGGATCCGCGGATACGGACGGCTTAAGCTTGGCCGGCGGTTGTGATATCCTGATAGTAAATTTCTCCATTCCGATGCCTGTTAAGAAACGAGCCTTCAGCCTGCCCACGCTTGCGGCGGCGGCGCTGGTTGCCGCCGCTGTCGGCGCCGGCTCGGTGTTGCTCGTCACGCACCTGACCTCCCGGCCAACGGAAGTCGGAGATAGGATCGTGGACCCTGGCGCCAGCCCGGATGAAGCTCTCGGCGGCCTGTGCTATGCCGAACCCTCCAAGGCCGGCTCCGGCACTGCCGGCAACACTATCTGCTACACGATCGGGGAGGGCGAGGCCTCTTTCAGCGGCGTCGGCAGCGCTACGGCCGCGGGCACTTACGCCGCCGGCGAGTCGATCGGCTTCCACATCACTTTGCTGGCCCGCCACGAAGCCTCGACCCGGCTCAAGCTCGACAACGCTTATCTGGAACTTAACATAGCGGGCGCCCGGGCCGATTTTGTCGAGATGCGGCCGGCGCCGCCGGAAGTTTTCGCCTGCACGGATTCCATTCCGGCGCTTTGCCAGCTCAGCCCGTTCGCCAAGACCTTGGTTTTCAGCTATACGGTCCGTCCCGGCCATGAGACGCCGGCGCTGGCGGTGGAGCGCTTGGTGGTCGGCGAGGGCGATTACGTTTTGGGTCCGGTGGGAGACAGCCTGCTGCCTGGCGGCGATTTTTTGGATATCAGCCGGCAATTCGATTTCAAAATAGGCACGCCTTAAGCCGCTCGGAACAAGCGCGACCGGCCGGCCGGGCGACGCGAGGAGGCGCTTTGAAACCCGGGCCTTTCCATAGCCGGATTATGTAATTCGTGCTACAATGGGCGCGTGTTGGATTGCGGTTCGCAATCGGCGTTCATCTGACAATTCAGGAACGCGTAATCAAGTTAAAATTATCCAAGACATAGGGAGGTTGGAGTGTCATCAGAAGAGAACAACGAGAACGAGAAGAATAACAAGTCCGGGGTCATAATAGCCATCATAGTGGCGGTGCTGCTGGTAGGCGCCGTCGTGGCGATCATTGTCGGCCGGAACACGACGGACACGGATACTGATACAAGCCCGGACACTGACACGAGTACGGAAGACAGCGGCGGCACGGTCACGGGCGAAGATGGCGCCCTCCCGGCCCCGGCCGCGACGTTCTTCGTCATAGCCAACGGCCAGAATGCCGCCGATGTCGGCGCGGCTTCGCTGCTGGCGGCCAGCATTCCTGGAGCCGTGGTCTTATACACCGCGGCTGACGACTTGCCTCTGGAAGTGGAGGCCTTATTGCGCGAGACTTTGCCGGCGTCAGTAATCGTGGTCGGCGGCTCGTCGTCGGTCACGGACGACGTGCTGGCCGAAATTAGGGACGCCTCGCCGGCGTCGGAAATATCCCGCACCTCGGGGGACAATCGCGCCGCAACGGCCGCGAACGTGGCCCGCAGGATATTGGGTGACATCGACGGGGGCGTGACGCTGGTCGTCGCTAACGGCTGGTCTGCGCCCGACATAGGCGCGGCGGCGGCGTTGGCGTCCGGCAATGGGCTCCGGGCAGTTATCTACACGGGTAACGACAACGAGCTGCCCGAAGAGTCGGCCGCCCTGATCCGCGACTATGAACAGCAATTGCAGCAGATCGTGTTGGTGGGAGGCGAGAAGGCTATCAGCGATGAGCTGGAGAGCCAGATCGCGGACGTCGCTCACGCGGACGAGAACAACGTGGGCATATCCCGGCTGTCGGGACGCGATCGTGCAGCCACTGCGGCTCTCGTCGCCCGCCGGCTGCTGGGCGACCAAGCCGGTAACACGGTCGGCGTGAAGCTGATAATCGTCGACGGCTCCTCCACCGCCGACTTCGGCGTGGCCGTGACGCTGGCGGCGGCCGACAGTAAGGCCGTGGTAGCTTATACCGACACCGATTCGTTGCCGGAGGACACGGCCGCTCTGATCCGCGACCACCTGCCGGCCGAGGTCTTGATAATCGGCGGGACGTCAGTCGTATCCGTCGAGGTAGAGCAAGCTATTATCGGCCTTGGGGGCGAGCAAGTTGACGTGTGGCGTATCGGCGGCGCCGACCGGGTAGAAACCGCCGCTCAGGTCGCCCGCTCCGTTCTCTGACCAATCCCTGCCGCATGTCCTCCCCTTTAACCGGCGCGAGTGCCGGGGTTTGTGGGATTGCGGCTTGTCGCCGATGAATTCCCAGGCTGAGGTTACAGATTTTGCAATTCCTGAAGGATATCGCGCGGATACCAACCGTGCGTCGGCTCTGCTGTCCTTATGGTTGAAACGGGGCGTGATTGGGGTACTTGGGAATAAATAAGCCGGCAAGGCTTATACGCTGCCGGAGCTCATACCGGAGCCAATCGCTGTATTTTTAAACCGAATACCCAGTTTTTATCGCGTTTAGCCCTTAAGGTTAACATCCGGGATATTTTTGAACCGGCTCAGAGCAGCGAGTCACCTCGATGCCGACTCCGGGCATGCCGGGTTTGAAACGTTGAAATTACAGCGATTAACTGGGGGCAACCCCCTCCGGCAGACGTTTGCCTGCCGGAGGGGGTTGACTGGCGGCCGCTCCTAGGCAGGGCAGGCCCGGTACCTCTTCATCGAGCGGAAGTACTGGAAGAGCGGCAGTCCGATCATGAGCGACATGGCCGCCGTCAAGGCCAGGTACTGCTGGAAGGACATCTCCTGGAAGGTCGTGAAGCTGTACCTGGTCACTTTCTCGCCGACAGCGAACTGTCCCGAGTGGCCGGTGGCAATTAGCACTGCCAAGACGCCGCAGGCGCCGATCGCGATGATGAGGCAGATGCCGCTAGCCCAAACCGCGGCCAGATTCTGTGATCTGGCGCTGGTGTCCGACTGGGTTTCTTCAGGGGTTGTTGTTTCGTGCACGGGGATACTCCTTTAATCGGTGATACACGATAGCAGCGGACATTGAACTCCTTTAGGGGTTCGTGCCGCCGAGCCGGTTGTCGCGGATGCGGCCAACCAGTCAATTTGATTTGCCCGGAGGGCGTAAGCCCGGTAATCCGTTCAGCAAATCGCCATAATTTCAAGGTACGCTAAGCGAAATGCGCTAACTATTTGTATATTATACCACTTATAGTTAAACAAAGCAAATAAACGTATGGTTCAACAGCTTTGTCTCACCCGCAATGTCCAAGCTATGACCATATTGACCAGTGTCTCAAATCCCTATTCTCCAGATACCCTTATCTCTGAAGGCGGGAATCGTCTGGCGCCTGGCTTTGGCCAGCGTGCTTTGGAGAGACAGGTTCTTCTCCTTGGCGAACCGGGTCAGTCTGACTATCTCTTTCGACTCCAAGTAAGCCAGCCGCTTGTGCAGGGATTCGGCGAGGCAGGCCTCCAGCAGCTTGATCATTCTGCTGCCGTCACCGGGGTTTTTTGTGTACTGGTACGGGCTGAAGACCGGGTAGTAGTCGCGGTGCTTGCTTTTGTTCCTGATAATAACCGGCGGCAGCCCCAGATTGGCCAGCTGCTGGTTGATCAGCACCCGCCCGATCCGGCCGTTGCCGTCGCAGAAAGGGTGGACGCGCTCGAACTCAAGATGGAAAAGAGCGATCCTTTCGATGAAATCGCGCTCGACGTCCTCATCGTAAGCGCGCAATGCCTCAAGCAGCAACGTCTCGACACGTTCCGGCGCGGGAGCGATATGGCTCCCAACCCTGACGAATTCGCCCGGCCGCCTCAGCCGGCCGGCGATGCTGTCGTCGATGCCGCCGATCAGGAAGCGGTGGAGCAGCAGGATTAGGTCGAGATCGATTTTCTGATCCCTCCGCTTGCCCAGATAGGTGACCACGTTGGACAAATTTTTAGCCTCGTACAGCTCGCGGACACTTATCGTGCGCTGCACCGACTGCTCCAACAGGATCTTGGAAGTCTCCGCCAAAGTCAGCGTGGAATTCTCGATCGCATTGGAGTTGTAGACCTGCTCCGCCAGCTCGACCTCGTCGATTTTATCAAGCAAGGAGGCTTTGCCGGCCTTCAGCTCGTCGTAGCGCTTTTTAAGCCCGAGGGTTTTTTGTAACTTCGCTCTCATAGGTGAATATTAATATATTTAACGTTAATAGTCAACAAAAAACGTTAACCTATATAGATAATGAGGATTTTTTAACGAAAAAAGTCTCAAGTCGAATTGACACCGCCGGTAAGCGGCCGGACATTTGAACCGCGCTCCGAGGCATTATGGGGGCACAGGGTTCAGAAGCCGGGAATCAAGTTCCAGAGATTGACCCGCCGCCGGCAATAATGCGGGGCGCCGCCGCTCAAATTACCCCAAAGGGCATTTGCGGCCGGCCGGTGTCAGGAGTACAATATGCGGTATGAATGAAATACTGCGAGATTTAGAGGGTGCGGGGGTCAGCCCGCTGGACGCTTATCATTTTAAGATGAATCAGCTCAGAGCCAAGCAGGAGCTGGCGTTAGCTCCGTTGCGCGACGAGTTGAACCGCGCGATTGTCGAGGCCGTTTTTGCCAATGACCCGGAGGTTAAGATTGCCGAAGAGAAACTGAACCAGGCTATGGAGGCGATCAGTCCGGAATATGAACGGGAGGCGACCGAAGCTATGGACCGCTATCTTGAAGATGTAGGGTCCGACCGTTGGCAGCCTTGGGTTCCCGAAGGGTTCGAACAGTCGGCCGCCTCCGGCGAACTGACACCTCTGCCGGGAAGCGGCGCAACAGAGCCGTGAACAAATACGTAGCTCTGCTGCGCGGCGTCAACATCGGCGGGAGGAACAAGGTCGGCATGCAACGGCTGGTCGAAGCCATGGCGGCGGCCGGTTTCAAGGGCGTTTCAACCTACATAAACAGCGGCAATCTTTTCTTCTCCCTCTCCGGTCCGGCGACTTTTAAAACAACCGAAGAAATAGAAGGGCTCATAAGGGACGAGTTCAATGTTGTCACCGACGTCCTCATAAAAGACAAGGACGACATCGGCCGGATCGCAGCCGCCATCCCGAAGCATTGGTCGCACGATAGGCAAACGAGGGTCGACATCATGTTTTTGTGGCCCGCATACGACGATCCGCTTGCCTTATCTGAGAACGTATCGCCCGTCCCGAATATCGACACGGTCGAATTTGTCGGCGGGGCATTGCTCTGGAGGGTGGACAAAGACAAGCTGGGCCGCAGCGGCCAAATGAGATTGCCCGGCACGGATCTCTACAAGCATATGACTATCCGCAACCGTAACACGGTCCGCAAGATCGCCGAGCGGCTGGGAGTCGGTGCCTGACGATATCTCGTGCCAACCTGCAGATCGGTCCACAAGACCCAAGAGCGTGAAGCCAAACGGCTGAGAAAAAGACGCGCCACAGCTCAATGGTTGCTGTTTGGGTGGGTTTCTGAGGAACCAATTGCCGGGGTCTTGCCACGTCTCAAAAAAACTTGACTGCATCCGTAGGGGGGGGGGTATTGTATACTTAACATTAACTGAAGCAGAGAGGTGCAGACAGAAATGGACAAGCCCAAGTTTAACCCGACAATCGCCTTTGTAACCGTCGCCGCCTTGGCGTTCGTAATTATTCTGGCGCTCATTTTAAGGAGTGATTCAAACGAACCCGAAACAATAACAATGGAGTCGTCCGCTACCGAGCAGCCGGCTGAAAAGCCCGGCGAGGAGCCTGAAGACCCAAAAG
>VXPC01000023.1:16453-29293 GCA_009839685.1 Candidatus Saccharimonadota bacterium | reverse complement strand
GCTTACGCCGACGTGGCGCCGCAGCATGCCGGCGCCTGGATTTGTTTCAAAGCGGTCGATAGGGACGATAACACCGTCTACAGCTTCGCGCAGCTGATCCAGCACCCCGACAGCGAAGCGGATCGGCGCGATAATCAAAACGGCAGCCCGGACAATAACGGCGGGAACGGGTCGCAGCCCGACACCAATGCGCACGGCACGGAAGCAGCCCAACCCGCCGAAGCTCCGTCCGGCGGTTCGGCCGACCAGGACGCCGCCCCCGGCGGCGATCAGCCGGAAGCCGTTTCGGCCGCGGAGCAAGGGATTGATCCTGAAGGTTCGCCGGCCGGGGAGGATCAATCGACCGCCGACGGCGCGGAAGAACCGGCGACCGCCGCAAGCGCGACTGGCGCCAGCCTGTCCGAAGGCTCGGAGAGCGGTCTTCCCGGCTGGCTGGTCATCGTGGCAGGACTCGCGGCCACGGCGGCCGTCGTCCTGATATCCGTGACGGTCTTATCGATGAGAAAGAAATAAGGCCGAGCGCCTCTAAGGCCGGCGGGCAATGAAAGGGCCGGCTTGCGTGTCTTCGTTTCTGTAATCCATCCCGGCGCCGTCGGGGCGGCTCATCCGTCCGCCGGCTCCCTCGAGAATCGCATGCCCGGCAGCCACGTCCCACGTATGGCAGCCGTAAGGTTCGATGCGCGGATACACGTCGGCCAGGCCTTTGGCGATATGGGCGAATTTTAACTGGGAGCCTACTGCCAGCGGATCGTGGTCGGGGTAATGGCGCCTGATGTATTCCTTTGTCTCTTGGCGCAAATGACTGCGGCTGACCATGACGGCGCCGGTAGGCTGGCCGTCGCCGGCAAGTTTGACCGCCCCGCCGCCCCGCAATTCTTCATAACTGCCGTATTCTTTGCCACCGTAGTACATTTCATCCAAGGCGGGCGCGTAAATGACGCCGAAGGTCGGGCTGTTGTCCTCAATCAGGGCCATGCAAACCGCGAAGTGACCGACGTCTTTCCTGATGAATTCTTTCGTGCCGTCTAAGGGGTCGACCAGCCAAAACTTCTCAGCGGCCAGCAGCCGGCGGTTCGCGGTCTCGTCTCCTTCTTCGCTGACAATCGGTATGTCCGGCAGCAAGCGGCCCAAATCGCGGGTAATGATTTCATGGGCCGCGATATCAGCCCGGGTGAGGGGTGAGAGATCCGTTTTTTCCACCACTTCCAACTCGCCGGGGCGGTTGTAGATGTCCATGATGGCCGCGCCGGCCCGGCGGGCTATCCGCGTGATCTCGGCAATTTGGGCGCGGGTCAGTTCAGCCATCAAGCTTCCCCGGCCTGCAACTCCGCTGCGGCCCGTCCTATCTCATCCAAATACGTCCGCAGCGCTTCGGCGGGCCGGGCTGCCGAGTGGATCGGGCTGCCGACGACCAGGATGTCTGCTCCTCGCAAGGCGGCGTCGTAGGGCGAACCGACCTGCCGCTGTTCGCCCGCGCCGGCGTCTCCAAGCATGCGGATGCCCGGGCAGAGCTTCGGTGTTTCCAGATCGCCTACGGCTTCCAGATGGTTGGCCGGCAGGATTATGCCGTCGGCGCCGTTCTCAACCGCAACGCGCGACCAGTGTCCGATCAGGGCCGGCAGCGACATGCCGTGATGCTTGCGGGCGTAGGCTTCGTCCCATCTGGTGTAGAAAGTCACGCCGAAGACGCGCGGAACGTTGTCGGACCGTTCAATCGCGGACAGGGTTCCGGCCAGGTTGGCTTCGCTGTGCGCCCAAGCGTTGGTCAGCGAAACCCCCAGTTCGCCGAGCCAGTTCATAATATTGCCCATCGTCCGCGGGCCGTTGTTCATCTTCAAATCGACGAAAACGTCCCGGCCGGCCGCGACGATTTCCTTGACGTAGCTCTCGCCCCACATCAACGCGTGGTCGAGATTGACCTTGAAACCGAAACCGTCGCCGGTCTCGGCCGCCGCCAAGCGGTTGGCGAGGTCCACGTTCTGCCGCCGCCGGTCGCGGTCAAGTCCTACGTAGAGGAACTTTTCAGCCACCCCGCCTACCTTTGTATCGGGGTGATGTTCCGGTCGCTCTGCCACTTGCTGGGATCATCCAGAAATTCCCTGAAAGAACTGACGGTGTCGGCGGTATAGTGGCCGGTTTCCACCGCCACGTCCAACAGCCTGGGCAGGGTGGTCAGGTAAGTCAGGTTGATTCCGTTGTCCGCCAGGCGGTCGTCGACTTCGCCGTGCGCGTAATGCAGGATGGTCGCCGCTTCGCAGGCGATGAAGCCGAGGCTGCGCAGCACTTTGACGGAGTTCGTTGTCGTTTCGCCGAAATTCACCAGCTCCTCAAACACCAGCCAGCCGGGCGTCTCGCCGCCGCTTTTCTTTTCCGGAACGTGCTCCAGACCGGTAACCAGCTCCTTGTGGCCGCCTTCCTTCCGCGAACCCCTGATATAGACGTAGCCGACCTCCTGGCCGGAAAGGTCCTGATAATATTCGCGGCACTGGTAAGCGGGCAGCATGCCGCCGGTCGCATTGCCGGCGATGTAATCGAACTGAACCTCTTCTTCGATCAGCCTGATGGCCAGCTGTTCGACCAGAGGCTTGAAAACCTCTTGTCTGGCGACCAGCCCTTTCACCATAACGTAGCCCGGACCGAAATTGCCCGAACTGTAGAGGAACGGCTCCTCGCCGCCGTCAACGTCCCTGATATCCACCGCACCGGCGCCGAGCAGCTGCTCGCAGACCTCCTCTTCCGACATTTTCAGCATTTGCATGCCCCCTATATTTTCCAGCGTTGACATATCCAAGCCTCCTTTATTGACATATACCAACCAGCATTCTATCCCCGTCCGGTTCGTATAACAACCTTAAGCGCGTTGCCGGCCTGAAAAGGCCGCTTCCCGCCCAAACCTCAGGCCCGCCGTTTGAACAGGCGTATCGACTGCACGGTTTTGATCATGACGGTGCCGTCGTCCGCGACGGCGGGGGGCTTGCCGAACTGGGGTTTGCCCTGCCAGATCGCGGGGAAAGCCGCATTGGAGATTTCCTGCGCCAAAACCCAAGCGCCGTTGCCGGTCCTTTCAAAAATGAAAGCGGCTTCTTCCGGCCGGCTGGCGACGGCGACCAGCACGCCGCCCCTGATCGCGACCGAGCCGCCCAGGCCTTTGCCGCGCGGCGCCGATGCGCCCAAGTCGGCTTCGGTCAGCTCCTGCTCCAGCTTCCACCCGGCCGTCGCTTTGCGGAAGACGCAGACGGCGTTGAAACCGGAGGCGCCGACCGCCAGGACGTTGCCGCTCAAAGCAACGGACAACTGGGGATACCCGCCGTCCTCGTTCTTGGCCGGCATGCGCAGCAGCGGACATTCCTCCTTGGTGATTTTCCGCTCCAGCACCCAGCCTCCCGTCGACTTATGAAAGACGTAGACGGTGCCCGCTTCGGTATCGGCTATCGCCAGATGGTCGCCGCTCAGGGACGCCAGCTGGGTGAACCTGCTGACCTTGTTTGCCAGATCCAATCTGGGGCAATGCTTCTTTTCAATCTCCTGTTCCAGCACCCAGCCGTCGGCCCCTCTGCCCAGTATCCGGATAAAGTCGTAGCCCCGGCTGGTCAGCAGCAAGGCGCCGTCCGCCAGCGACAGAACTTGCAGCCTGTTGGTGATGTCGGCTCCGGGCAGCCAGTCCTTGTCGAGCAATTTTTGTTCCACCACCCAGCCGTTCTTGCCGTGTTTGAAAATCCGGACGCCGTCGTAGTGCTGGGCCACCAGCGAGCCGCCCCGCAAAAACGTTTCGTAAAACCCTTCTTGCTTGATTTCGTAATCGGGCGCCCATTGCCGGCCGTCGTGCTTGAAGATCCGGATCGGGCCCGACCTGAAACCGCCGCCCTCGACGTCGAAGTCCGTCTTGACGGCCAAATGCTTGCCGTCGAACGAGGCGCAGCTGCCGTCTACGCGCCACGACGTTTTGTCGCCGTGCAGGACCGCCGCGTCGGGGTGTTCCGCTTGCCGCGTCAGGTCGCCGGCCGCGCCGCGGGGGTCGATGCCGCCCGCCAAAACCCAGCGGCCTTCGCCGGCCGGGGTTCCGGTTTCGTTCAACTGCCGCAACAATTCGGTCTGCAGCTCCGAATCAGATAGCAAGAATCTTCGTTTCATCTAATCGCCGTCCAGTATAACCCATTCGGGCTCGTTGATAAAACGGCCGCTTGGCAAACGCTTCGCTGGTCCGGCAAAGGCTCGCAGCGTTTATTTGACCAAAAGTACCTTAGATGTCATTATATAGGTTACCCCGACTGACCGGCGCAATTTTGCCGGCCGGGAAGAAGGGTTGTTCGAATATCAATTGCTGACGAGCCTTCGTAATGGAGAAGATAAGATCCCAAGAAACGCTCCCGCCGGATTTGCCGGATTTGATGGAGATAATGGCTATGGGGGCCGAGATTGAGAAGTGGCGGCTCCTGGCGGAAATTCTAAAGGAGCCGCTCCGCCAAGAACATTCGGCTTTGCTCGCGGCTTGGCCGGAGGCGGACTTGTCGCGCCCCGGTTGGCAAAACGTAATCGACAGTCGCGGCCGGACACTGCGGAATTCGGACGGAGAAATCCTGCATATCACCAAGGAGGACGGGGCCGTTTACGCCCGTGAAAAAATAGTCCGCGACCAAAATGACCGGCTTACGGAGTACCGCGAGGCGGCTTATGACAACAGCAAAGACGACCCCTACGCGACCAACAACCCCAAAGGGAGCACGGCTTATACCGTCAAATACCTGTCCGATTCGGCCGTACCGGATATCTGCGAGCTGGCTTACGCCGAATACGTCCGCGACGAAAACTCCCACCATGTCAACACTTATTGGATGACACCGCCGGAGGGCGGTTGGCGGGGCATGGGCCATATCAGCATGCTCAAGGTCTGGGCGACGCGCGAGATCGGCGTCAAGTACGTCGGCGACCAGCTGCAATCGGCTCACATTCTGGAAAAACAGCCAATCGCCAGTCCGCAGCCGGGTCTAGGGCCGGCCTCTTTGCTGATGCGCTCGGTGGCCGGCGATTTCACGGATGGCCAGCTGGCGGTTATCAGGGCTTTCGAACGGCTCGGGCATTACCAACCGCAGGCCAAGATGACGCTCACCCGCACCCGCAGCGGCCGTTTGCGGGAGACGATAGACCGCGCCTGAGTTCGCCAACCGGCCGATTTGGGGTAGAATAGCCTGAAATGGGATTGGTTTTCATGATTGAAAAGATCATCTTGCCACCGCCCGCCTCGGGGGAGTCGTAAGGTGGAAAGCGGCATCCAGTACGGTTTTTTGCTGACCGCCGCGATTGCCGGCGTGCTGACCGTCGTCTCGCCGTGCGTGCTGCCGATGTTGCCGATCGTGATCGGCGGCAGCACGGCTTCCAAATCTTTTCTCAAGCCGCTGAGAATTATTTTGGCGCTGGCCGTTTCGGTCATTGTTTTCTCCTTGCTGCTCAAGGCCTCGACGGCCCTGATTGGCGTGCCGGATTACGTCTGGCGCTGGCTGTCGGGTTCCATTCTGATCGGTTTCGGCGTGCTGACGTTCTGGCCGCGGTTGTGGGATCGCGTCGTGGAGGCCGTCGGTTTGAAAAAATCCTCGCAAAAACTGCTCAGCAAGGGGGTCTTGAGAGGCGGCGCAGCCGGTGACATCCTTGTCGGCGCCAGCTTGGGCCCCGTCTTCACCAGTTGCAGCCCGGCTTACCTGACGGTGCTGGGTTACATCGCCGCCGAGAGTTTTTCGGTCGGCTTGTTGTATCTGCTGGTGTTCGTCGTCGGTTTGGTGGCCGTGCTGGCGGCCGTGGCCGTCTTCGGGCAGAAAACCGTCGCCAAGCTGGCTTTCTTCAGCAACCCGGCCAGCCCTTTCCGCCGGATTCTCGCCCTGATTTTCATTACCGTCGGCGTGCTGATCTTCTTCGGCTGGGACAAAGACATCGAGGCTTTCCTGCTGGAGCTGGGTCTGTACGACTGGTTGGTCGATCTTGAAGACGGCCTGCCCCAGCTCGAGTGAATTTTTGCCGAGGCCGCCTGTTTGCAATCGGCGCAACTTACAGTTATAATTTAGACAACCCCTGCGGGGTTATATTTGGAATAATTTATCATCATATGGGAGTCGCCGTCATGAGAACCGCCATCCGGCCAGTCAGCAAATACGTTATTATCGCCGCCGCTTTGCTCGCGGCCGCCCTTTATTTGGCGCCGGCCGTCTCGGCCCAGCAGGGCGTGGTCACTCCCGATAATCCGGAAACCAGAGCGCCGGTACTGAGCATCGTCCAGAACAACACCGCCCTGTCGGTGCTGGCCAGCGACGACAATCTCGATTCCAACACCTGGCAGGCCGCCGGGCCTTTCGCCCAAGAGCCGACCTGCGACTCCGACGGCCTGGTTTACGGCCCGGCCGACCCCCACGCCCGTTTCCTGACCTTGACTCCTGCCGATAACGGCAAATGGTACTGCTTCAAGGTCGCCGACACCGACGGCAATTACGGGTACGCCAAGTTCGAAGTGTTGGGCGTGACGGTTGAGGAAGAGGTGGTCGAGGAGGAAGCCGAAGAGATGCCCGAACCGGAAATCGCAAGCGAGCCGCTGGCCCTGAGCGTTTCCCAGTCTGGCAACAGTTTGCTGACCGTCGTCAACCGGGAAAACTACGCCGGCGAGATTCAGGTCACGATTGTCAGCGGCACTACCGATTGCGTAGCCAGATCGTTCGACCGATCCCCCCGCAGCGTTTTCAGCGGCCGCCAAGTCAGCGGTTTGAGCTGGCGTGACAACGGCAAGTGGTATTGCTTCAGAACGGCTGAAGACGGCAGCTACGCCTACGGCCTGATCCAGGTTAGCGGCTTGCCGGTTCCGGCCGGCGTCGACGCCGCTCCCGCAGAGCAGCCGGCGCCCGAAGAGGGTGAAGAGGAAGCCGAAGAGGCGGAAACCGAGACGGCTGAGGACGAACAAGAGGAAGAAGGCGCCGGCTCCGCAGAAGGCGACGACGGGGAAGAAGATAACGCTCTGAGGCTGGTCGGCATCATAGTGGCCGTGGTCGGCATCGTGGCGATTATGGCCGTCATCCTGTTCTCCAGACGGCAGTCCGAACAAAACATTGAGGATAGCGACGACGATTTCTAACCCTGTCCGGTTCGGAGCCGCTTGAATCCCCAAGGGTCTTTTGTGGTACATTTATAAGGACTGGCAGCCGTGCTGCCGGTTCTGCGGTGAGCGTAGCTCAGCTGGTAGAGCATCGGGTTGTGGTCCCGAGGGTCGTGGGTTCAATCCCCATCGCTCACCCCAGTTTCCAGTAATCAGATATCCTTGATAATCTCAATGTCGGCGCCCAGATCGTTGAAGGTCTTGGCGATGTTCTCGTAGCCGCGGTTGATGGTGTAGATGTTGCGCAGAGTGCTCATGCCCGGGGCCGCCAGCATGCCGATCAGGTTGACGGTCGCCGGCCGGATCGCCGGCGGGCAGGACAGGTCGGCCGCGTGCCATTTGGTCGGTCCGTGGACGTAGACCCGGTGCGGGTCGGCCAGCTGGACGTCGGCGCCGATCCGGTTGAGCTCGGTGTAATAAATGGCCCGGTTCTCATAAACCCAGTCGTGGATTAGGGTCGTACCCGAAGCGGTGGCGGCAATCGGGACGAAGTAGGGAAGGTGGTCGATGTTGATGCCCGGATACGGGCGGCAGCTGATTTTGTCTTCCAAGGCCGTCAGGTTGCCGCCGTGGCGGCGGATTAAGACGTCGCCTAGGCGCAGTTGCCGGTTGCGGCCCTTGTATTCTTTGAGGATTTCCGTCTTGCAGCCCATCTTGTTGATTTTCAGAAGTTCCAGTTCCAGAAAATCCAGCGGCGCTCGCTTGACGGTGATTTCCGAATCGGTCGTAATGGCGGCGGCGATCAGGGTCATCGCCTTGACCGGATCCTCGGCCGGCCAATAGTCGATGTCTTTCTTGACCAATTTGCCCCTGCCCTCGATCATCAGGATTGAGCTGTCCAGCCATTTGGCGTTGATGCCGAGTTGCTTGAGGAAGACGCAGACGTCTTGGACCTGGTAGTTGGAGCTGGCCATCCTCAACAGCGTCGGTCCCTCGACCCTGGCGGCCGCCAAAATGACGTTGATAGTGGCCGTATCGCCGCTCTCATACATGGTAATCGGCCGCGTCGCTTTTCTGAGCCGGGAGTTGATTTGGTAAAAATCGTCGGTCGTGTTGATATTGACGCCCATTTCTTCCAAGGCGTAGGCGTGGGCGTTGATGGAGCGTTTGCCGAGCCGGCAGCCGCCGCTGAAAGGAATGGTGAACTTCCTGATCTCGCCGGCCAACGGGCCGATCAGCATCATGGCCGAACGCGTCTTCATGCAGGCTTCGTCGTCGATGTTGCCGATGTCAAAACGGGCCGGGCGCTTGATCTCCAAATCGTCGCCGACCCAGCGCACGTTGACGCCGATGCTCTCGAAAACTTCAATGATGCGGAAAATCTCCTCGACTCTGGAAGCGCCCTTCAAAGTCGTCCGGCCGCCGTTGAGCAGGGCGGCGAACATCAGGGCCAAGGTCGTGTTCTTGGCGCTGTCGACCGTCGCCTCGCCGGCCAGCTTGCGGCCGCCGTTGATGCGTAGCGATATATTCTTTTCATTGAAGTTGACCAGGGCCTGCTGCAGCACTTGGCTGAAGCGTTTGACGGTCTCCAGGCTGAGATTCTGCTTGCCGTGCTCGATCCGGTTGATGGCGCTCTGCGAGGTGCTCATCATTTTGGCTAACTGGGCCTGGGTCAGGCCGCGTTGCTGGCGGACTTGCTGAATCAACCGGCCGATTTTTTTATTAGTATTCATTTCCGTACACTCAGGCCTATTTTATATCTTTTGTGATATTTTACAAGCCGGGCCGGGGCTTCAGCGGTCCCGGCGGGCCAGATTATTGCGGATCCGCTGCTTGGCGTTGGGCGTCTTCACCCAGTCCAGCCAGTTGCTCTGGGGGCTGACTTTGCGGTCGGTGACGATTTCGACGGTGTCATGCGCCTTGAGCGGAGTTTTGAGAGCCCTGTAGACGCCGTTGACCAACCCGCCGCGGGCCGTCAGGCCCAAGTCGGTATGGACGGCGAACGCGAAATCCAAAACCGTCGAGCCCTCAGGCAGGTCGATGACATCGCCCTGCGGCGTCTTGACGAAGATATGGCCTTCGAACAGGTCGGTTTTCAGGCGCTTCAATTCTTCGTCGGCATCTCCGCCGCCTTCCGGCAACTCCAATTGCTCCAACCAGTCGAACTGGTTCTTGACCGCCCCCTCGCGGTCCAACAGCTTGTCCTGGCCGCCTTTGTAACCGAGATGGGAGGCGGGGCCGAACTCGGCGTTGCGGTGCATGCTCGGCGTCTTGATCTGGATCTCGACCGCCAGACCGTCGCCGCTGAAGATGGTCGTGTGCAGGCTCTGGTAGCCGTTCGGCTTGGGCGAGGCGATGTAGTCTTTAAAACGGCTGTCCAACGGTTGCCAGCGGGCGTGGATGATCCCTAAGGCCTGGTAGCAGTCTTTCATGTCCCGGACGATAACGCGCAGGGCGACGATATCATAGATGGCGTCGATGTCCCAGTTCTTGGCCTTGAGTTTCTTATACAGGCTGTAGGTGCTCTTGACCCGCCGGTCGATGGCCGGCGTGTAGCCGAGCTCCTTGCTCAGCCCGGCGGCGCACTGGCGGTAGATGGTCTCGACCAGCTTGTTGGCTTTGGCCAGGAAAGCCTTTTGCAGGGCTTTGACCCGGCGCCAATCCTCGGGCAGGACGTAGGGCAGGGCGGCGTCGTTGATTTGCTGCTGGAGCTGCGTCAAGTTGAGCTTCTGGGCGAAGTTGGCATGGATCAGCATGCTTTCCTCGGCAATCCGCAGGCGTTTCTCCTCCGGTATATGCTCCAGAGTCTGCAGATTGTGGTAGCGGTCGCACAATTTGATAACGATGACCCGGGCATCCTGGGCGACGGTGGCGAAAAACTTTCTCAGCGAAGTGACATGCCGGCGGTAGTGCTGGTATTTGAGTTCGCCCAGTTCGCTGACTTTCGCCACCAGAAAAGCGACTTCTTGGCCGAATCGCCGCTCCAAGGCGTCGGGGCCGGTATCCGTTTTGCGCAGGCTTTCGTGCAGCAGTCCGGCGATGATGACAGCCGGCGACATCTCCAGTTGGTAGAGGTGCAGGGCGACGTGGGCGCAGTGCCCTTCGAAGTAGCTCGCGCCCGAGGCCCGCAACTGCCCCTCGTGGCAGGCGGCTCCGAAATCGTAGGCCCGGCCGATGAGGTCGAGGTCGCCCCGATCTAGCCGCCCGCCCATGACTTCGAGTAACTCTGTTTTGCTGATTTCGCGGTCGGCGCCACTCATGATTCCAGTTTTGTTTTACTTTTGGTCGTCGAAGACGCCCATCGTCTTGACCTCGAACTCCAAGTCTATGTCCAACCTCATTTTAACAGTTTTCTGGATTAATCTGGCCGTGTCGTAGATTTCCTGGGCTGAGGCGGAAGCGAAGTTTTCAACCTTAAGGACGTGATCGGGGTGCAGCCGGACCCGGCCGAAGCGCTGGCCGCGCTTGAAACCGGCCGCCAGCAGAACGTGAGCGGCCGAGACCCGTCCCGCGCTGCCGCCGTGCAGGCGGTTCATGGCCAGCAGCTCCTTGGCTGTCAGGTTAGTTTCCTCGTGGGCGATAACCGCCTCGATTTTCTCCCGGCCGATAACCGGATTTTTAAAGAAGGAGCCGCAGGTTCTGGCCGACCCCGACTCCGAACTGTCGAGCAGGGAGCCGGCGGCGGCCCGGACGCCGAGAATGATTTGCCGCCGCTCTGCCAGAGAGCCGGCGTCCAGGCCGCGATCGGCGGCATATTTGAGCGCCGTGCCGTAGCGGAGCTCGGTCGTCGGCCGTTTCTCCAGCTTCAGGGCCAGGCTGAGAACGGCCTGCCGGCCGTCGGCGAAGGGGGAGCGCTTGTAACCCCAGTCCGCTTCATCGAAAGCAATCCGCCGGCAGCTTTTCTCAAGCGGGTCGTAAACTTCGACCCAAGCCAGAACGTCGGCCAGGGCTTGGCCGTAGGCGTTGATGTTGATGGCGGCCGCGCCGCCGACCGTGCCCGGGATGCCGCTCATCAGTTCCACGCCCCAGAGACCGCGTGCGACGGCGAAGACGACCAGATCGTCCCAAACGGCGCCGGCGTCGGCGAGCAGCAGGCCGTCCGCCTCGTCAAAAGCGAGCCGGCCGCCGGCAAAGTGCCAGGTCGTCCCGTCAAGGCCGCGGTCGGAGATAAGGACGTTGGTCGCCGAACCTAGCAGCCATTCGAAACCGGGTGGATCCGCCACCCTGAGGAAGCGCTTGAAAGCCGCGCTGCTGTCCAGTTTCAGGTAAGCTTGCGCCGGCCCGCCGACGCCGAAGCTCGTCAGGGGGGCCAGATCGACGTTTTGTAAAATTTGGGACATTTGTTCGAGCGGCCCGCATATCCTGCAAGCGGCCCGCGTATACCTTAAGCCCCATTATAAACAAAGCCCGGGTCCGGATTGTGTCTGGCCGGCTTTTTTAGTAATTTAAAATCGGCAAAGTAAGCTATAATGAGGGTATGAGCGAGAGTAAGAAATTCGAGGACTTCGGCGTGCAGTTGAGAAAGATCAGGCTGGATGCCAACAAGACGATCGACGACGTCAGCGGGGCGGTCGAGTTGCCGACCGCCAAACTGGAGTTGATCGAGATGGGGCGGGTCAGGCCCAAGGAGGAGCTGATTTACCTGCTGGCCAACTATTTCAACCTGTCGTTTTCCAAGGTCCAGCACCTGCTGCGCCTGGCCGGCTACAAAAAGCGCAAGGCCGGCAATGCCAAGAGCGAATTCCAATCGCTGTTTTCCAACCTGCCCGGCTCCAAGAACTACGACTCCCAACAGCTGTTCGTGGCTATTTCCGACCTCAGCGAGGAGAAGACCGTCTACACCAACGAAACCAGCGTCAACGTCAGCAAGAGCGGGGTGGTCATCGAATTCCTGCAGAGCGCAGCCATCAACCGCGACAATCAGCCCAGAACCATCGCCAAGGTCGGCATGAGCATTGAGCACGCCTACCAGTTGCGAGACATTCTCCAACACGCCTTGTCCAACCTCATGAACAAGGACGACAGCGATCAGGCTGGCTAGCGGTTCCGAACATGAGAAAAGCCGCGAGAAGTGATTCGCGGCTTTCGTTGTGCGCCGAGCTGGTGCCGCGGGAGGGACTCGAACCCTCAATCCGCAAGGGAACGCGATTTTGAGTCGCGCGCGTATACCAATTCCGCCACCGCGGCCAATGGCCGACCCTATTATTAAACGTTTTTTGCCGATCTCAGTCAAACCTTTTAGACCGCCGGCCGGGAGGTTCGGCCAATAACGGCACTTGACGGGCGGTATGGTGTTTATGCTAATATTTGTAAAAATGACCAAAGAACGAAAGGTTGACAACGACCCCATGAAAGCTAAAAAGACGAAACAAGCGAAAGACGAGTCCGCGGCGGCGGCCCACACAGGTCTGTCGTCGATTTTTAATAACCTGCGGTTCATCACCTTGCTGGGCACGGTGGTCTTGGCCGGGCTTTTCCTGGCGACCGGCGTCTTGGGCTGGGGCGTGTCTTTCGGCCAGCAGGCCCAACAAGTAACCGCCACCTACAGCCATTCGGTGGCCGGCGGCCAGTTGACGGTCACTTTGGCCGAAACCGGCGTCACGGGCTGGAAAGTCATCGAGGTGGCTGACAAGGCGGCCTGCGACGCCGCGGCCTCGACCGATTTTGCCGGCAGCGGCTTGGTCTTAGACGATGCCACGGCTTCTCAAAGCGCCACCATCACTTTCGAGGAAAACACCGACTACTGCTTCTGGCCGCAGCGCGACACCGAC
>VXPC01000023.1:0-16353 GCA_009839685.1 Candidatus Saccharimonadota bacterium | reverse complement strand
TGCTTCTGGCCGCAGCGCGACACCGACTACATCAAGGTAGTCCTGTCTTACGTTTCAGCCGAATACATCACCACCTCGGCGGCCGGCGGCAGTACCGTCTCCCAGCCCCAACAGCCGTCAACGCCGGTCGAGCCGGAGGAAACCGGCAGTGAGACCGGAGGCAACGAGGGCGGCGATACCCAGCCTGATTTGGTGATAACTGACGTCAGCCAGACCGAGAAGGGTTCCGACACGATTATCAAGGTGGCGACCAACCGGGACGTTACCATCGGGGCGGCGGTCCGGCTTGACCAGCTGTCCGTCAGCGGCTGCGATCAGGCGGCTTTCGCCGACGACAGCCTGCTGCACAGCGACGCCGCGATTGAAAACGGCTCTTTCTATATCACGGTGACGCCGGAAGACCACGGCCAGGAGTTCTGTTTCCAGGTCGAAGCCGGCGATGAGGTCGCCTACAGGGTCTCCCCGGTCGTTGACTTGCCACCGGCCGACACCGGTGACGAACAGGCCGACGAACAGGCCGACGAACAAGAAGAAGATGAGAGTGACGACGAAGCGGAGCAAGCAGACGAAGAAGATGAGTCTGACGACGAAGCAGAACAAGCGGGCGAACAACGGCAAAGCGGAGGGACGACCGTTGACGACGAAACAGACAACGCGACCCTGTTCTTCATCATTATCATAGCGGCGGTCGGCGTCGGCATCATGGCCGTCTTCGCCATCATCATCGGCATCAGCAACGGCGGCCGCTCCAAGAAGAAGTTCTAAACGGGAGCCGCCGCTTTGGCCGGTTAACCCTTATCTGACCGCGGCCGGCTCGACGCCGACATAGACGAACTCCCAAGGCTCGGGGTTAGGACCCTGAGCGCTGACCCCCGGTGGGTAGCTGGGGATCCAACCGTATTTTCTGGCGTTGGCATAATCGTCGGCCAACAGCCAGCGATAGCTGGCTGATTCGGCGAACCTGTGGAAGGTGAACTCGCTGCCTTCGCCCAAGTCGACGGCGTAGCCGGTGTGATGTTTGGAGTAGCCGGGAATGGATACGGTTTTCAAGAGTTCGAAGACGCTGATATCAGCGTAAGGCGACGCGACGTTGCCGAGGAAGATTTGCCGTTGCCGGTCGTAATCCCTGTAGGCGGACGTCAGCCGGACGGCAATCCCGTCAGCCGCCATGGCGTCCCTGAGGTCCCAGTAGGCCTGAGCCGCTTCGGGTTGCAAATAATGAAAGCTGCCTTCCGCTAGGACGAGCTTGGAAACGTCGGCGGGTTCCGGGCGCCGCCGATAACCCCTGCCTTCGGCAATCCGCCTGATCCTGTCGTCCGTTGCCGTATCGCCGGTAATGACCGGCGGCGAGTCGGACAGGGCTTGGAGGTTGGGCAGCTCGGCCGCGTCAAACAGCCGGCGGTAGCGGTCGTTATCGACTGTCATGGCCGTGTCATCCGTATCAATCGGCGGCTCCGTTTGCTCGTCCTCCATGATTGTTACGGCCGGCTGTTCCTCGGTTTCTTCTGCCGCCGCCGGTTCGGCTGCGATCTCGTCATCAACAACCATTGTAGCCGGTTGTTCAAGATTTTCCGCGCCGGCGCTGGCCTCGGTTGTTGCTCCGGCCGCCTCAACGCTTGCCGGCGCTTCTTGGCTGCGCGTTTGCTCCGGCTGGTCGAATTCCGTCCCCGGCGTCAGTTTGCCGTTGAAATAAATGGCTAGCAAACCGGCGGTCAGCAACGCCAACAAGCCGGCGGCGTAGGGGACGCAGCGCAGAACGGATACCCTACCGCGTCGCACCTCTCCCGCCTTTCCGCCCGGCAGTGACCGGCGCGACTAATTCGTCAATTCTTCGTTCCAGCGTCCGTATCATGCCCGACAGTCAATATCTTCATCCGTTAGTTGCTGGCAGCAAGTTATCAAGGGTTCCCGGGCTTTCATCACCTCAGAGGTTGTGCCGTCGTTTCCGGGTCCATGTTTTTTCTGTTCCTGTCACTGATTTCGAGTCGGTTGCCGTTCCACCAGCCCGCCGCCAAGATTACGGCAAGGGGTTTGATTTCACGCTTCCAATTATAGCACCGCGGTTTACGGATCGGCTCTTTTGCTATTCCCGGCAAGAGCCTAAGAAGAGTGAACCGGCGTGTCAGGCAGGCGTTGACCGATGAATTCTGTTATCAATTTGATACCGAAAGCCGTCAGATCGGCCAAGTCCTTGCTGGAATCGGTCTCCGACCTTTCCCCGTCCATGCCTTCTAAGAAATAAAGGGGCAATTTGGAGATGTGGTTGGCATAATGGCCCAATTTCCAGATTTCGGGATTGTTGATGACCGCGGGGTGAAATTGCTCGTCGTGCAAACTCTGGCCTTCTTGCATCGCCTGCCAGCTGTTGGCGACTGCAACTATATCCGCGCCGGTGGGCTGCAGCAGGCCGCGTCTGAACCTGTTGTATTTCACGCCGTTCGCTTCTTCGATTTGAGCCAGCCGTTCCGCATAAGCCGTCGGCAGGTGCAGCCCCTTGAACTGGGCGAGCAGGGAAGCCACGTTAAGCAATTGATGGCCGGCGTCCCTGATGATCGCGGCGTTGGCGGGTTCGCAGTGGTGAATGTAATCTATATACCTCGCGATGCCGTTAAGCACAGCCAAGAGGACCTTGAAACAATCCTGCTCATTGTCGATACCGTGTTCCAGAAACTCGTTCAAGATAGGGGTTTCCGGATCCATGCCCACTTCCGGTCTGGGGGCCTGATTTTCCATAATCTCACAATAAATTAATAAAGTGCTCTAGATTATATACTTATACCCCGGCTGTGTCAAACAGTTCAGATGCCGGCGAACGGCTTACCGGTTGTCGAAACTAGCCAGTTTTTGATTGATGTAATCGACGCTTTTTGCCATTGACTGATGGTGTTTCAGGTAGCTTTTTCCCAGTTGCGAGTCCGGGTCGGGTGGAGAGGTTGCCAGCCGGGTCAGCGGCCTGAGATTGATATGTCTGTCATCGAGGGCGTTTTTGATCGACAGGGAGCCGCTGGCCAAATCAAGGGCGTAGGGGTAATCTCCGCCGTCCAAATCCCCCTTGATGAGATCGGGTCGGCTCGGGTCGCCGCCAACTTTAAAATAAACGATCTTCCAGACAATTTCCCGGCCGAGCGGCCGGGCGTTTTGGGTCGCGTAAAAAACAAGCGGCCGCGCGGGGTCGTTTTCCGCTTCCCGGAGGTCTTGGACGATTTCATCGACCAACTGGTAGACCTGGTCTTGGTTGAGACCCAGAGGTTCGTAGGTATCTTTGCTTGTGAGCTTTGGCTTTTCAAATTGCGCCATGACGCCCATTATAGCCATATTGTTGCGGGAATGAACAAAGAATCCAAGCCCGCCCCCAAACGCAGCCGCTCGTACGTGTTTAAGGAGCGGCTCAGGAGATTTTAACCGGTTGAGAAGAACGGCGGCTATCCTCAAAAACTCTTAATCGAGAGCTATGTGCATAACACAACATAAAATTCAGTCAAGATGATGTATTATTGAAAATAATAGAAGATAGAGTCAAAAGAGACTCCCAACTCTCCATGACAGATCGTACCGAAGGAGGTATTACTACCGGTTTAATCCTATCGTTCCCTCGCCGGTTAGGATCGAGGTCAAGCTTGCTTTTTGCCGCCGCTTGCCTAGGTTTGTTTTTTATCGGTTTCGGCTTTGTCGGGACGATCGCGTCGGCCGATGATCAGCCGACGCCTCTGACCGCAGTTTTCGATGTTCCCGTTATCGAGGAAGTCGTGCCTTCCGGCAACAAGCAATTACACGTTGCTTGGACGAAGCCGACCGGGATTGGTCCGATTGATCATTACATTGTCCAGTGGAGAACGACTGCCGAGGGGTATCACGATTATTACGATCAGGCCAATCGCAGCCTGCAAGTGGAAGGGCAGTCGGCCACCATCACCGATTTGCTGGAGCCCAAAGACCCGCATGGTCAGCCGATACAATACCGTGTCAGGGTCAGGGCGGTCGGCGATTCGGGTCCAAGCGCCTGGTCCGCGGAAGCGTCCGGTGAAACTATCACCATTCTCTCTGCCCCCGGCGATTTGAGCCTGGAGCGAGTCGGCGCCGGCGATCAGATACAAGTCAGCTGGAATGAGCCGCCGCTTGACGCCGGTCCGCAACCCAGCGAATACATCATCCAATACAAGCGGAAAAAATATTCCGGCTGGAAGACCCACCGGCTAGGCCGGGTTGACGGCTCCCAGACGACGTTCACGACGGAAACGCTGCCAGTCGATGCTACCTGGAAGCTCCGCGCCGCCGCCGTCAATGCGGCCGGTACCGGCAGATGGACGTCCGTCAAATTCATCAAACTGTATTCCTTGCCGACCGCTCCCGGTGCCATCAATGCCATCGCAAGCGACGGGCAGTTGACCGCCGAATGGGCATTGCCTGCGGACGGCTCGAGCATCGCCGGCAGCCGTTTGCGCTGGCGTCCGGCCGGCAACAGCCAGACCAGCGATTGGACGACGGTTGAATTTGATATCCCCTACAAGTCAGCGCACACCATTACCGGTTTGGTAAACGGCCAAGCTTATGAACTGGCGGTTGCTGTCTACAACCAATCCGGATCCAGCGATTGGACGGCGCCTGTGACGGCGACGCCGCAGGCTGCGCCGACCGCGCCGACGGAACTGGGCATAAGCCAGCGCCGCTACAATCGGCTCGATGTCCGTTGGCAGTGGCAAGATGACAATCCATATTCCTTACGCTCCCTCACCGGATTCATGATTCGCTGGCGGCACAGCGCCGAAACGGAGTTCCAATCAGAGAACCGCGCAATCGTCGCTGCCGATACCAGATCCCACACTTTCTATAAAGTGCCCCACAGCCGCTCTTATATCGTCGAAGTCACCGCGTTCGCCAGCGACGACACGCTATACGGTTCGGCCTCTGCCTCAGGTCTGACCAACAGCCCTGCGGTCATTATTTTCGACTACTTCCGCGAAGAGTACGAGGGCAACGAACCCTGGATAGGGCATGCGATCGATGCCAGATATTTCAGGGTAGCCGCCAACGGCCGGCCCGGCTACTGGGCGTATACCAGGCAATGGCACAATAATTGGCGGATGAGCCGGACCGTCCAGCTCGGGTTCAGCCACGGCGTTCTCAACGGTGCCGCCTACCGCTCCGGCCAACCGGTCCAGACCGTTCTGCACGAGCTGATGCACGTTTGGACCTACGAATGGCAGGCCCCCGAGAAGCCTGAGTCGCTTGGCATCATGTGGCTCTACATGAACCAGCAGCTGAACGGCCGGTGCAACGGCGGCGAAATATTGGCTGATGCCCTGATCTACCCGGTCCAGCTGAGCGAGGGGATACGCTATAACAGCGCTTACTACCGCGGTTGCAAAGCCGTCGGCCGGCAACCGTCAGCGGAAGTGACCGCGATGGCGCGCAGCGCCCTCGACGGGGAGATTCCGCAATGGTTTTATGACAATTACCAGTCCGACGATGGTTCGATCGACATGGAGCGTCTTTGGTATGACCTGAGGGATCCGGATCACGACCAGTACCGTTACGGGCCTAGGGGCTATTCGTTCCGGGACATGTTCGGCGGTTTCTGCTCATACAAGGAAGCCTACAGGTCGTATACGAGCGACCGGGATGCCGGCACTGCCACGGCCAACCCTTGGCGGGACGGCGGCTGCCTTTCTCATCGGCCGACCGTAACTGCGGCCGACGCGCAAAGCAAGCCGTCTACGACGTCGCTTCCGTCAAGCGAGATTCAACTGTCGTGGGACAAACCCCTCTGGATCGAGGAGCCGGTCGTAAACGGTTATCTGGTTCAGTGGAAGACCGCTGACGAGAACGGCTATGACGATTCCCGCCAAGCTTTGCTCGAGGGTTTGGATGAGACCTCTTTTACGGTCTCCGGGCTGGTGCCGAACACGGAATACACGGTGCGGCTGGCCGCCGTAGACATGTCTGATCCCGGCCTGCTTATCAGCCGTTACGGCCATGAGCGTTACATAGAGATTACGGTAACCACGCCCGTGAGCTAAGATTCGTTAGACTACAACGCAACCCAAGCGGAGAAGCAAGACACGTTCACACTTGGAGGGCCACTGAGATTTAGGTGGAATCGCCCATCTGTGATTGAAAAACGGTTCAGGGTCCTCCAGATAACCGAAGAAGGCGGCCGGATTCAGTGCTGTTTGTGTAAAGAGGAGCGGTCGGGCCGGGGCATGTCTGCATTGACTTAACTTATATACAGCGTGTATAATCAGTAATATGAACAAAGTAGTCGTCAATATCAAAACTGACCCAGAGACCAAGGAAGCGGCTCAAACTTTGGCCGATGATTTGGGTCTTACCCTCAGCGCCCTGATTAACGCCCAGCTGAAACAACTGATTCATCACCGGCGCCTCGTTCTGGACGCGCCTTACCCGGTCATGCAGATCGGTGGCAAAACTGAAAAAATGCTCGACGAGATCCACAAGGAGGTGGCGGAGGGCAAGGTGAGCCAGCCTTTCGACAGTACGGAGGCGCTCTTTAGAGACTTAAAGAACTAGTCTGCAATATGACAGTTCGTTACAGCCGGCGCTTCAGGAAGCAGTTTCAAAAGCTGCCGGTTAAAACCCAGCTCCAGTTTGAACGCCGATTCAACCTTTTCTTGGCCGACCCCAGACATCCGATGCTTAACATTCACGCATTGAGCGGTAAATACGACCAAAGCTTAAGCATGAGCGTCAGTGGTGATGTCAGGGCAATCTTTGAACGCCAAAAAGATCGGGCGGAAATTCTTCTGTTAGCAATCGGTACGCACTCGCAACTCTACTGACAGGCCGGAAGCGCCAAGCTGTGAACCGTAGATATGATGCGATATAAGCAGCACTTGTAAAGTATGGAGGGCCACCTGAGATTTAGGTGGAACCGCCCATCTGTACTTGAAAAGCGAATCGAGGCTCTCCAGATAGCTGAGGAAGACGGCCGGATCCGATGCTGCCTGTGCCGAAAGGGGCCGCCATGCTGAATTTGATCAGGGATCTCTGGATCCAAGGCGGCTTCCTGGCCTCGCAGCTCTTCAACGAAAGGAGCTTCTACGAGCCTTTCACAAAGGACGTCCGCCGAGCCAAGAAGCGGATAGTCATCGAAAGTCCGTATTTGACCGAAAGAAGAGCCCGGTACTACGCTCCGCTGTTCCGCAAACTTGCCAGCCGCAAAGTCAAAATCAGAATCAACACTCGGCATCCTAGGTACCATAACAACGGCATGAGGGAACAGGCCGAAGGAGCCATCAAGATTTTGCTTGCCGCGGGAGCCAAGGTGTATACGTACAACGATTTGCGGCACTGGAAGCTGGCGATCCTAGACAACACCGTTCTCTGGGAAGGTAGCCTGAACATCCTGTCTCATGGCCGCAGCCGGGAGATAATGCGACGCTCAAGGTCCCGCTTCTTCTGTCGCAAGATGCTGGATTTCGCTAAACCGTATAATTGACCAACAAAAAACTCCCCTGTATCTGGGGAGCTTTCTTGGGTTTCTAATGATTTGTGGAAGACGCTGTACGCTCCATTTTATGTATGATTTTTAGATTTGTCAAATTTCCACAGCGGCTGAACGGTGTCGCCAACCTGCAAATCAGCATAGTTGTGATACTTTTGCTACAATCTTAAGAAATGACCGAGCAACAATATACTTGGCAGCATCCACCTGTTTTTCATCAACATGAACAACGCTCCAAGACTGCTTTTACGATCACAAAAGGGCTTCTGCTAGCAGGAATAGTGCTAGCAACGCTTATGATAGCTTTTTGGAACTGGGCTTCGGATAATGCGACATTTTTGGCCGCCGTAGCGACTATGGGATTTATCGGAGCGTCCTTGATCATGAACAGCAATATAGTGAAGCAAAATGACAAGATTCACAAACAGCAGCTTAACTCCAACCTGTTTTCGTTGAGAGCTAATTTTTATTTAGAATTCGCAAAAGACTACATAGCAATGAGGCAGGTTATCCTCGCCTTTGAAAAGTTCAAAGCAACAAAGTTACCGCCCGATCAGAATGCTGAGGCGAACATTGTACACATAACTGATATGAATTATCGTGAGTTTAGAGAAATTGAAAAACAGTCAAAACCTCGCTACTCTTTAAACCAGAAGGATTATGAAGCAATTGTTAAAAAAATCTATACGTATGGTAAGCAGAGCGTGGTTTTGCACGCCCAGCCTGATTTAGTTTGCAAGAGGGTTGGCTATCGGATGCATATGCTGCAACTGAATCCGACGGAAAACAATTTGCTCCTCGTGTATCTGGCGCTAGAACATTCAGCTCAATCATTATTGCCCGGTTATCCTGAGAAGATGACCAGGGAAGATATTGAAGAGGAAAAACACTACGACCAACAGTTCAATAATTTTGCACGCCAGTACGCTCAGTTCAGAGAAAACAACCCAGATGATCCTAGGTATTTTAGATTTTAAGTGTCCGTCGGCGGGTCCTTTCAAACAAATGTTGGAGTATTCAAAATTACCGTCTGCGTCGAATAAGCTACAGCTCAAAAAACTTTTGCTAGCCGACATAAATCAGGATTGTCTTCCAGACATTAACCATAGAGTGATAAACTGAAATTGTTATGGATGGTTTCGTAATCAACGAAGAAGCGATAAGGAAGATGCTTCACTGCCTCAGGAAACATAAACCGGAACAGGCTACCAGAGAGCATGCCATAAAGTGGCTTGAAATTTTGCAGGGAGGCTTCAGAAAGCTAGCAATTGAAGACCCCGAGTTTGCAGAAGAGCTTGAGGGGATGTTGTTGGAATCGGAGAAGTCTGAGAATGAAATCCAGGGTACAGACAGTCTTGGGCCAAGCAACGAAGGTCAAAACGCGTAAACATAGCATCAATTTGTCTAGAGCGCATGACATTGTCCGGGGTTGTCTTAGTGCATGCGTGATGTCAATACGATCTGCTATTATGGTTGGTGATTATGCTTAAAACGAAAAAGATGAAAAATGTCAGAGTCGTTGACCTCTTTTGTGGCATAGGGGGTCTGA
Source organism: Candidatus Saccharimonadota bacterium (assembly GCA_009839685.1). Lineage (GTDB taxonomy): Bacteria > Patescibacteriota > Saccharimonadia > Saccharimonadales > VXPC01 > VXPC01. The sequence goes on along the minus strand of VXPC01000023.1, from coordinate 7,342 downwards.
CTTACGGTTTAAACAAAGCCGGGCTGAACGTTGTAGCGGGCGTGGATAATGATTCGAAATGCGAGTACGCGTACGTTTCTAACAACAAATCAAAGTTTATCCTGAAAGACATAAACAAGGTTCGAGCCTATGATTTAATGCGACTCTACGGCGCCGCAAAAATACGAGTATTGGTAGGATGTGCGCCCTGCCAGCCGTATTCCGGCCTGAATCAGAAACGTCCCAGCGCCTTAGGCATGCAACCCCTGGAAAGATTCGCAGAACTAATTACTCAAGTGCAGCCCGACGTAGTGTCAATGGAAAATGTAAGGGGCCTGGCTCTGGAGGGCAAATATCCCGTATTCGGCCAATTCCTCAATACGCTGAGAAAGCAGGGTTACCACGTTCATCACGGGGTAGTGAATGCAGCAGATTATGGTGTACCGCAAGATAGGCATCGATTAGTTTTACTGGCGTCAAAGTTAGGGCCGATAGGCATGACGGAACCCAAGATCGGCAAGAAACCTACAGTTGCTGATGCCATTGGGCACTTACCAGTTATTCGCGATGGAGAACAATACAAAGATGACGCCTTACACCAGTCACGCAAATTATCCGAGATCAATAAATCCAGGATTAAAGCTACCTCACATGACGGGGGTGATTCCAGAGACTGGCCGGAAAACCTCAAATTGTCTTGCCATTTAAAGAGTAGTGGCAAAACATTCCGGAATACTGTGTATGGCAGAATGCGATGGGGCAGACCAGCGCCGACTATGACGACCCAATGTGTAGGTTTAGGAAACGGACGATTTGGGCATCCTAATCAAGATAGAGCTATATCTTTGCGTGAAGCGGCGTTGATACAAACTTTTCCTTCAAGCTATCAATTCGTAAGGGGACGAAAATACAACACAGGAGATACAGCTCGCTTTATCGGCAATGCTGTCCCCATAGCTCTGGCGGAAGCCATAGGTAGATCTATCAAGCGACACCTCCAAGCTCATCAATAATCTTTACTATCTTTTTAGTTTTTGCGTTAGCTTCCAGGTATTCTGCGTATTCTCTCTGAGTTTGAGATATGAGCTCGTCGTAGGTCAACATTCTTGCATTGATAGTTTTCAACTTGTCTATTAATTGTTGTTGGTTTGAGGGGCCGGTTGGCTTCTTGCCCATGACCGCTACAACTTCTATGTCGGGATTGTCGCGTTGAAATTGTTCGCGCAAGCATTTGTCCAGCGCATTGTGGTATTTGGTTAGTTGTTCTAAGAGAGCTCCTTCTTTAACTCGGGCGTTATATTTCTTCAGCTCAATTATGATGTGTTGTCCGGCGACGTTTCTGTATTTTATGTCAATTCTGCCCCTTTTCTCTTCCTGCGTTAGCCCCTTCGTAATTGTGCCGAAAGCATTATCAATGGTTTTCTCCATCCTTTTGTCGCTGACTAAGTCGCTGGCCCAAGAGGCGTCTAGCAACCACAGGTGGTCAAATATATATTTCTGAATAACCTTCTCTTTTTCATTATCGGCTATTTTTTCGAAGGTCGTAATGACTTCTAATCGTCCTTTTGTAATTTCATGGTACGTTACGGCCTCCAAATCATCGATCCCGGTAAATGATTGTCTAAACAGCTCTTCAATGGAGTTATCTTCTTGCAATTTGTCAATTGAAGACAGCGTATTCTTTAAGCGGAGCCTCTCGAATGCAATTATGGCGTGTTTGTATATCTCTCTGCTAGCATTGTTCTTATCCTTTACAGCCGGACCAATTTTTTTGAAAAGTTTGTTCGCAAATTCTTGCTCATCCGCATTTAACAGTCCAAACCATTCTTTGATTGCGGGTATATTTTGTGCTTCATCTGCAGCTGTTTCTCCAGTCCACTTCAACCAGCTCGTGCCCACCTTTTTAATAACGTCTCTAAACCATTGCAATAAGCATTCATATCTTAGATCGTTTTCCTTCAAGCTTTGTCTGTCGCTGGTGACTATGTCGTCCAGAGAATCAGAGTCCAGGAAATCCGCCTCTATTTCACCGATTAAATACTTTGAATAGATTCCGCTGGCTTTGATTTTTGGCAATAAATCTTCTTGAATGACCTTGCCCCAAGCAAATATAGATATGGAATTATTACCCTCGTCTATGTTTTCCTGCTTGTCGAAAGCGCCTATCCAGCCTTTTACTTTGTGCTCTTGCCCGTTGACCTGAACAGTATCTTCAAAATTGCCGAATTTCTTTGCATTTACGGCGAGAGGTCTGTAGGGCTCTTCGGCGCCTATAGTCCACAAGTAACCTATCTTCTTAAAATAGTCCCTGTCTCTTATCCCTATGGGGTTGTCATCTATTGAAACATTGAAATCATGCTGACTGCCGATGACGCTAAACCTTCGAGCCAACCGCTTTCTCAGATGGCTTACGGTGTTGTCCGTAATCTTGGTTTTCAGGTCGGTCAGTGTGATGCGTGTTCCTCGTTCTAGCCCTACGCCTGGATCTGGAATGGGGTTCGGGTAGTAATCCTCCTTCTTCTTGGCTTTGTCTTTAATATCTTTCAATATCATGATCAAGCCTGCTTTTTTTGCTCCTGATTGGGCGCTCTCTATGCGTATGGTTTCCGCTATGGCAAACAGGGAAAGCTTGCCTATGCCCTTTCTCCCCATTACATGCCTGCCCTTGTCTGTTATCGTCCCAGCATCAGATTCTCTCTTCTTATAGCCCACCTGAAGATATTTTTCATTTATATCTTTTTCAGACATCCCCAAGCCGTCATCTTCAATAACTATGCTCCTTGCTGTCTTGTCCATTCTGATATTTACTGACTCTGCATCTGCATCCCATGCATTGGCCACAACTTCTGAAATCACAGCGGGCACATTGCTGTACAGATTGACGCCGAGGTCATCTATGATGCTCAGATTGATTGTGATTCTGTATGGCTTTTCCATCTCGTTATATCTTTGCACTACTATACCTTACTATGTACGCACAAGAGCCTTCATTTGTTGTAGCCGGGTAATAAAGTTGTCAGATTGGCAGCAGTCGAGACTGATGTAAAAGCATAAAACGGGGCATCTAGTTGCTCTGCGCAAAGGCCTTGGGAAGGGTGTTATAATCAACCCCGAATGATTGAAATCAAAAAGTTCCAATTCGACTCTAAAACATTGCACCAGGCACTTGGTTTTTACCGCTTCGGTTCCAACTGGCCGGTCGTTTATATACTGCTGGATGACAGACAGCTGCCTGCAACTAGACGTGCATATGTCGGCAAAAGCCAATACATCCAAAAACGGGCCGCCCAGCATTTTAGGGATGAAGAAAGAAGAAAACTTTCCCTCATATATGTGGTCGGCGATGAAGACTTCCATGCATCTGCAACGGAGGACATTGAGTCTTGGCTGATTCGCTATCTTTCTGGGCACCAGCCAAGGCTTGTTTTGTTGAACAGGAATAAGGGAATAGTCGACGCGGATTATTTTGATCGCCAAAGATATAAGGCTAAGATGCCAACTATCTGGCAGTATTTGCAAAATTTGGGAGTCGTCTGCCAGAATCTCGAAGAGATAGAGAATAGTGACTTGTTCAAATATTCCCCTTATAAAGCGCTTACCGAAGAACAGCTTGGGATTGTTGAGAGCATTTGTCAAGACCTGAAGCAGCATCCTGCTTCTGGTCGCGCTCATCTGATCCAAGGACAACCCGGTACCGGCAAAACCGTTTTGGCCAGCTGCCTGCTCAAACGCTTGAAAGACGATGCAGATGCAAGAAACCAAAATATCAAAATAGGTCTCGTCGCCCCCAATCGTCGCCTGCGGGAAAGCCTGAAGGATGTGGTTGGCGGCCTAGACGGTTTTCACATGAACATGGTTATGAGCCCGTATGAAGTAGTTAGCGACTATTATGATCTGTTGATTGTTGACGAGGCTCATTTATTGGGTCGCCCTGTTGCTCAGGCTAGAATTGGCCACTTTCGTAAAACCAGCGAAAAGTTGGGGCTGGATCCACTGAAAGCAACGCAATTGGACTGGGTGCAGCATAGTTCGAAGTACCAGGTTTTGCTTTATGATGAGGAGCAAGCAGTCCGGCCTGCAAATATTCGTTCTGGACAGATTCAATCAATTAGGTCTCGCCATCACTTGAATAAGCAATGTCGCATTCTCGGCGGACAATCTTACGTTGACTACGTTACAAATATTTTGAATGATCGTTCTCCCGATAAACAATCTTTCGGCGACTATGCCTTTCATTTGTGTAATCGCCTTGAAGATATGGTGTCGATCATCCAAGACAAGGAAACGATCTTGGGGTTGTCGCGCATTTTGGCCGGATGGTCTTGGCCTTGGAGAATCTCAGATAAATCTACAAGTAGATCCATTCATATAGGTTCGATGAAGCTTGCCTATAGGTCTTATCATGACAACGTTAAGAGGTTGGATGAGAACGGCCGCTTGGTTGATGTAACGGCCGAGGTTGACTCAATTCATGCAGTGCAAGGTTATGATCTGAACTACGCTGGCGTTATTATTGGCCCTGATCTTTGCTATGATCCGCATGGGCTGGAAACAAGGGCCGTCAAATCAAATTATTACGACATAAAAGGGAAAAGCAGTCTGACCAACGAATCGGAATTGGATACATATATAAAGCGGATCTACAGGGTGTTGCTCACTCGAGCTGTTTATGGCACCTACGTTTATATCTGTGACCCACGACTGCGTCGACACTGGCGACAATTTTTCTGAACGGAGCTCTTGGGCGCTCATTGATATCACACAATGTACATGGAGCACAATCACTGTCGGGGCACCACACTTGGGCACAAACGGCTGAAGGGTCTTCTATTATTTGAATTGTCGGAACCAATCTTTATTTACCTCATAAACAAGATTTTGTTTCAACCCCAGCTCCAGCTCCTGCATTTTGTCCAGAAGCATATCCCCGTTTATGAGATCTATTAGAGGCGCACCGTCTCGATTTGCTTCCTCCCGGGCAGCTTTTGTAAACACGCCGGTCGTTATGAATAAACCCTTGTCGGATCTGCCAGCCATTGCGCCCCTAAAGTCCCGAATTTCTTTGGGTGTAACACTTCCTCTGTATCTTTTACACTGGAAGAAGCACTGGAATTTCAGTAATCCGCTCAACTGCATGTTACCCTTGCCGTCTATACCTCCATCTCCCGATCTTCCGATAACCTCCACCTCTATGAGGCCACTTTCCCTCAATATGTATTGACAAAGCTTTTCGAATCCGCTCGGCGACAACTCCAATACTGCCTCCATAAGCTCATCCCTCCACCCCTCTAAGGCTTCAGATTGAATATTATTTGTGAGGTGAGGGCGCTTCTTCGCCACGCGCTTTTTCCTCTGAGTGCTTCTAAAGTGGTTTACTATTTCCTTTTTGTCAACGGTGGCGCATTCATGTCCTTTCGGCGTCAGTAGCCAAACCCCCCGCTTGGAGTTATCCAGCATACCAAATGCTTTCAAATACGTTCTGGACCACGCTAAGTTGTAGCTAAGTCTTGTACGAGTGCCTTTGTCATCGTGCAGTTGGTTTACTTGCTCATCACTTAACTCCATATATTCGGCGACGCCTTCATCAATTTCTTGTCGTGTTGCTGATCCATCCCGCTTCCTTATAACTTCTATAACAGCCTCATACATATCTTCTTGTTTTGGTACTGATTTACCCATGTCGCACTTCCACTCCCTTTACAGGCGTATTATAGCAGCCCTGGATTGTCGGCTGGTTTGTTCTACAGGTGTTCCCTGTCTTCGTCGATTATGTATTGGGAGCTGTTGGCTCTGGCGAATGCATCGTACGTGCCGCTCGCCTTGAAGTCAATGTGGTACCGTCCGACAGAGTCTTTGGTAATGGCCACGGAATCTACGCCTATTCGTAGCAGCTTGCTGTAGGTGAGCAGTTCGCCTCGTTTTAAGCTTAAGACTCGGCGCAACAACCATTCGCCCAACGCCTTGTTTGGATTCGACATTAATGCCTTGTCGCCCGCTTGGCAAACTGCCACTCGCAACTTCTTCCCGCCCGGCAAAAAGAGATTGAAAGATACATGTCGCGGCGGGAAGAAATTCTCGAATGCTCTGTGTATCCATTTCGGGACGGGAATGTATACCTCGTCTTCATGCCGAGATCGTCCACCGGCATTCCATTGATTCAGCCCACTCTTGTCATGGACGATATTGCCACCCCTCCTTGGTGAAAACAGCGGCAGTATGATTGTTCTGCTTGGAGGCGTGTTCTCAGGATAGCGCAAATCCAGAGGCAACAACCCCAGTATGGTTTGATAAGGGTCCCTAAGTATATCTATGGGTATTTGAGCCGACGCTTTTGTTGGCGAGAAGCGTTTGTATAACGTGCTCTTTGAGCAATTGAATTTGTATTCAATATCCCCCTCCCGGAAACTGATCGTATTGTCTCGCTCTTTTTTTATACCGTGTATGGAATCTGGATTTATCTCAGCCATGCTGACCTCGTAGATCAAGAAGCAGCCCTCTTTTCTGGCTACACAGTGGTAAAGGTTGGATTTGAGGCCGTAAGTTCTGGCTGCCAACCTTATTCTTTCGTTCCTGGCTCTAGCTATGTATCTCACTAGCTCCATATTGCCCAAATCTTTGTATTCCGGGAGGCACTTATTGAATTCCGCGATCTTTTCATATTGCGAAATTCTGTAAATGAATGTCTTCAGGCCGATGCCTATTGCGTCCTTTACGGCATCTACCGCCAGATCGGCTCTGGAGTGATTTTCGGCTCCTAGAGTTTTGGCAAAGACATTTTCATGCGACCGGTAATGCAAGTAGGGGATTTGGTTGTTAGAAAAAAGCCTGGATAATGAGCCCAAGGCGCGCAACGCATTGAAGTAGGCTTCTTTCTGATTCGGATGCTGATTATCTAGAAACATTATCTCGCCTCTGCAGCTTCGCGCATGGCTTTCGCTATTCTTTTCACCACGCTTATAGAAACGGAATTGCCTGCCTGCTTGTACAGGTGACAATCTGCTAACTCAGGGAGTTTGTAAGTTTCCGAAAAACCTTGAATCCTGAAGCATTCTCGCGGAGTTAATTTCCTTACGCCCCTTGCGTCCAAGACAATCGGCACGTTGTGGCCGCCCATTCCCATATTGGCTGTGAAAGTTGGAAAGATGCCCTTTTTGTTGACGCGTATGTACTGGCGTCGCCATTGATAAACCTGCCCTTCTTTGAACGGGTAATCGGAAATACGACGCCACAGAGGCTTGTCTTGGTAATAATAGGATTCATTTACCAGTGGGGGGGGGGGGTCAGAATAATGTTAGTTGATATTTGCAACCAACCTAACCCCGGCCGTGGTGCTTATAAACAAGTCCCGGTGCCAGCAAAGTTA
>VXPC01000030.1 GCA_009839685.1 Candidatus Saccharimonadota bacterium | reverse complement strand
ATCCTTCCGAGGTATTGAGTGAAGGTCAGGAAGTAAAAGTCAAACTTACCAAAATAGATGACAGAGGCAAATTCCAATTATCTATGAACAAGGCAAATTAGTGTTCATGGCAAAATTTATGTTTGCTAGTTGATAAAACTCATGATGTGATCAAGAGTTTTATCAACTGCATCGTTCTCACTACTCTGCTCCAGTACTTTGGCATTGCAGATATAGCTGAAACTGTTTTGAGGATCCAAGGCCCTTTCAATAGCTCTAGCAAGCTCCTTTGAATTGGTAACCATCTGGGATCCACCTTGTTCCTTGAGTTGTTCATATTCTGCTGAGAAATTCTCATAATACTTCCCATGTATGATTGGACATTCCAGAAGAGCTGGTTCGTAGGGATTGTGACCACCTCTATGAACCAAGGAACCTCCTATAAAACTAACTTTGGCCAGCCTGTACCATAAGCCTAGTTCACCCATGGTATCGGCAATGTAAACGGTATCAGGTTCACCAGGTAAATCCCCTTTCGACCTAAGTGCTGAGTTTAAACCATAAGTACCTAATAGTTCCGCTATCTCCCTTCCTCTTTCCGGATAGCGTGGAACCAAAATCAATTGGATGTTGTTATCGGTATTGCTAGACAACCTGACATGGGTTTCTGCAATGATTTCTTCTTCTCCCTCGTGGGTGGAAGCCGCAACCCATACTTGTCTGTTTTGAAAATATTCATTCAGATTGGACAATTCTTCAGGGTCATGTGAAAGTGGTTTTGATTCCTGTTTCAACTGCCCAGTTACAACTTGCTTGTTGGGATTTACACCTAATTCAGATAGCAAGGATTTGATTTCAGTGGACTGAACCAGAAACAGGTTTATTTTATCAAAAAGGGCTTGTGTAAACTTTGGAAATCTCCTCCATCTGTGGAATGATTTTCTGGTCATTTTTCCATTAATGACCAAAAGAGGTATGTTTTGAAGATCTGCTTCCGAAATCAATACCGGCCAAAACTCACTTTCAACAAGGATACCAACAGAAGGTTGCCAGTGATTCAGGAATCTCCTTACACCAGGCAACAAATCATAGGGCAGGTATTGATGTACAACATTTTCGGTAAGTTTTGATGTGACCATTTTCCCGGACGAAATGGTTTGTGTTGTAAGCAAAATATTTTGGTTCGGAAAAATTTTTGAAGTTTTCTCAATCAGAGACAACACAAGCAAGGTTTCACCTATACTGGCCGAATGAAACCAAATCAAGGTGCCCTTTTTACGATTGGCTGAAGGGATGCCCAAACGCTCCTTAACACGATTTGGATCCTCAATCCTCTGTTTTGTTCTGTATAGGGATATTACCCTTGCCAATCCTGGTATCAAGTTGGTCAGATACAAATAGGAATTCAACAAATAGGATTCTGCCACCTTCTACCGTTAATTTATTTTGCTTATTGATACGGATAGAATTCACCCGCTAACTTTGTTTACATAGTATGGTTCATATCTTTGGACAATACAAACTGTCTCAATCAACTGTAGACTTCTTTGAACTTGATTTAAACCTACCGTACCTTTAATTGAATATCTTTTTCAAAGAAGTCAAAGGGATAAAATTGAAAGTTGTAATTCTTGCTGGTGGATTAGGCAGTCGTATTAGTGAACAAAGTTATCTACGGCCAAAACCAATGATTGAAATTGGAGGTTATCCAATTCTCTGGCACATTATGAAACTATATGGCTATCATGGATTCAGAGAATTTGTTATCTGTTGCGGTTATAAGGGTTATATGATTAAGGAGTATTTTTCCAACTATTTTCTTCATACGTCAGATGTTACCTTTGATCTCTCCACAAACGAAATGGATGTACATTCAATAAAAGCTGAACCTTGGACTGTGACTCTAGTAGATACTGGGCTTACAACACAAACAGGCGGCAGGTTAAAACGGATTGCGAATTACCTTGATGAAACTTTTTGTATGACCTATGGTGATGGCCTAACTGATGCTCCGTTGTCTGAATTAGTTGAATTTCATAAAAAATCGAGATGCGAAGCTACTTTAACGGCAGTACAACCAGCTGGCCGTTTCGGAATTCTAAATATTAAACAAAATCTAGTTACTAAGTTTGAAGAAAAACCCTCAGGGGATGGATTTTGGATTAACGGTGGTTTCATGGTCCTAAATAAATCTGTTATTAACAGAATTGATGATGATGAAACCATATTCGAACGTAATCCGCTACAGAGCTTGGCAGCAGATGATCAACTCGCAGCATGGAAATATAATGGTTTCTGGGCCTCAATGGACACGCTTCGAGATAAAAATTCGCTGGAAACACTCTGGAATTCTGGAACTGCCCCATGGAAAATATGGAATTAAGTCAATTCTGGTGTGGACGTCGTGTACTGATAACTGGACATACTGGTTTCAAGGGTTCATGGCTTTCATTATGGTTACTTCAATTAGGGGCGAAAGTTTATGGCTTAGCTTTGGAACCAATTGATATTCCAAATCTTTTTGACCAATTAGAACTTCCTTCCCGACTAGATCATTTCATTTGTGATATACGTGATATCAAAGGCGTAGAATCGAGAATCCAAGAAGTCAAACCAGATATAATTTTCCATCTTGCGGCTCAGCCACTTGTACTTCAATCCTATAAGGAACCAATGTATACTTGGCAAGTAAACCTTATGGGTGGCTTAAATCTATTGGAAATACTACGGACTTATGCCAAACAGTGTGTAGTTGTAATGGTTACAACTGACAAGGTTTATAAAAATTCTAAAAAAAGGCAATTTTTTAGTGAGGAAGATAGTCTCGGCGGAAATGATCCATACAGTTCCAGTAAGGCTGCTTTTGAGATCGCAATTGAATCCTGGAAAAAATCATTCTTTGATCAAAACAATGAGAATAAGATTCGAATTGGAGTTGCACGGGCTGGTAATGTTATCGGTGGTGGGGACTGGGGTACAGATAGGCTTATACCGGATATAGTTCGCTCTATTCTTGTAAATGAAGAAGTAATAATCAGAAATCCCGATTCTGTTCGCCCTTGGCAGCATGTTCTTGATGCATTAATGGGGTACCTTCGATTGGCCGAACTTCTCCATGGAAATAACTACAAGAAATACATGGATGCTTGGAATTTTGGACCAAAATCATCAGAAATTAGATGTGTCAGAGATGTAATTCAATTATTTCAAGATAACTGGACATTGAAATGGTGTGAGTCCACTTCCCGTGCGGAAGAAAGATTCCCTGAGAATGATTTTTTGGCATTGTCAATAAACAAAGCAAGGGAGGATTTGGATTTTTCTCCACGGTGGAATTTCAATGAGTCCATACAAAACACCATAGAATGGTATCAATATGTAACAAGTGGTGGTAATGCTTATAAGAAAACTGTTCAGCAAATCTCAGACTTTAATTCCTTATGAAAATTAAACCATTTAAAATAGAGGGTCTTTATC
>VXPC01000017.1 GCA_009839685.1 Candidatus Saccharimonadota bacterium | reverse complement strand
ATTTTATAGATATGCCCTTGAGTATTCTATGTATCCAAATGACCGTTATTAATTTTTGGGAATGGAATAAATCGGATTGAAACATCAAGCCCCATGCTTTTAATGTTTCTACTTTCTTCTAGCAATGTAATTCGACTAAAAAAGGGGATCTTGAAAATATTGTCCTTTCGTGGAGCGTCCACTATGTGATATTCAATTTTCCATCCTTCCATAGAATCACCTAAAGCATTTTCTAATCTCCTGGCAATCGTTTTGTTTTCAAGCGAGTGTACTTTTTCAATCAAAATTCGACGAGCCTCAGGTATCGTCTTCATAATTTTCGCTGAATTGGTACCTTGTTTGAAGAAATGGCTTAATACACTAGATTTCCGAGAACTTATTTTAACGTGAATTAGACGTTTTCCTGTTAAATCTAACAAATCACAAGTCTCAAATCTACTATATTGCATCCCAGAAACTTCAAGAATTTTCCCATCAAGACAAATTTGGTTATACTCTGTAGCACAACGTTTATTATAACTCGCCTCGCTTTCATAACCTATTTTCTTAGTATCATCGGAATACTCTGTTTGAATAGGTAAGGGATCTTTTCCCCAATTTTCTTTTAATTTTTCAAATGAATCATCAACTAATTCCTTGTATTGTTGATCCAAACGGTACCATTCACCTTCGTTGATAGCATATAATTTATTGTTAAATACCAAAGAACCGACAAGGGCTTTCAAAATACTCCATTTCTTAATTACACTTGCCTCATTATTGAATTCTGCATAAACATAATGCTTTTTGATTGTTGCAGTATCAATTGAATCAATCCTATTCCCTAAAGCTTCCCTATAATCAGACATTAAAAGGTCAGGTAATAGTTTTTTATAACCAGGTCCTTGCATTCCATAGTAAACAACATCTTCCTCGAATCTCTCAGGTAATGAAAGTTCAAAATTGTTGCTACCTGATTTAATTTTACTAACTGCGTTTTCATTAAGTTCTGTCACTAAGGATTTATCAGTAATATAACGGACTTTATCAATGATTCGGAACGCTGTTGATTGATAATCTTTGGAAATAAATCGCTCAAGGCTTTCTTCTGCAATTAGAGGCAGGTCCGATAAAACCATTTCACGAGAAATTTTTAAGCTTTTTGCACCCGAAAGTGTATACAAATCGTTCTCATCCTCTACGCGGCCAGATATACGTCGGACTAAGTCTAGGGCTTCATCGACACCAAAAGATTGTAAATTTCGTAGAAAAGCTGATTGAGATACGCCTTTAATTGCTTCCCCTAGGTGATTTCGATCAATCCTTTGAACTTTACGATCATCAAGCGAGTTAATTACAACATAAAGTCCAAAATCAGTTTCGACTTTTGTATCATCAATATACTGCCAACCGTAACCAAATGGCGTGATAAAAATACGTCCCGCTTGTCTAAAAATAATTACTGCAGAAGTAGTTTTACTTTTGGCATCACTTACTCCTTCAAAAATATTACGCACATCCGGGAGCCATGATGGGGTTTTAATAGGGTTGTCAAATAAATAAATTATGGCTTCTTCGCCAAACTCTGACGATTTTGATGATATCACATCTCCGCTATCTATTCTTTCCCTAGCATTCTTTGAAAACAATATTTCAAAATTATCTACAGTTTCCTTAGCTAAATACAGTGTATAGCTTTTTATCTTTCCCATGATAATTGCCTTATTTATCCGCTCGAAAAGTATATATACAGTATTTGATTTCTTGAAAAAATGGGTTTGGAGTCAAGAAGTTAATATGAATATCGGTTCTGTCAATGACCTTTTAATTATGGAACTTGTTTTCACCCTAAATCTCTCAATCTTCGTTGGTTTTGACCGAAGATAACTAACCTTAAACTAGGGGGATTGGATAACCGACACTCAACTTGATTACTGCTCTCAGGATAATATCCCCACCTATTTCATTGGTTTGCAATACAAATAACATGAGAAACTTAGACCTTCCTTTTTGCATAGTTTGAGGAACACTTGATCTCATGTCAATCACCATCAATGCCATGTGGGGATTGAGGATTATCAGGTCAAATTGGTGGGTATCCTGATGCAGAATCTAAACTATGATTTTGGCTGTCTTCACAATCAGTTCAATGAGCATATTACCCTCTAGAAATTTTTTGATCATGCCTAAATTAGTTCCCACCCTAATTATCTTATCATTCGGTGGTTGCATATACTTACCTGTAGGCTCCGGTGATGTGAGTAAAATTTCCAAACAGGTTGTCAAGAGTGGGTACAAAACCTCAATAGAAATTTAGGGATTTGTTGTACATTCGATTTGTTTTCTTTGTATGTCTATTATCAGGATATCGTCCCTTCGTGGGATGTGATACTTTGTTTGATAATGGGGAATTACATGCATTAATTTGTCATGTATCCCTGTAATTTTCTAACATTAATCCATGAAAAACACTTATAAACTATGAAAAATACTTATTTTGGGACAATTTTGTGAAAAACACTTGTTTTCAGATTTGGAACAATAATCTTCTCAGGTTAACTCATCTCCGCACCAGCTTAATTTAATATTGACAATTATCTACATGAAGCATGACTGAAATTTCCCTTATTTGTTGTCAGGACCCTGAATTAATTTAATCAAAACCTATTATTGATCTGAATTAGATTGAATAAGCCCTTTTATGTCCATGTAAACTGACTTTTCAGATGGGTTGGCAGTTCACTTATTCATTTCTTATCCTGAGTTTGTACAAAGAAATAAAATTTGTATCCCCAGGACGTTTAACTTCCCAGCAGATCCAACCGTTAACGGAGGTACCGGTGATAACTCCTGCAGCAGCTGAAGGGGATTTTATTATATCGGATCCTACAATCCAATTCCCGTTTTGGATAGATCCCTCATACATTTTTTTCTTATATAACATTCTGATCTGCGTTCCATGAGGTAGATTGACACCATCTTTGGACCATGCAAGTCCGCTTTTCCTTCCGTAAATTATTTCATCAAGACCAAGAAGTCGACGCAGGACATCGTTTGGAGAGTCATCAAAGCCCCTTCTCTCGGTTTCAATTGCCTTGTGGACATCAAAGTCGATCTCGATTGTTCGTTTCATTATTGACACCTACTTATTCCTTTATAAAACATTTATCTGATTAGTTGATTGGTGTGAATCAATTCAAAACCTGATTTTGTAAAAATAAATCGAGCTTTTATAAATTATAAATCCAACTTTTATATTTGCAAAAATTGAAACACTTTTAAGAACTATGTCTTTGATGGTTGGAGGTATTTTGTGGATATATAACTGCATATTGCAATTGATTGATCAAGTGTCCAGAAAGTGTGGAATGCTTCAAAAGGTAGTATTAGCGGTAAAAAAACGCTCATAGAGAAAGAAAATTGGAAAGTTGGTTAGTACGCGAATTGGTTGCGGGGGCAGGATTTGAACCTGCGGCCTTCAGGTTATGAGCCTGATGAG
>VXPC01000002.1 GCA_009839685.1 Candidatus Saccharimonadota bacterium | reverse complement strand
AGACAGCCCAGTGGAATGCGACTCGCTTTCTGCCCGCCATCACCTGGCCGCCCCGGCGACGCATTTGTCGCCGGGGTATTTACCCAGCATGTCGCCGTGTTTTTAAATCCGTTCGGGCGGTATTTCTCAAACCGGTTCTTGCTTGTATACTTGGTAAGTGATTCGGCCGGTTGTTTTTACGGGGCGTGGCGCAGTTGGCTAGCGCGCGCGGTTTGGGACCGCGAGGTCGGAGGTTCGAGTCCTCTCGCCCCGACCAGCCGTCAGAGTCCGGGTTAAAGCCCGCTCTTAAGTGATTTTTGCAGATGCCTTTTAGCGTAGAAAATTTTTTCATCGCCAGCTTTTATCTGGGTGTCGTCGGGGCCATAGTCCTAGGTGTCCAGCTGCTGTTCCACTTCAAGCTGATAACCGGCGAATACTCGCGCAAGCTGATCCATATCCTGACGGCCCTGTGGATGGCCACCTGGCGGTTCGACATGCCCTACATCGGCGAGGTCGGCGAAGGGTTGAGGCCGCTGGAGATTACTTATTTGGGCCTGGCGCTGCTGGTCATCATCTTCTTGGTCAAGCAGTTCAAGTGGTTCAATTCCATTTTCGATGTCGACCGGATCACCTACGGCGAGTTCATCTACATCGTCGCCGTCATCGCGACCGCCTCCATCTTTCCCAGTCCCGAGGTTTACGCCTTGGCGATTATCAACTTAGGCGTCGCCGACGGCTTGGCGGCGGTCGTCGGTATGCGGTACGGCCGCAGGAAGTACGACGTCTTCGGCTCGACGAAGTCGATCGCCGGCATGCTGACCAGTTTCACCATCGTCATGATTTCCGGGACCATTTTCTGGATTATCGCCGCCGATTACCGGCCCGAGCTGTTTTTGATTGTCGCCCATGTCATCGCGACCGCGGCCGTCGTCTCGGGTCTGGAGTTCGTCAGCTTCAAGGGCTTGGACAACTTGACGATCCCGCTGGCCACGGGGCTGCTCTACACCAACCTGATTTTTTAAAGTAGAATACTGGCAGACATGGAGAAAATTATCCTTTTCTACCGTTTTTGCTCGCTGGCCGACCCCGCGGCGGTTCGCCTCTGGCAGGAGGAGCTCTGCGGCCGGCTCAACCTCAAAGGGCGCCTGATTGTTGCCGAGCAGGGCATCAACGGCACCTTGGGCGGCCGGCTGGAAGATCTCAAAGCCTACAAGCGGGCCCTGAACCGCGTGCCGGCGCTGCGCGGCATAGATTACAAGTGGTCGGAAGGCTCGGCCGCCGACTTTCCCAAGCTGTCGGTCAAAGTCCGGCCCGAGCTGGTAACCTTGGCGGCGGGGGAAGGTTTCGACCCCCGCGACTCTTCGACCGCGCTCTCGCCCAAGCAGTGGCACGATTACTTGGCGGCCAACCCCGAAACCCTGGTGCTGGACGCCCGCAACCATTACGAGAGCGAGCTGGGTTATTTTGAGGCCGAAAACCTGATCAGGCCGAAAATCAAAACCTTCAAGGAGATCAAGCCGGTCCTTGACGGGTTGCCCAAGGACCGGCCCGTGCTGACCTATTGCACCGGCGACGTCCGTTGCGAATACCTGTCCGCTTACATGCTGGCCCGGGGCTTTGAGGAAGTCTATCATTTGGACGGCGGCATCATGAAGTACGGCCAGGCTTACGGCGACAAGGGTTTCTGGAAAGGCAAATGCTACGTTTTCGACCGGCGAATGAAGGTCGGCTTTTCCAAAGCTTCGGCCGATTTGGCGACCTGTCTGGTTTGCGACCGGGCGACGTCCGAGCAGGCCAACTGCGACGACTGCAACCGCCAGCTGGTCGTCTGCGCCGCCTGCCAGCGCCGGACCTGGCGCCATTGCCGCCGGCCTCTCGCCAGCGGCCAACTTAAGTGATGGATGCCGAAGCCCTGCGCCGAAAATTAGCCGACCTGCCGGTCCGGCCGGGCGTTTACTACCATCTGGACAAGGGCGGCCGGATCATCTACGTCGGCAAGGCGGCCAACCTGCGCGCCCGGGTGCGGCATTATTTCCAGGCCGCCAGCTCGACGGACCGCAAAACCTCCAAGCTGCGCGAACGAATCGCCGATGTCCGCTGGACGCTGACCGACGACCCGCTGCAAGCCCTTTTCCTAGAAGGGGAGATGATCAAGCGTTACCAGCCGAAATACAACGTCCTGCAGCGCAACACCCGCAGCGACGACTGGCATTACGTCCAATGCAACCTGAAAGCTCCCAACCCCTACCTGACGGTTACCCGTAACGTCGACGTGGGCGAGGACCTGCTGACCCTGGGGCCCTATTTGGACGGACGGGCTTTAAGAAAAGCTCTGCGTTACCTGCGCCGGGATTTCCCTTATTCCACCCATAAAGTATTGCCCCGCAAAGCTTGCTTGGATTATCATCTGGGGCTGTGCCCGGGTCCGGAAACGGCGGGTTTCGACTTGGCGGCCGCCAAGGTGGATCTGCGCCGGCTGTTGGCCTGCCTGAGCGGCCGCCGGAGCCAACTGGTCGGCCGCTTGCGCTCGGCCATGAAGACCCAGGCGGCGGCCCAGCGTTATGAGGCGGCGGCCAAGCTGCGCAACCAGATTGCCGCTTTGGAAGATTTTGCGCGGTCGAATATTTTCACCGACTCCGGTCAAAAGCCTTACCTGGGTCAAGACCAGGCCTTGGCCGACCTGCAGAGCCTGTTCGGGCTGGCGGCCGAACCGCGCCGGATCGAAACTTACGACATCAGCCATATCAGCGGCCGCTACACGGCGGCCTCGATGGTCGTGGCCGAGGACGGCCTGATCAGGCCGGCTCTGTCGCGCCGGTTCAAATCACCCCTGGCCGGCAACGACGACTTCGGTCAGATTCGCGCCGTCATGAAACGGCGGTTCACATCCAAGAGCTTGCGGGAGATTCGGCCCGATTTGATTCTGATCGACGGCGGGAAGGGGCAGGTCAGCTCGGTGCTGCAGGTCTTGGACGGCTTGGACTTGGAAATACCCGTTATCGGCCTGGCCAAGAAGCGCGAACAGGTGATTTTTAGGGCCGGCCGGCTGAACTTGGACGCTGACCAGCTGCGCCGGCTGGGCGGCTCGGCTGAGGACAGCCCCGCCTTCACGACCCTGAACCTCAACCCCAACACGCCGCTGCTCAAGCTGCTGCAGCGGCTGCGCGACGCCAGCCACCGCTCAGCTTTGGCCTACCACAATTACCTCCAGGGCAGGGATCAGGTTGCCAGCGGCTTGCTCGGCATTGAAGGCATAGGCGAGAAGACTTACAGAAAGCTGATCAAGCGTTTCGGCTCGCTCGCCGGCTTGCGGACGGCTGAAGAGGCGGAGCTGGCCGCCGTTCTGAACCGCCGCCAACTGGCCGCGCTCAAGGCTTATTTGGCGGGACGAAATTCCGGTTGAGCGTTTGGCGGTCGTTTTGGTAGAATTGCCTAAAAGCGGGCCGTTACGGCTCCTTGACAGTTATGGGTATTTTTCTAAATTACGTGACATTGATTTCGGCGGCGCTGGTTATCCTGCTGATTCTGATTCAGACCCGCGGCGCCAGTTTGTGAGCCGGCTTAGGCGCCCAGGGCGCCACGGGGGGCTCCATC
>VXPC01000046.1 GCA_009839685.1 Candidatus Saccharimonadota bacterium | reverse complement strand
CGGTTGCAGTCGGCCGGCGGGGTCGGAATCGGATTAGCCGGGTCGGTAGGGTTACAGACGTCCGATACGATAAAAACTGCCGCCGCCTGGCGGTCGCCGGGCGACCCTTCGGTTATGAGCTGGATGTTCTCCCGGAAGGAATACTGGAAACCACCAATACAGTAAGCCCTCCAACCTTGAGGGTTGGGGCTGGCTGGTAAATACTCAAAGACATCCCCGCCGCTGCTGCGCAAGCCCTCCGAGACGTTGTCTACTATGCTGCGGGCAACTTCTTGGGTCTGACCTTCGTACAGGCCGCGGTAATATATCCGGCCGACGAAGATGAACATGCCGAGGCAAAAAATGATTAGGAAGCTGAAAATTGCGATGGCAATCACCGTCTCAACAATCGTGAAACCGGTTTCGGCCCGTGCTGCCAGCCTACGGTCGTTTACGTCGTCCATTCCTCTACTACGTTCCCGGTGGCGACAGGCGCAAGGCAGCCTCCATCCTCTCTTCCCCACCCCTGATTCCATCCCATCTGGCTTCGATCTTGAACAAGTGCTCTTCGTCACCGTCCGTGGTAGTGCCGGTCATTCCTTCCCGATCATAGGTAATCCAAATCTTGACGTCGGCCGCCTCCAGTCCGGCAAAAGTCACGCAGTCCGGCCAAGGATGCGCCGGTTTCAGTTCGTTACCGCGGCTGATCTGATCTGCATCCGACTCCGGCTCTTTGGTAGAATCGTTCAGCAACAGCGCGCTGACTTTTAGTTGCGGATCGGCCGAAACCGGAGCGTCGACCAAGCAAAACGGATCCGACGACTGCCCTGGATGTAGCGGGTTGCTTGGGTTAAAAACATTGAAGACATGATGGTCGCCGTCGTTGAAAACCAAATACTTCAGGCTCTCAATCTGGCCTTGGACCAAGTTTCTAACCTGCTCGCGCTCCCTGGCCTGCTGACTCAGGCGCAGGCTGTTGCTAATCAGGATATAAGCGATGACTATGACCAACGATATGACGGCCACGCTCAAGATGATTGATATCAGGGTGTCTCCGGCCTGACCCCGGTTCAGATTCGGTCGTTTGGTTTTACTTCGCATCCCACTTTCTTAAACATTATAGCAATTCACAATTCGCAAGCTGCCTTACCGGCAACGGGATCCAGGTCCACTAGGGCTTGAAGCGAGCCGTTCTGGTTACCGACCCGGATAAGCGCCTGCTCGCCCGTTCCCGAATCCAAGCAGATGATAATCGGGTGTTCTATCTCGCGGTAGAAAGGAGTGGTGTCGTGATTTTCGGTGTTGCTGGTAAACCCGCTCCGGTTAAGGCGGCCGCGGTTCTGATTATCGTCTCCCGCATCCAAATAGACAGCCCGCAAAGCTATATTGCGAGATCCGCCCAAGAAATCAAGGCTGTCGGCATCCTGAATCTCACCGAAGCTCGCAATAACCACGGCAAAGCCGTCCACGAATATTTCGGGCACTGGGCTGTCGGTATATCGACCGTTGTTATCCGCATCCAGGTAAGCCATCTTGATTTCGCCACCTTGGGGAATAATCTTATCTCGGGAAGAAGTATATTCGCAGTTAGGAGGACAGGGTGATCCCGGTGGGCTGTTGAAAAGCTCAACCTGTTCAAAAGATTTCTCGTTGAGTTCGCTTAGGCCGATTAGGGTATGTACCTCGTATTTATCGTCCAGCTCGCTCACTGTGCCATCCGTGCCCAGCTGAACGGCTTTGCCGAGCAGGATGCACTCGTTGTTATTACCCGGCTTCAGCGCGTCAATGGTGGGGTCTACTACGAGCTTAACGTCACCTCCGTCCTCTTGGCAGCCTACGCCTTCGTAATCCGGAAAGACCCCTGTCCGGACGTCGTTGAGGACGTCGTTGAGGTCGGTGGCGAACAGGTTGGCGCTCTGGCGGAAGGACTCTTGGTTGAAAAACGGTTCGAAGACCCGGAAGGTGATGGTGAAGACCAAGGAGATTACCGCCAAGACGATCATCACCTCGACGATAGTCAACCCTCTCTGATCCAGTCTTTTTGTCATTTGCTTTTTATACCTACCACCCATCATAACGCATATGCTTGAGTATTTTAACCCCCCCCCCTGACAGTCAACAATAACTTCTGGTTAAACCTGCAGAAAGCCCAGGTACCACTCGATGAGAGAGCTGCCGAACCAAAAAGCCAGCAGGGCGGCCATGATTAAGAAGGGGCCGAACGGCAGCCTGGCTTTGAAAGCCTTGCCCTTCTTCCGCCGCAAAAAGAACGGCAAGGAAACGGCCGTCCCGATCAAACTGCTTAGAAAGATCGTCAGCAACGACAGCCGCCAATCGACCAACAGCAGGCCCAAGACGAAGCCGAGCTTGACGTCGCCCCCTCCAATGTACTTGTCGGCTATCTGGAAAATAACGTAAAAAAGACCCCCTCCGGCCAAAGCGCTCAGCAGAGCCGCCAGCAGCAGGCCCGGGTCGAACTCGATCAGCAGGCGGATGCCGAGCAGCACTAGGGCCCAGCCGGCCAAGGGATACGTCAGCTTGTTCGGCAGCAGCCACCACCTCAAGTCATAAATCGCCAGCGCCAGCAGGACGACCAGCGCCAGCAGGTAGCCGACGAATAAAACCAGTTCCCAGCCGGCAAAAGAATAAGGCCAGAATGCGTAGAACGCCATGAAGGCGGCCGCCGTGACCGCTTCGACCGCCGGGTAGTAGCAGCTGACGCGCTGCTTGCAATGCCGGCAACGGCCGCGCAGCACCAGCCAGCTGAGCAGCGGCACCAGATCCAAAACGCCCAGATTCTTCTTGCAGGCGTTGCAGGCCGAGCGGGAGCGGATGAAATCGCGGCCGTCATGGAGGCGGCCGACGAAAGACGTCAGGAAGCTGCCGGCGATGAATCCCGCCACGAGCGTTGAAACGAAAATCAACATTGGCTCAATTATAAACCCCCAAGGCTCAGGTCGACTGACTTGCCCGGCCTCGAATGCATGCCCCTTCGTTTTGCTTAGATGTAAATTGGCGAGCCGGCGGCCGGGTGTAAAGGGTCAAATTGGTTGCTTTAGCTGAAAGTTCTGCGCAGAAATTTTGCAAATGGCAACTCTTTATCGATTATCGACGATAAATCTGTCGACGGTGCTGGATTTTTAAAATGGTTGCCGTGTTGCTTTCGGAGTCGAAGTCAAAAAGCACCCGGTAATGGCCCATGCGCCAGCGATACTGGGCATCCGCCGGCTTGGCTAGCCTGACAGCCGAGCCGGGCGGTTGCCCGGAAGAAGCTAACTCGGCCAGTTTTTTGCATATGCGGGCGGCAACTTGTCTGTCTAATTTTTTAATGTCGTCACGGACACTCTTGGCAAATATGATGTTCAGTTTGATCATTTGAGATCATCGAAAACGTCTTCTAGGGCAAAAACCTCCCCGGCGGCGGCCTGTCGGCGGGCTTCGGCGATTTCCTCCAGGTACTGCGGGTCGCCAGCGGCCAGTAAATCTTCCAGCTTATCCAAACTGATAATGGCGTACTCCTGCTTGCCTCGGCGAGTGATAATGTGGAAAAAATTATCCTGGTCAATTGTTGCCAGAACGGCAGCCAGATTCTCCCTGAGTTTGGTTGAACTGACTATCTTGGCTTTCATGGATAAGAGTTATATGTACGCTCTAAGTGTATATTTAAAACGTAAATTTGTCAATTAATTGTGGTGGCTGAGCAGCGTATGCCTTCCGTGCCGCCTACCTTAGTCAAAGGTGGTAATCTGGAA
>VXPC01000042.1 GCA_009839685.1 Candidatus Saccharimonadota bacterium | reverse complement strand
CCCCCCCCCCCCCCCCCCCCCCCCCCCCACCACCCCCCCCCCCCCCCCCCCCCCGCCCCCCCCCTGTGATACTTTTATGTCAATAAAACATAAACCTGAAAAGAGTTTAAAAATGACAAAAAAATCAGTTCGAGATCTTTCGCTTATCGGGGTATTGATTGCTATCGCGACGGCTATGCTGTTCGTCGCCACCAACAGCAACGCTTCCCGCCGCTCCGACATCGGCAGCAAGTTTGTGCCGACTCCGGGGAGCCTGACGGATACGCACCGCGTCGAGACGGGTTATCCGGATGGCGAGGCGGGCGAAGAGGTTGAAGACTGGTCTGTCGAGCTTCAGGGCTACACCGGCCGGGCGTACTTCTTGATCCATACACCGAAGTCGGTCAGAAAAGAGGCGCTGGATTTCACTTACGACATAGAGTCGGTTTATCATGCGTTCGTCAGGAACAGCAACAGCTGCAACCTTAACCACAGGGGTAGT
Source organism: Candidatus Saccharimonadota bacterium (assembly GCA_009839685.1). GTDB lineage: Bacteria > Patescibacteriota > Saccharimonadia > Saccharimonadales > VXPC01 > VXPC01. Next base: position 32,129 of record VXPC01000042.1, on the reverse strand, counting down.
CTAAACGACCACATAGCAAGAAATTTTGACGAAATCAACAACTTTTCCGGGCGGGTTCTAGACGATGAGAATAACACCTACAGGATGGCTACCGACTATGTTTCACCCAGAGACAGGCAGCAGAATTACAACAACGGCTCCTGCGTAATCGTCCAGGCGAGGCTGAGGCTCACAGGCTTTCTGGATAGAACAATTTACGCCAGCTACTACATCAGATACGGCTACTATCGGTAGCCGGGCCGCTTTGGCAGCCTTCCGTTTCTCCGGTTCGGCTCGTGTATACTGGTGCTTGGAATCAGATGGAAGGATTTATCGGGATCAATGGCATCTTTACAAGAATACCGGCAGGAGCAGCTGGCCAAATTGGAACGATTGAGACAACTGGGGATAGATCCCTACCCACCGGTTGCCCGGCGCGACTTGGGCTTAGCCGAAGTCTGCGCCGCCTTTGACGAACTGGCCGGACAAACCAAATGGCTGGCCGGGAGGTTGATGGCTATTCGCCAGCACGGACAGATAACTTTCTTGGATTTGGCCGACCAAACCGGCCACCTGCAACTGATTGTCCGCCAAGAAGTCTTAGGGGGGGCGGATCGCAAGAAAAACCAGTTGACCTATGACGATCTCGGCTTGTTGACCAGAGGTGATTTCGTTAACGCCAAAGGGATTGTCAAGCGGAGCGACCGCGGCGAAATGTCGCTGGAGGTTGATGAGTTGAAGATCTTGTCCAAGGTGTTGCGGCCGTTGCCGCTCAAACTGGAGGATACTGAGACCAGACGCCGGCGGCGTTACCTTGACATGGCTGTCAACGACGACGTCCGCGGCCGGTTCGAACGCCGGGCCGCTTTCTGGCGCCATGTTCGGGATTTTCTCAACGAACGCGGCTTTCTGGAAATCAACATCCCGGTGCTGGAACACACGACCGGCGGGGCGGAGGCGGCGCCGTTCAAGACCCATATGAGAGCCTTGGATCAGGGCTTTTACCTCCGTATCAGCCATGAGTTGCCGCTCAAGAAACTTTTGGGCGGCGGTTATGAAAAGGTTTACGACATCGGCCCGCGTTTCCGCAACGAGAACTACAGCGACGAACACCTCCCTGAACACGTCGCCATGGAGTGGTATTGGGCTTACGCCGACTGGCGGGACGGCATGAAACTGATGGAGGAGATGTTTGCCGCCCTCAGCCAGCAAACTTTCGGCCGTCAGCAATTCGATTTCGACGGGCAGACGGTTGATTTCTCCAAGCCGTGGCCGAAGGTGGATTACGGCGAAATCATGGCTGAACACTACGGTATCGACGTGCTGGCCACCAATTTGGATGAATTAAAGCCCTTGCTGGCCAAACACGGGTTGGAAGTGGAGAAAGAGTCCAGTCTGTCCGCGGCCGTCGACAAGCTGTTCAAACACGTCAGAGCACAGCTGGCCGGGCCTTTCTGGCTGATTAACCCGCCGGTCTTCCTGGAGCCCCTGAGCAAACGCGACCCGGACAAGCCGGGCTGCGTCCAGCGCTTTCAAGCCATCATCGGCGGCAGTGAGCTATGCAAGGGATTTAGCGAGCTGAACGATCCTTTGGAGCAGCTGGAACGGCTGAAGGAGCAGCAGGCGCTGCGCGAGGCCGGCAGCGAAGAGGCCCAGATGCTGGACATAGATTTTATCGAGATGCTGGAATACGGCATGCCGCCGGCCTGCGGTCTGGGCTTCAGCGAGCGCGTCTTCTGGTTTCTGGAAGGCGTTGCGGCCAGAGAGGGTGTGCCGTTCAACCACCTTAGGTCAGAGCTGGATCCGACCACCAAGGACATCTATCCAGACATTTTCGGCTGATTCAGCGGCTTCGGTTTGCTATAATTGAGAAAATATTTTAGTACTTAAAGGGTTTTTGTAGTTATGAAGTTAGACAAGGTTAAAGGGTGGAACTGGCATTTGATACTGGGGTTTCTTTACTTGTTGCAGGTGGTGCTGATATTCTTCCTGGCCGATTCGGGTCTGTTCAGATCTCTGGATGTCAGCTTCCTCAGCCATAACTCCTTGACCGGCGCCGAGCAGACGGCCGTGAAGACGCTTTACGAACTGGATTTGAAGCACATTTTGTTGCTGATTCCGGTCGGTCTCGGCGCATTGCATCTGATTTTCGGATTTAAGAAGGGGTTCTACAAACAGGTGCTGAAAAACCGGGTCAATGTCTGGCGCTGGCTGATAGTCGGCATCGCGTCGGGGTTGATGCTGGTAACGACGGCTCTGATCCTCGGCATCGCCGACATTACCTACTTGGCCCTGCTGGGCGCTTCCATGATCGGTTTCTCCTGGCTGGGGATTATCGCCGAACACGTTCAAGCTTCGGTTAAGCCGAGCAGGGGCCGGCCGGCCAAAGCGGCGCAGAAGGACGCCCTGCCGAAGCAGACCCTCAATTTAGTTATGACCCGCGGCAAGGCTTCCGGATTGCTGCCGTGGCTGGTGGTCGGCGCCAGTTTGGCGGCCGGCCTTATTTTGGGCGATGACGCTTTTTCCTGGTATCACTTGTTCATCTATCTCGCCGGCATCTGCCTGATAGTCGTCTGGCTCTGGAACGCCACCTATGGGACCGGCGGCAAACAGGCGCGGACTTACTGCGCCGTTGAGACCGTTTATTTCGGCTCGGCGTTCGTCTGCATCTCCGCCTGGCTGTGGCTCGTCACTCTGCTGGGGGCTTAGGTCGTACGGATGGTAGCCGCGACTTGGGATTATATTCCCAACCAGAAAGCGCCCTGCCGGCTCAGCCGCAGCCGGTTGCAGCTCTTCTTGGACTGCCCCCGCTGTTTCTGGCTGGTCATGAGGCAGCGGATCAAGCGGCCGTCGATGCCCGATTTTTTGCTGAACGACGCGGTCGACAGGCTGCTGAAGAAAGAATTCGACATCTACCGGGAGAAGGGCGAACCCCATCCGCTGATGAAAAAGAACAAGCTGAAGGCCGTGCCCTTCCAGCACGCCGACTTGGACAAGTGGCGCAACCCTTTCGAAGGCATCCAGCACCTGGACAAGGAGCTTAACCTGCTGGTGTTCGGCGGGCTTGACGACGTTTGGATCAACGAAGACGAGGAGCTGATGGTCGTCGATTACAAGGCGACGGCCAAGGACAAGCCGATCAAGGAGCTTTATGCGCCCGGCACCTACCACGACTCTTACCGCCGCCAGCTGGAGGTTTACCAGTGGCTGCTGGCTCAGAACGGTTTCAAGGTCAGCCCGACCGCCTATTTCGTCTACGCGACCGGCGACCGGACCGTTGACAAATTTTCCAACCGGATCAAATTCGATACCAACCTGATCGTTCACGAGGGTAAGACGGATTGGATAGAGCAGGCCTTAAAAGAAGCCAAAGCCTGCTTGGACGGCGGCATGCCGAAGTATCGCCGCCAGCCGGCCTGCGAGCATTGCAATTACGTCTTGAAACGCCTCGGTCTAGCTGATAAGTTAAAACCGAAGAAGAAATAAGCGGAATCACATGCTGGACATCCAATTCGTCAAAGATAACAGGGAAGCCATTGCCGAAGCCATCAAGAACAAGGGGGTGGAGGCGGATCTGCCCAAGCTGCTGGAGCTTGACGACCGCCGCCGGGGTCTGATTACCGAACTGGAGGAGCTGCGCCAGCAACGCAACCGGCTGTCGGCCGGCTCGGGAGAGCAAGCGGCCGAAGCGGGCCGGAAACTCAGACAGGAGATAAACCGGTTGGAAGAGCAGCTCAAGCCTTTGGAAGAGGAATTTAACGCCGAGTTGTACCGGATTCCGAACCTGCCAAGTCCCGACACGCCCGTCGGCAACAGCGAGGAAGAGAACGAAGTGGTTTATGAGTCCGGCAGCAAGCCGGAATTCGGTTTCAAACCCAAACCGCACTGGGAAATGGGCCAATTTATCGACGAAGAGCGGGCCGTCCGCGTTTCCGGCAAGCGGTTCAGTTTTCTGAAAGGGGATTTCGTGCTGTTGCAGCTGGCGCTGATCCAGTACGGCCTTGACGTTTTAACCGATGAATCGGTTTTGGCCGGCATTACTAAAGACAAGGGTTTGAAGGTCGCGTCCAAGCCCTTCTTGCCGATTCTGCCGCCGACGATGATGCGGACCAAGCCCTACTTGGCGACCAACAGGTTGCAGATGAAAGGCGACACTTTCAAGCTGGCCGAGGACGATTTGTGGCTGACCGGCAGTGCCGAGCACACCCTGTGCGCCTATTTCTTGGGCGAAACCTTGGAGCAGGCCGACCTGCCGGTCCGGTTGGTCGGCTACAATACCGCTTACCGGCGCGAAGTCGGCAGCGCCGGCAAGGACACCAGAGGTATTATCCGCCAGCACCAGTTTGACAAGCTGGAGATGGAGTCCTTCTCCGATCAGGAGACCAGTTTTGAAGAGCATAAGTTCATGATTGCCATCCAGGAGTATTTGATGGAGCGGCTGGAGTTGCCTTTCAGGACGGTGCTTAAATGCACTTTCGACATGGGCGGGCCCAATATCAGAGGGGTCGATATCGAGACCTGGATGCCGGGACAGGACTTGTACCGGGAAACCAATTCGGCTGATTACTTGGGCGATTACCAAGCCCGGGGTTTGAACACCAAGTTTATCAGCGCGGACGGCAAGCGCCAGCTCGTCCATACCAACGACGCGACGGTTTTCTGTCAGCGGCACATCGTGGCTATTTTGGAAAACAACCAGCTGGAGGACGGTCGCGTGCGCGTGCCGAAAGTCCTGCAGCCATACCTTAAAGGAAGGGAGATATTAGGGTGATAGAACGTTTGGAAATCAGCGGCGTCAACGCCGAAAAATGGCCGAATGTCGAGCAGTACATTGAGAGGAAAATCGGTCGGCTGGATCGGTTGCTGCCACGGCATGCCAAAAAAAGTGTTCATGCTCGGGTGATTTTGTCCGAGGGCAACGCCAAGCGCAAGCTGGCCGTTTGCGAAGTCATTATGGAGCTGCCGCACAATACCATTTTGGCCAAAGAAGCGACTGCCAACATGTTCTCGTCCGTTGACAGCGTCGAAGACAAGTTGGCCCGGCAAATCAGGAAATACAAGACGGCTCATTTCCAAAACAGCGACCGGCGGCTGTTACGCCGGATGCTGGGGCGGGTCAGGAGAAGCAAGTAAGTCCGGCTCGACTCGGCCGGGGCTTGAGGTTATGGTATATAATTCTAGTAGAGGTATTGTGTCCGTTTTTGACCGGCCGGGAGGTTTTCAGCCGTCCGGTGGTCTGGTTCGGAGCCATGACGCCTCCAAATAAGGTTTAATTTTATGAAAAATTTACTGAAAACAGTTCTGGGCGATCCGGAGATCAGCCATCTGAAGCGCTACCGCCGCCGCTTGGTCGAGGTCAATGCCTTGGAAGACGGCGTTAAGCGGCTGAAAGACGACCAGCTCAGGGGGCAGACGGACAAACTTAGGAAAGAACTGAAGCAAAAGAGCTTGGACGACTTGTTGCCCAAAGCTTTCGCGGTGGTCAGGGAAGTTTCGTCCAGGACTCTCAAGCAGCGGCATTACGACGTCCAGATTATCGGCGGGATGTGCCTGCACGAAGGCAAGGTCGCGGAAATGAGAACCGGCGAGGGGAAAACCTTGGTGGCCACGCTGGCGCTTTACCTCAATGCCTTGGAAGGCAAGGGGGCTCATCTGGTAACGGTCAACGACTATCTGGCCCGGCTGGGGGCCGGCTGGATGGGACCGATTTACGATTTCCTAGGCGTTTCAGTCGGCGTCATCATTCCCGACGCTTCGTTCATCTATGATTCGGGCTACACCGACGAGGAGGCCGACGACGAACGGCTCAGCCACCTCCGGCCGTGCACCAGGCAGGAAGCTTATGCGGCCGACATCACTTACGGCACCAACAACGAGTTCGGGTTTGATTACTTAAGGGACAACATGGTCCGCAGCGTAGAGCAGATCCGCCAGCGCGAATTAAACTTCGCCATCGTCGACGAGGTCGACTCGATCCTGATTGACGAAGCCCGCTCGCCGCTGATTATTTCGGCGCCGTCAATCGCCAGCAACAGCGCTTACGAGCAGTTCGCCCGCATCGCCGTCCAGCTCAAGCCCGAGCATTACGAGAAGAACGAGAAGCTGCACAGCGTGGTGCTGACATCCTTGGGGATTGAAGAGGTGGAGAAAATTCTCGGCATTGACAGCCTTTATGCGACCGAGAATATCCGCAACGTCTATCACTTGGAGCAAGCCCTGAAAGCCCAACTGCTCTACACCAGGGACAAAAACTACGTGGTCACCAAAGAGGGCAAGGTTATCATCGTCGACGAATTCACCGGCCGCCTTCTGCCGGGCCGGCGCTACAACGAAGGCCTGCACCAGGCGATTGAAGCCAAAGAAAGCGTTGAGGTCCAGCAGGAGTCGATGACTCTGGCCAAGATTTCTTTCCAGAACCTGTTCCGGCTGTACGCCAAGCTGTCCGGCATGACCGGTACGGCGGCCACAGAAAGGGAAGAGTTCTACAAGATTTACAAGCTGGACGTGGTCGTCATCCCCACCAATGAGCCGATTATCAGGGCCGACCACCCCGACATTATCTACCGCAGCGAAGAGATCAAGTTCAAAGCGATTGTCAAACGGGTCAAAGCCTTGCAAGAAAAGGGTCAGCCGGTTTTGATCGGAACTTCCAGCATTGAGAAGAATGAGCACCTGTCCAAGTTGTTAGCCAAGGCGGCCGTCAAGCACGAGGTTTTAAACGCCAAGAACAACGCCAAAGAGGCTCTGATTGTCGCCAAAGCCGGCCAGCAAGGAGCGGTGACCTTGGCGACCAACATCGCCGGTCGGGGAACCGACATCGTTTTGGGCGAGGGCGTCGCCGACCTAGGTGGCCTGTTCGTCGTCGGATCTGAACGGCACGAATCGCGGCGGATCGACAACCAGCTACGCGGCCGGGCCGGCCGTCAAGGCGATCCGGGCGAATCCCAGTTTTTCATCAGCGTGGAAGACAATCTGATGCGCATTTACGGTGACCGCGGCAACAAGATGCTGGCCGCGGCCGTCTCGATGGCACCCAAGGCCGACGGGGAAGAGGCCGCCATCCAGAGCCGGTGGATAACCAAGGCTTTGGAGAACGCCCAGAAAGCGGCCGAGGGCTATAACTTCGACGCCCGTAAGAACGTTGTCCAATATGACGACGTGATGAACAAGCACCGGGCGGTGGTTTACACCACCCGGCGCCAGCTGCTGGAGGAAGTCGACGTTACGGACAGGATCAAGGAATTCCTGCGCGAGGAAACCGAGTTGCTGGCCGGCATGCCGGGCCAGGATGCCGATTACGAAAAAACGCTGGTCGAAGTCTTTCCTCTGGACGACGCGGCTCTGGACAAGGTATTCGACGAACCCCCGGACAAATTCGAACGGACTTTGAGGGAAGCGGCGACGGGCCTTTACGAGAAGCAGGGCGAGGTCTTCGGCGAGGAGGTCTTCGGGGTTATTCAGCGCGATGTCTATTTCCAGACGTTGGACAACCTTTGGATGAATCATTTGGAACAGATGGAGCATACCCGCCAAGGGGTCCAGTGGATCAGCGTCGGCCAGCGGGATCCGTTGGTCGAATACCGCAAGCAAGCCCAAATTTTGTACGAAGAAATGCAGACCAACCTGCGCCGGACGGTGTTAAAAATCGTCATGCGGGCCCAGCCGGTTTCAGCCGACAAACTGCGGCGAGCCAACGTGGAGACCGACCTGACCCGTGCCGCCCGCGGCTCTATCAGCAGCGCCGACAGGATTCAAAAAGCCGAGATAGTCGATGAAACCGATTTCAAGGACAGCGAAAAATCGGTCGCGGCCGTCGCTCCGACCGCCAAAAGCGCCACCGAACTTAAGAAACGCCGCAAACGCGAGCGGCAAAACCGCCGGAAAGGCAGGCGCTAAACCGCCCCGGAGGACAAGATGCAAAGGGATCAGAGTTGCGTATTTTGCCAGATAGTGGCCGGTGATACGCCCTGTTTCAAAATTTTTGAAGACGCCGATAACTTGGGGTTTCTGGATATCTTTCCCAACACCGAAGGCTTCAGCGTCATCGTGCCCAAGGAGCACCACCGCAGCGATTTCTCCTTGGCGCCTGAGGCAACGGTCACAAGCTTGGTTAAAGCGGCTCGGCAACTGGCCGCAAAAATCGCCGCGGCTTACGAAGACGTGGACAGGTGCGCGGTTGTCATGGAAGGCATGATGATCGACCACCTGCACGCCAAAGTCATACCCTTGCACCGGACAGCCGGCGAGGAACCGAGTCCGGACGAGAAACATACGGCCAGAGGCGACGAGTATTTCGAAGCCTATCCCGGCTATATAACGACCAAGATTATGAGCCGGATGGCCGACCAAGACCACTTGGCTGCCGTAGCGGGCAAAATCAACGCGGCCGGCGACTGAAACCGGCCGTCTGCGTCAAGTCGACGAAAAACAAGCGCCATGAATAAATTTCTGGATATCAAAGCCGCCGCCGAGCGGCTGTCAATTGATTTTAACGCGATTGCGGAGCGTTTGGATTTGCCGGCCAAATTGGCTGAACTGAAAAAATACGAAGAGAAAATTGCCGCGCCTGACTTCTGGCAGCAGGCCGGCCCAGAAGCTCAGGCGATTAACCGCCGCAAGTCCAAGTTACAAAACCGGGTACAACCTTGGTTGGATTTGCGCACTGACGTGGAGGATCTGTCGGCCCTGGTTAAAAGTTGTGATCAAGAACCGCCGGATGCCGGTTTGACGGTCGAACTGGCCGACATGTCGGCGGCTTTGCAGGCTAGGTTCGAGGACTTGAAGGAGCAGCTTAAATTTAGCGGTCCGTATGACGATTGCGAAGTGATTTTGAGCATTCTGGCCGGCGCCGGCGGCACCGACGCCCAGGACTGGGCGCAGATGTTATTGCGAATGTATACGCGTTGGGCCGAACAGAAGCGGATAAAGGTCGAGTTAATCAGTCAATCCAGAGGCGAAGAAGCCGGTTTGAAAAGCGTCAGTATGTACCTGCGCTCCCAGCCGTTCCTGTACGGCCGGCTGAAGGGGGAGAGTGGCGTCCACCGTCTGGTCCGCCTCAGCCCCTTCAACGCCCAAAATCTCCGCCAGACCAGTTTCGCCAAGGTTGAAATATTGCCGGTTCTGGACCAGCCCGAAACGATCGAGATCAAGGAGACCGATTTGAGAATTGACACCTACCGCAGCGGCGGTCATGGCGGCCAAAGCGTTAACACGACCGATTCGGCCGTCCGGATCACCCATTTGCCGACCCAGTTGACCGTGACGATTCAAAACGAACGCAGCCAGGCGCAAAACAAAGAGCTGGCGTTGACTATTTTACGTTCCAAGCTGGCCCAGCTGCAGGCCGAAAAGAACGCCAAAACGATTAGCGACCTGAAGGGGGAGAACGTTGCCAATGAATGGGGCAGCCAGATCAGGAATTACGTCCTGCACCCCTACAAGCAGGTCAAGGATCTGAGGAGCCAGTACGTGACCTCCGAAGCGCAAAAAGTCCTGGACGGCCAGCTTGACGAATTGCTGCAAGCCTACCTCGCGCCGCCGGAGCGTTAACGGCCGGAAATATTGTATACTTGGCTTATGATTCTCTTAGATCAGGTTTCTAAAATCTACAAGCTGAAAAAAGGCGACTACACGCCCCGCAAAGCTCTGGACAAAGTCAGCTTGTACATCAAGGCCAAGGAGTTCGTCGTCTTGGTCGGCCCTTCGGGCGCCGGCAAGAGCACTATCCTGAAACTGTTAACCTGCCAGGAGATGCCGACCTCAGGCCGGGTGGTCATAGGCGGCATAGACATCAGCGAGGTTTCCAAGAAGGACATCCCCAAGTTGCGCCGCAAAATAGGCTTCATTTTCCAAGATTTCAAACTGCTGCCCAAAAAGACGGTCATCCAGAATATCGCCTTCGCGCTTGAGATCACCGGCACGCCGACCGCCGACATCAAGCGTATCCTGCCCAAAGTCATCAAAATGGTCGGCCTTGAGAACAAAGAATACAGCCTGCCGTCCGAACTGTCGGGCGGTGAAATGCAGCGGGTAGCGATTGCCCGCTCCCTGATGCATCAGCCCAAAATTCTGCTGGCGGACGAGCCGACCGGCAATCTGGATCCGGAGAACGCTTGGCGGGTGATAGATTTGCTGGTCAAGATCAACAAACTGGGAACAACCGTTATCTTGGCGACGCACAATCAGGAAATAGTCCGCAAGCTCGGCCAGCGGACGATTCTGGTTGCCGACGGCCGTATCAAGGAGGACAGCGGTTCCCAGCTGTCATACCCCAATCAGAGGAGCGCGATCGCGGCGACTTAGGGGATGTCGAGCCAGAATTTCTACGTAATTTACCGGGCCTTTCTGCTCGGTTGCCAGAATTTCATCAGGAATTCTTGGCTGTCGGCCGCGGCGACGGCCGTAATGGTCCTGGCTATCAGTTTTGTTCTGGCAAGCGTTGTTCTGAATACGACCTTTAAGGACATAACTTCCCAGTTGTCGCAAAACCTCAAGGTCTCGGTTTACCTTCACAATGATGTTAACAGGGATGCCATAGACGGATTGTGGGACCTCTTTTTAGACAACGAAGCCGTGGCCAGCGTCGATTACGTTGATTCTCAGACCGCCAGAGACAGGTTCACGGCCAGCTACGGTGATGATTTGCAAATCGGCCAAGCGGTTGCCTTGGTCGGCGATGACATCTTTCCGCCGGCCCTGGAGGTCAGCGTATACGATTTGAATGACATCAATGCGGTCGGTGACATTGCCGAAAGCGGCAATTATTCGGACATAGTCGAGTCGGTTTCCTTGGGCAAGACTGACGCCCAGCGCACTATCGAGCGGGCGACGGCTATCCAAGACACCATTGTCGCCGTCAGCGTTGCCTTGGTGTTGGTATTCGGCATAGTTGCCTTCCTGATTATCTTCAATACCATCCGCATGGCTATCTTTTCCAGAAGGGAAGAGATTCAGATCATGCGCCTGGTCGGCGCGCCGGGCCGTTTTATCAGGGAGCCGTTTTTAGTCGAAGCCAGCCTGTACGGCGTGGCCGGCGGTCTGCTGGCCTTCGGGCTGATTTACGGCACGATCGGCTTTTTCAGCGAACAGATTACCGCCAGCCCGGAGCTGGCGGACTCGTACGCCTACTTCACGCAAAACAGGGGAGTGGTTGCCATGATGCTGGTCGGCGCGATCGGCAGCGGGGTCGTGTTCAGCACTTTTTCATGCCTGCTTGCCCTCCAGACCCACCTTAAGCTGTAGGATTGAAGCATGCGGATGCAACCCGGCTATCGGCAATCTCGCAACGGCGGCGCTCAGACGGCCATGCTGGTGGTCGCCGTGGTCTTGCTGGTGGCGGCACTAATCGGCTTGGCGCTAATTTTAGCCTACGTACTCTTCAGCGAGCCGAGGCAGCCCGCCAGCCGCGCGATCAACGATTCTTTGCCGAGAAACCTGAACTACGGCAGCGTCGAGGAGTTATACGATTATTTGCGACAGAATTTCGACGGCGAATTAAACGAACAGGCGTTGCTTGACGGCATTAAAAAAGGCTTGCTTGAGGCGACCGGCGATCCTCATTCCGTCTATTTCACCCCCCAGCAGGCGATCGAGTTCGAGCAACAGCTGCTTAATAAATTGATAGGTATCGGCGCCTACTTGATTGAAGGTGAGGGCTACCCGGCCATTATGACGCCGTTGGACGGTTCTCCGGCCGAAAGGGCCGGCATCAAGGCCAAGGACTTAATCGTCAGGATAGACAACCAAAACGCCGCCGGATTGACGGCCGCCGATGCCGCCAACCTGATAAGGGGCGAGGAAGGGACGGAAGTCCAGTTGACCATCCGCCGCGAAGGCGCCGAGGAAGATTTGCAGTTCACAATCGTCAGAGAGGTCGTCAATATCCCCAGTGTGGAACATGAAATCCAAGAAGACATAGGCATTATCAAGATCCGCAGCTTCTCGCCGGATCTTGAGGAAGGCGAGCAGACGGTCGAGACGGCTGTCGTTGCCGCCGAGACCTTGTTGGAAGCCGGCGTCAGGGGGGTTGTCTTGGACCTGCGCTTCAACCCCGGCGGCGCCCTAGAGGCGACCCAGGGGGTAGGTGGTTTGTGGCTGGAGCCGGGCGAGATTGTTGCCAGTTACGGGCCGAGCGACGGCGAGTTAATAAAGCTGCCGGCGGAAGGCGCCGGCCGGCCGCCGCTAGCCGGCATACCTCTGGTCATCCTGGTCAACGAAGCCTCGGCTTCGGCGGCTGAGATTGTGGCCGCCGCTTTGCAGGATCACGGCATCGGCACGGTTGTCGGTACGACAACTTTCGGCAAGAGCAGCGTACAAAATATCATCAGCTTATCCGGCGCGTCGGGGGCAAAAATTACAACGGCTCATTGGTATACACCCCACGGCCGGCAGGTTGAGGGAGGTATAAAACCGGACGTGGAGGTGGATGATGATTTGGAAACGGAGCTTGACGAGCAGCTGGAAAAGGCCTTACAAATTTTACAAAGAAGTGGTTAAATGTAGGCGGTTAAACAAACTTTGATCGGACTTGATTAGGAAGCAGAAGCAACCAACGCGTTATATTATCGTGACAGGTGGGGTTGTGTCGGGTAGCGGCAAAGGCATTACGACGGCTTCCATCGGCGCCTGCTTGAAGGCTCGCCGGCTGAAAGTCAGCATTCAGAAGTTCGACATGTACTTCAACGTCGACGCCGGTACCTTGAAACCGGGCAAGCACGGCGAAGTCTATGTCACCAGCGACGGCGTGGAGACGGATCTTGATCTGGGGCATTACGAGCGCTTCTTAGACGACGAACTAGATCGCCGCAGTTCGGTCATGCAGGGAGCTCTGATCAAGGAGATTATAGAGAAAGAGCGGTCCGGCGGCTTTTTGGGGGACGACGTGCAGGTTATCCCGCATATCACCGACGCGATTCAAGATAAAATGATTGCCGCCGGCCGCGATTCGGACGTCCATATCATCGAGCTGGGCGGCACGGTCGGGGATTACGAGAGCTTGGCCTTCGTCGAAGCCGCTCGCCAACTGGCATACCGGGTCGGCCCTCAGAACGTCCTCTACGTTCACGTGGTTTATCTGCCTTATTTGCAAACGTCGGGCGAAATCAAGACCAAACCGGCTCAAAATTCGGTTCGCGACCTCAGAAGCATCGGCATCATCCCCAATGTTTTGGTTCTAAGGAGCGAGCATCCCAGCGACCATGACAAGCTGCGCCGGAAAATGCACCTTTTCACGTCCGTCTCGCAGAAGGATATCCTGATTCTGGAAAACGCCGACACGGTCTACAGGGTACCGTTGACTCTGGAACAACAAGGCATAGCGGACAAGATAGCCCAGTGGTGTAACGCCCGTGGCAAGGCCAACATGAAAGTCTGGCAAGACGTTGTCAGAAGGGCAACGAAACAGTATGCCAAAACCATCAAGATAGGCATGATAGCCAAATACCTAGACAATCTTGACACCTACATATCGTTGATCGAAGCTGTCCGGACGGCCGCTTGGTATAACCGGGTGGAGTTGGATCTGGTCTGGGTAGATGCCGAAAAGCTGGAAGAGATGACGGAATCCGAAGCGGTTTTGGAACTGATGAAATTCGACGGCATCTTAATACCTGGCGGTTTCGGCGAGCGGGGGGTGGAGGGCATGATCAGGGCTGCGACCTATGCCCTGCAAAACAACGTGCCTTATTTCGGCATCTGCCTGGGCATGCAGGTCATGACGATCGCTTTTGCCCGCCAAAACGGGTTCCCGCACGCCAACTCGAAAGAATTCGCGCCACGAGGCCGACAGCTCGTTATCACGTATCTCAAGGGCCAGAAGGAATTGCATATGACCGGCGGCACCATGAGGCTGGGGAGTTATGATTGCAAGTTGAAAAAAGGCAGCTTGGCCCACCAGGTCTACGACCAAGACAGGGTTACCGAACGCCACCGTCACCGGTTTGAATTCAATCCCGCCTACAAGGACAAGTTGGAGAGGGTTGGTCTGGTGATCTCGGGTGTTTGCCCCCAGAACGGCTTGGCGGAGATCATAGAGGTGCCGAAGCACAGCTACTTAATCGGCTGCCAGTTCCATCCCGAATTTTCATCTCGGCCGATGCGGCCGCAGCCCCTTTTCTCAGGTTTTCTGAAAGCCGCCGCCAAACACTCCGTGCAATAGCGCGCTCGCCTTAAGCGTTTCAGCCGTTCAAATGAGCACAACCCTTGTCCTCGGCCGTTGCGCCGTAGACTGCGGAAGCGCCTTAAAGGCTGAAGTCTCGTAGATATTCGGATATTTCTTCGCAGAGCTGCCCGGTCTTGCTATGCAGGAAGTGATTGAGCTCCTTGTAAACCTGTTTATCTGGGAAACCCCTGTGGTGCGCAGGAAAATTCATAGCGGACAAGCTGTCGAAGATACGCTCCTCAAGCTCCCCTATGACGAAAATCAAGTGCGGCCGGCTGATGGCCGGGCTGTTATATTCGATGTGGTTAAAACTCTTGTCTTCGAAGAAATTCAAGCTGCAGTTGTCATGATCCCAGACCATCACGCAGCCGTTGGCGGCAAAAAACCCCAAGGCGTTGTACTCGGCTCCGCCGGCATAGGAACGCTCTTGTGTTATGCGGATGGCGTCGATGTTCACGCAACCGCCGAACTCCGCGCAATCCACGCTGTCGCACGGCTGCCGTATGAAGCGCTCAAGCATGGCCGGTGTTTCTATAGGGGGTCAACTATTACCGTTGTCCGGGATATGTTCCGGCCGCTGAAAGAGGGGTAGCGTTTCTTCTGAAAGCGCACCACGCCGTCTCTGGCGGCGTGTATTGAAAAATTGCGGCTAAAGTAAGCTCCGTCTCCGGCCCGTTTGGTCAAGCCAACCTGCCTGACGATTATTTCGCCGCAACTGACTTTCTGGCCGGCATAACGCTTGACTCCCAGCCTCTTGCCGGCTGTCTTGCGGTTATTCTTGGTGCTGCCCTGACCCTTGACTTTAGACATCTCAAATTCTCTTTAGGATTAAAAGTTGCCGGCCGACGAATTGGTTTGGCCGACAATAAATCAAATCTTGATCCTCTAAAGAATACCCCAATCCGGCCGAACATGCAACGGGGTCGAGTTTCAGATAACCACCGCCCTTTTGCGGCCAGGCCGGCACGGCCAGGCACAACCTGCTCCCGGTTTCCAGCTGCTTGGCTAGGTTGGCCAAGGATTTCCTCAGCAGTTCTGCCGCTCGGTGCCGGTGTGGTTCTATATATTTTGCGGACGCCGGCTTGCCGAGCGGCGGGCCCAGATCTATTTCGCTGGCCACGCCATCTATCTTATATAGCCATTTATGGCTAGCCGCATCCGCCACGGATAAATCCAGCAACCGATCCTGATCAATCCGCCAGGTCTCGGTGAAAGCGCGCAGGTTGGCCGCGCATATTTCCAACTGGTTTCGGTCTACATCTGACCCCAGGACTTTATACCCCGACAGGAGGGCTTCTTGCAACAGCCCGCCGTTGCCGCAAAAAGGATCCAAGATTGTCAATCCCTCTGGGCAGCGCGTCAAGTTAACCATTATCTGGGCCAGTTTCGGCGGCAGGATTCCGGCCCTCAGGTTCCTTCGCCGCGACATGTCGCGGCGGCTATAAGCCTCTATGTCCTGCACCCAGTTGGTCCGGGCCAGATAAATCCTGTTCTTCGCCCGCCAGACGCAGATTTCAAATTTGTTGCCGCCCAGAAGCCGGTTGTGAAAGACTTGAGCTGGGGACAGGGGCAAATTGTTGTTGAAAACCAAACGAGTATTGCGATTGCCCGCTTTCAGCGATTTTTTTAACAACAATCCTAGCGCTTTGACCTTCCCGCCCGGCAGACCGCCGCCATAGCTTGAAATCCCCAAGGTTATTTTGCCGGATTGCCGCTCCTTAACATCTAGGAAATAACGGCTCAACAGGGTTTCGATTGCCGCCGCCGAATCGGTTGTCGCGAATATTTCAGCCAGCTTGACCGTGCCGCCGAGTCGGTCGGGCGTCGTCGGCAGCCCGCTCAGCAGAGCCACTTGGGAGTCGTGTTCCAAAATCCTGCCGGCCGAATCGGTAGCTCCGAGTTCGGCCAAGCTGATTTCAGGTTGGCGTCCCAAGAAGGCCAGGGAACGGGGATTCATGGCTGCTAGTATATAATAGACGGGGTAAAACCGATAAGGTTGTTGATGTCCAAGTTTAAAATCATCGTCAACGTAGCTACGATTCTGATCATAGCTTTCTTCATCTTCACGAGCTGGGAGTGGATTCTGGAAGCTCTGGTGCAGATGAAAGACTTGGTCTGGTGGCTGGTAATCTTGCAGGTTCCGGCCAAGCTGATGAGTTTGGGCGCGGTGGCCCATCTGTACTACAGCTATTTCCAAAATACCGGCACTTTGGGCAAGCTGAAGCTCAAGGAAATGTACAAGATCGCCATGGAGCTCAATTTTATCAATGGTGTCTTTCCCAACGCCGGCGCCAGCGGCTTTTCCTATCTGAGCTTGCGCCTGAGGCCTTTCGGTATCAACGTCGCCGCGTCAACCTTGGCGCAGAGCATGCGCTACGTTCTGACTTTTCTCAGCTTCCTGATCTTTCTGGGCCTGGGGTTGTTCATCTTGGCCATCGACGGCCGGGCTAATGACCTGGTCATGCTAATCGGCGGCTCCGTCTTTTTCTTGGC
The DNA here is from genome assembly GCA_009839685.1 of Candidatus Saccharimonadota bacterium. Lineage (GTDB taxonomy): Bacteria > Patescibacteriota > Saccharimonadia > Saccharimonadales > VXPC01 > VXPC01. Next base: position 15,499 of record VXPC01000042.1, on the reverse strand, counting down.
TATTTTCGGCACGATCGTCTTCATTTTTCTGATTAGCAGCCGGAAAAGGATTAAGGAGTTCACCGCTTGGCTGCCCAAAGCTATCAACAAGATCGTCCAGACGATCCACTACAGGTCGGACAAGGAGCTGATCGACATGGTCAAGGTCGAACGGGTTTTGGGTGAAATACATCTCGGCTACATGGATCTGAAGCGGAATTTCGGCGCTCTCAGGCAGCCTTTTATTTACGCTTTGGGTGTCAATTTTTTCGAAATCGCGACAGTTTACGTGGTTTATTTGGCTTTCGGGGAATTCGTTAACCCCGGTTCGGTCATCCTGTCCTACGCGGTTGCCAACTTCGCCGGTTTGGTGACCATCCTGCCCGGCGGCATCGGTCTCTACGACGCCTTGATGGTCAGGGTCGCGACCATTACCGGAGTGAAAGGGGACTTGGCCTTGGGCGCAACCTTGGTTTATAGGGTTTTCAACCTGTTCACCCTCATACCGGTAGGCATGGTTTTCTACTACTTCGCCGTCAACCGCGGCAAGGTTAAATTTGATGTGAAGAAGGACGCCAAACCAAAGGACGTGTTGTCGGATTTACAATCTCTGAAGGCTGAGAAAAAACCTAACCGAAGGTTTAGGGGAAAAGCCAAAACCGCTCAAAGAATAAAGCGCGATAAGTCGTAGAATTTGCTATAATTTGACCCGTATATGCGTGATGGTCAGGTTCTGGGTTTAACAAGTATTTACAGCGTGATTTCCGAGTTGCGGACGCCGATTCTGGAATTGAAGATGCTGGCCGAAGCGGGCGATTTGCGAGCCAGCAGGGAAGTCGCCAAACAGACTTTGGAGTTATTCGACAATTTTCTCTACGCTCAGGAGCTGGAAAAAGAGGAGAAGGCGGGGCTGGACTATTTGCCTCATTCCTTGGCGGCGGCAACCGAGGACGTAATCGACAAAGTGGCGCCTTTCGCCGATCTGTACGGCGTCGGTCTGGAATTCGAAACCGGCCCGGCCAAGAAAATGGGCGTTAGTCTGGTGAAAAAAGCTTTCGATTGCGCGACTCACAGCCTGCTGTACAGCTTGATCAGTTCGCTGCAGAACAAGCCCAAGGCCAGCCTGCGCATCAGAACCGCCGGCTCCGGTCTGCCCAGCCTGAGGTTTTTCAGTCAAGACATAGACGATATGTTCAGGGACGGTCATGTAACGGACGTCTCGGCCAAATCAAGGCTCAACCCGCATTGTCCCGGCATCGCGTCGGGGTTGATGCTGGCCAATTTCATCTACCGCCGGGTCGGCTCAAAGTTGAGCTTTATCGCCAATCAGCACGGTCGCGGCCTAGGGGTTGACTTCAGACCTACCAGACAGATGGCCCTAGTGGAGTCGTTGTCTTGAAAAAAATAGTCGTTGCCGAGGACAGTTTCTTTATCAGGCGTCACATCGTCTCTTCGCTGGCGGCGGATTTTGAAGTTCACGCCGCCAACGATGCTCATCAGGCTTTGTCGCTGATCGACCAAAACGAAGCCGACTGGTTGGTGCTCAATCCGGCCCTGTCGAAGAACAGCGGCCTGGAATTGTTGTACGAATTACACTGCTGGCTGGATTTGCGCTCGGTGAAGACGATTCTTCTGGTCCAAGATGCGGATTACTACGCCAGGCATAAGGAAAACTTAAAGGAATTAAATGTTCGTCACGTCATACCTTTGGCCGCTTTGGAGCCCAGCAGCCTAGCGGCTCTGATGGGCGGTCGTTAAACGGGTCTCCGTAAGGGCGGTTCCTATATAATTGGGTTGCGATGGATAGAGTTAGCTTGGACGATCTGGTCAGCCTGTGCAAACGCCGGGGGTTCTTGTATCAGGGCAGCGAAATTTACGGCGGCCTGAGCGGGACTTGGGATTTCGGGCCCTTGGGCATTCAGCTCAAGCGCAACCTGACGGATCTTTGGTGGCGGATGTTCGTCGAGCAGCGGCCGGATATCTACGGCTTGGAAAGTTCCATCATAATGAACTCCCAAGTCTGGAAAGCTAGCGGCCACTTGGACGGTTTTGTCGATCTGGTTGTTGAAGATACGGCAACGAAACAACGCTACCGGGCCGATCATTTGCTAGAAGAGCAGGGGATAGAAATAGACGATTTCAGCCCGGAAAGAATCGGCCAACTGATAGAAGAAAACGGCCTTAAGAGTCCGGCAGGCAATCCGTTGTCGACACCACAGCGTTTCAACATGATGTTCAAGACCCAAATCGGCGCCAGCGACACCCAGGCTCAGGATGCCTATTTGCGACCGGAAACGGCTCAGGGTATCTTTGTTAATTTTAAGAACGTTGTCGACAGCTGCCAACCGGATCTGCCTTTCGGCATTGCCCAAATAGGCAAATCTTTCAGGAACGAAATTAGCCCGCGCGACTTCGTTTTCAGAGCCAGGGAGTTCGAACAGATGGAAATAGAGTATTTTTGCCGGCTTGAGGACTGGCAAGAGGTTTTCGAGGATTTCAGGCTCAAGACCTACGATTGGCTGGAGCTGATCGGCTTGCCCCGGGCCTTGGTCAGCGAGCTGGAGGTGCCGGAATCGGAGCGGGCTCACTACAGCCAGCGGACGGTCGATTTCATGTTTGAATTTCCGTTCGGCAAGAAGGAGTTGTACGGGCTGGCTTACCGAGGCGACTACGATCTTAAACAGCATCAACGACTCAGCGGCAAAAGTCTGGAGTACGTCGACAAACGGACGCAGGCTAAATTCCTGCCGGTTTGCATCGAACCTTCTTTCGGCGTGGAGCGGACGATCCTGGCCTTGTTGCAGTCCGCTTGGAGGGAGGATACCGGCAATAAGCGCACCTATCTGGCCCTGAAACCCGAGATAGCCCCTTATCGCTACGCTGTCAGCCCTTTGGTAGCTAATAAGCCCGAGTTGGTCGGCAAGGCTAGGGAAATATTCCGGATCTTACAAGCCAAATACGGCCGGGTAGTCTGGGATGACCACAGTAACATCGGCAAGCGTTATCGGCGCCAAGACGAAATAGGCACGCCGTGGTGCGTGACGGTTGATTTCCAGACACTGGAAGACGGCACGGTTACCCGGCGGGAGCGCGACACCTTGGAGCAAAGCCGGCAGGCAGTTGCCGATCTCTAATCCCCAGTCCGGTAGTTTTCAAATTTTCAACACGCCGAACCGGCCGTTTCCCCGAGTCTTTGAAGGTTGCCGGCTCGGCTTCCGTACAGATGCGAATTTGTCGGCGGTCTTCTCGGCTGGCAGCCGCGGCGGATTGCCCATAGCCGAGCCGTGAGGTATCGGTTTTGGGTGAAAAATGTTATTATGGAACGGGTTGGCTGCTTAAATCCAGCCTTAAGTTCAATTTATAAAGAGTTCTGTATGGGTTTTATGTTTAATTTCGGAGGTTTGGTTGCCCGCAGGGGCACCGCTGGCACTCATGCATCCCGCTAGCTTGATTTCCATAGATAGAATGAAGCGGCAACTGAAAAAAGTTGTCTACACGGTCTCCCATAAGCGGGAGAAGGTGTTTGCGTTCATTGACGCCCAGAACATCGCCAAGGGGATTGAGAATTCCGGCTGGAAGATTGACTGGAGCGCTTTCCGCAAGTGGCTGGCCAAACACTACAACGTCTCCCAAGCCTTCATGTACATCGGTTACATGGCTGAAAACCGCGACCTATACCTGCAGTTGAACAACAACGGCTTCAATATCGACCTGAAGCAGACGGTCAAGTCGGCCGGCCGGGACGCGTCGTCTCGCGATTCGGGCGACGTCAAAGGCAATGTCGACGTCGATCTGACCATCGGCGTCTGGCGGGAATACGCCAACTACAACAAAGCGATTATCATTTCCGGCGACGGTGATTTCGTCAGCCTGATCCAGCACCTGATTGACAATAAGAAACTGAAGAAAATTATCGTCCCGGAATTCTACTCCTCGCTATTTAGGAAATATAACGATTACATCATCGAGTTGAACGATTACCGCGAAGAACTGAAATACGTTAAAAACCAGAACCGGCAGAACGGCCGCTCCAAGCGCCGCGGCAAATCGGCCGCAGCCGGTGCGGCGCCGGCCAAGGCTCCCGTCAGGCGGCGTTCCAGACAAGATATCAAGCAGCGGATCAGCGTGCTTAACCAAGCCGACAAGGGCAACTGAATGGCTCGCCTGACGTAAGCTTTGTATTTTTTAAAATACCTTTTAGGGCGGTTCTACACCTGAGCGAAGCGCCCGTCGGGTCTTTTTGAGCCCGAAATATACCTTTTATGCTATCGCGTCCTTGAAATTTGCAAGCGTAAGTAATATAATGGGCTCAGTGGATGGATGAACGAGAGCGGTTCGTCCAAAGAAAAACAAAAACCACTCCAATTAAAAATTTAAAACAAAACGCAGGGGACGGCTTCCGCCCCCGGAGACTTCCAATTCCGGATTAGTTTTTAATCGGGCACCTTAACATCAATCGGAATAATTATAATCAACGAAAACTGGTCAGTTGAAAAGGCACGGTTTTCCAGTTCACTGGTTTGGCAGCCAGTCGACGGTTTAAGTTGCGTCGTTAAAGACAACTTTGCACCTCTTATAAACTCTAAAACAACTCTTAAAACTCCACACTCTCTTTTAAACTCTTTACTTTTTGATTCCGCCCGCTTTCCGCTGTTTGCGTTAGGATGTTTTCTTAAAATCGCTATACTATGTTTTAATTTTATGCAACATGATAGCAACGACATTAAGCGCGAATTTCAACCGGATGGCAGGTCGGTATTAATTTGTCTCTCAACCAAGGATTTTTTCCTTAACAATATTGGCTGCTGAAACCAGTGAACTCGAACAACCAATCAACGGAGCATCTACCCGTCCTCCTACCGGAAACCGTCCGCTTGCTTGCGCCCCGGCCGGGGGAGAACTACTTGGATTTGACAACCGGCGGCGGCGGGCACGCCCGCGCGATCGCGGCGGTTGTCGGTCAGCAAAACCTGACTCTGATTGACGCCGACCCGTTGGCGGTATCGAACCTGAAACAGGAATTTGCCGCCGCAAAAATTTATAACAACAATTTCGCTGACCAACTTCGGCAGTTTAAGGACCAAGGCTTGGCTTTCGACATGATTTTGGCCGACCTGGGACTTTCTTCCTTGCAACTAAACGCGAAGGACCGCGGATTCAGTTTCCGAACGGACGGACCCCTTGACATGCGTTTCGACAACCGGCAGGGCGATACCCTAGCCGATCTGCTTGAACGCGCCTCGGCGGTTGAATTGGCAACCATCCTAAAGGATTACGGCCAAGAGCAGGCCGCCGAAAGGATTGCCGTCCGGATCAAGTCGCAGCGGCCGCAGACGACTTTGGAACTGGCCCGACTGATCAGCGAGGTCAAAGGCAAACATTTTCGCAACCGGCGTCTTCATCCGGCGACCAAGTCATTCATGGCTTTCCGCATCTGGACGAACGACGAACTCGGACAATTGAGAACCTTGCTGGCAACGGCTCCCGAGCTTTTGCAACCCAGGGGAAGACTGGCCGTCATCAGTTTCCACAGCCTTGAAGACCGTTTGGTCAAACACGCTTTCAAGGATCTGGCCGACGGCGAATACAGCTCCGCTTACTTTATCAAAAACAAGAAGCCGATTATTCCGTCCACCGACTCCTTGGCCGCTCATCCCCAGGCCAGGAGCGCCAAGCTGCGCGTCTTGCAGCGACTTTAATCTACCATTATCAACTCAATAGAAAGGATGGTACGGAGATGCCGATTCCGGTCTTAATTATTAATCATCGACCGCGGCGAATTCCAGTCCGCCAGCGTCGGCCGGCAGTGGTCTTCACTGAACACTAGCTGCGCCTCGCCGACTCTAACCCGCCTCCCGGGCGGGGCAGGGGCTTTAAGACCCCGAACCGGAGATCTGGTTCCGCAAATCTGGCCGGGCCAGATCTCTTAAAACTCTTAACAATCTGACCAAGACAAAAATCAAACAAAGGAAAGGATCGAATTATCTATGACCTACGCTCAATCAACAGCTTTAAGTCGCAGCAACTACAATCGAGCCCAGATGCGCCGCCATCCGTCATATCCCGGCGCGCGGGTCAAAGAAGACGCCTTGAAGCCGATGAGCAACTTTATCACCATTTTGGTTTTGGTCTGTTTGTTAATCGTTATCTATCTCTTGCAGGTCAATACGACCAACAGCTACAGCTACGTCATCGACGACCTGAACCGCCAGCAGACCCAGCTGAAGGAAGAATACGAATCCTTGACGGTCGAGGCTACCAAGCTGGAATCGAACGAACGGGTAACCAGCCACGATTCGGCGGCCGGCTACAGCCTGCCGACCAACGTCTACTTCGACCAATAAGCGGCTCCAGGTGGGGATGGCAGCCCCGGCGTCCGTTGCGCCCGGGGCTGCTTTTTTTATACAATTACGGTCAGTATGGCAGGATTTAACAGGCCGCAGACCTATCTGTTGTCTAGACTAAACATCGTCTGGGCAGTCTTCATAATCATTTTCGCGGCCGTCATCGTGCGCCTGTTCTACGTCCAAATTGTCAGGCACGAGTATTTTGCGACCCAGGCCGATGCCATCCAGATAGAATCGCTGAAAATAGAAGCCGACCGGGGCAAGATTTACGCTTTCAACGGCGGCCGCAAAGTACCCTTGGTCATCAACCAGCGCCGCTGGACGATGTTTTCCGATGCCTTGCAGATCGAGGATTTGCCGGGCCTGCTGGGCGACCTCAGGGCTTTGGGTGTCGATTTGGATGAGGAGCAGCTGGCCGGCTTGCGGGAAAAGGCGCGCTACGTCGTCTTGGAGCGCGGCGTCACGGACGAGCGCCGGGCGGAGATTATCGCCGGCCTCAACCACGACGGCATTTTTTTCCAGAAGCAATCCATCAGGGAATACACTGAGGGCGGCTTGGCAGCCCAGGTTTTGGGGTTCCTGAATGCCGACTCGGCCGGCCAATACGGCGTGGAGCAGTTTTACAATCAGGAATTGACGGGCGTTCCGGGCCGGCTGCGGACGACGACCGACGTCCGCGGCGTACCCTTGCTGTTCGTTGAAGACAACGTGCTGGTCGAGCCCCAGCCGGGCCAGGACATAGTCCTGACTATCGACGTGCCCCTGCAAAGAATTATCGAAACCCAGCTGGCGGCCGGCATTGAGGCGGTCGGCGGCAGGGGCGGGACGGCTTTGGTGCTGGACGCGGAAACCGGCGCCGTCTTGGCAATGGCCAACAACCCCAGTTTCGATCCGGCCAACTTCCGCGAAGCCGAGCTGTCCGACTATGTCAATGACGCGGTCGAGAGCGTGCTGGAGCCGGCTTCGACCATGAAGGTCCTGACAATGGCGACCGCTTTGGATCGCGGCGCGGTCGGCGCAGACGACACCTATTACAACCCCGAGTTCCAGATCGTCGACGGTCTGGCAATCGTCAACTTCCTCCATCAGGATCCGGGCTACCGGCCGGTGGCCGACATCTTGGCCTTGTCGCTGAACACCGGCACGACCGAGATGCTGAAGCGCCTGGGGGAGGGCCCTAGGGACACGATTGATTTGGCCGACCGCCAGGCGCTCCACGATTATTACAAGCAGCGTTTCAGGCTGTCGCAGAAAACCGGCATCGATCTGCCGAACGAAGTGGCCGGTTTCATCCATCCGCCGGACCACCCGTGGTCGCCCAACCACCTGTATTCGACCATGACCTTCGGCCAGAGTATCACGGTGACGCCTTTGCAGCTGGCGTCGGCTTACGCTGCTATCTTCAACGGCGGTGATTACTACCGGCCGTACGTCGTTGCCCAAGTCGGCGACGAAGTGCGCCAACCGGAGGTTATCGCGGAGGATATTTTGAAACCGGAAACCATCGCCGATATGCGGGAACTGATGGTCGAGGTCGGCCAGCGGAGCCTTTCAGACGTGCAGTACGAGCAGATAGAAGTCAGCGGCAAGACCGGCAGCGCCCAGATCGTCAACTTCGAGACCGGCGGCTACGTGGACGGCGCCGCGACGGGCCTGATGATCGGCTACATCAAGAGCTCGCAGCAGACCCTGGTCGTCGCCGTCATCGTGGAGGAACCCCAAGTCGTCTTCGCCGGCGGCCAGGGCGCTCGCCCGGCCTGGAAGGAAATAGTCAAGAATATCGTCGCTTTGGGCCGGGTCAGCCCGTAATCCGGGCTCCGGCGGGGGAGCGGGGTGGTATCATAGGGACTAGAACGGTAGAAATTCATGTGGATAGCAGCCAATTCCAGTTTGCCGATCAGCAGTTTGGAAAATGTGACCAAAAACGACATCGCCAGCATTCTGGTGCCGGCCGTTTTCGCCTTTCTGCTCGGCGTGGCTATCTCGCCCCTGATTTTAAGATTCTTGCGCAAGAACGAAATGTGGCGCAAGCAGGATCAACTGCTCGACCTCGGCGGCCAGCAGGCCTCGATCACCGCCAAGCTCAATGATGACGCCAGCCAGCGGGTGCCCAGGATGGGCGGGCTGGTCATCATCGTCACGGTTGCCATCACCACGCTGTTTTTCTGGGTAGTCAGCCTGGTAGACAGGTCGGGTTTCATCCACCAGCTGGATTACGCCAGCCGCGATGCCGGCCGGGCCGAGACCTGGTTGGTGATATTCTCCCTGATAACCGGCTCGATCATCGGCATTTTAGACGATTTGGCCGTCGTCGGCCGGCTGGCTTTCATCAAGGGGAAGTTGAAGGAGTACGTCGGCGGCGGCCTGCCGCTGAGCCTGAGGCTGCTGATCGCCTCGATTATCGGTCTGGTTTGCGGTTGGTGGTGGTATTTCCAACTGGACATCACCTCGGTCGCGTTCCCGTTCTTGGGGTCTTTCGATCTGGGCGTCTTCATCATCCCGTTCATCATTTTGGTGATTATGGCGACTTATTCGGGGGGCATCATCGACGGCGTCGACGGTCTGGCTGGCGGCACGTTCGCCATCATGTTCACCACCTACGCCCTGATCGCCTTGCTGCAAGGGCATTTCAACTTGGCGACTTTCTGTCTAGTGGTCACCGGCTCCATCTTGGCCTTCCTCTGGCACAACATCCCCCCTGCCAAGTTCTATATGTCCGAAACGGGGTCGATGGCCTTGACCGTCACCTTGAGTATCGTCGCTTTTATGACCGACACGGTCTTTTTGCTGCCGGTCATCGCTTTCCCGCTGTTGATCACCTCCCTCTCGGTCATCTTGCAGACTTGTTCGAAGAGGTTCTTCGGCCGCAAACTCTTTCTGGTCAGCCCGCTGCATAATTACTTCAGAGCCAAGGGGCTGCCGGGTCACAACGTAGTCATGCGTTACTGGGTCGTGGCCCAGATCTCAGCCGTGTCCGGTCTGGCTATTTTCTTGCTGGGATATTAAGGTTGAAAGGGATGATTTTAGATGCTTGGAAAAACTGGCAACGGCCGGCGCACAGACCGCACAAACCCGATTACCGCTTGCTGCTGCCGGCTCTCGTCTTGCTGGCGCTGGGCGCCCTGATCCAGTCCATTCTGGGTCCGGCGCTGGTCGCCGGGCAGGTCAACGAGCTGTCCGTCTATTATTTCTTTTGGCGCCACGTGGGAGCGATCGTCGTCGGTCTGATGGCTCTTTACTTGGGTTTCAAGATCAATTTGCGCTACTGGTTGAAGTACAGCCCCCACATCTTGATAGCGGGTATCGTCGTCGGTTTGGCGGCGGTGTTTTTCGGCGGCGGCGGCGATGTCCGCTGGCTGCAGTTCCAGGGCTTTTCCATCCAGCCGGCCGAAATTCTGAAACTGGGCTTCATTCTGGTGGCGGCCGGCTATCTTTGGGAAGCCCGCAACGCCGACAAGACGTCCTTCTGGGAGATTATCAAGGCCAATTACGTCAATATCATCCTGCTCGGCATCATGGGGGTCCTAATCCTCATCCTGCAACGCGACTACGGCTCCACCTTCGTGATCGTCACCGCTTTCTTGGCCATGTTGTGGGTCAGCGGTGTCTCGGCCCGTTTTCTCTGGCTGCTACTGCTGGCCGTTGCCCTGATCGGCACCCTGTTCATCGTTATCGAGCCCCACCGGCGGGAACGGCTGGCCGTCTATGCCAACCCGACGGCCGACTGCCAAGACGCCGGCTATCAGATCTGCCAGGCGCTGATCGGGGTCGGCTCGGGCGGGTTGACCGGCCGCGGTTTCAGCGGCAGCATCCAGATTTACGGTTATCTGCCGGAGGCCAATAACGATTCTGTTTTCGCCATCTATGCCGAACTGGCCGGTTTCTTGGGCGGGACGGCCTTCATCGGCGTGCTGCTGTACTTCTTGTTTCTGATGCGCAAGATCGCCACCGCCTTGGAGGATCCGCTGATGCTGATAGCCGTCGGGTTCATGACCTGGGTCGGCGTGCAGTCGTTTGTCAATATTGCCGGCATCCTGAACCTGATCCCCCTTAAAGGCATCACCTTGCCCCTGGTCAGTTTCGGCGGCAGCAGCCTGGTCGTAATCTTGCTGACGCTGGGCATCCTGTTGCAGCTTTCGGCTTATACTATATATGGAAATGAGAGAAGAATTTACCAAGGTGGTTCTCGTCGGCGGCGGGACAGGCGGTCACGTTACGCCGCTGGTCGCTCTCGCCGGCGAAATTAAGGCCGCGCATCCCCGCTGGCAGCTCCATTATCTGGGGGCGACCAATGACAAAATCGGCCAGCGGCTGACGGCCGATCGCCGCCTGTTCGACCAGCGCCGGTTCGTAGCCGCCGGCAAGTGGCACCGTTTCGGCAATTTCAAGAAACTTGAGACCTTTTATTTCTGGCGCCGTCACTTCTGGTTGAACGTCGGCAACTTCTTTTTGTTCAACATTGGCTTTTGGCAAAGCCTGTTCTACCTGCGCCGCCATCGGCCGCACCTGTTGTTCAGCAAGGGCGGCTATGTCGCCGTCGGCCCGTGTCTGGCGGCTCTGATCCTTAAAATACCGCTCGTTCTGCACGACTCCGACGCCGTCACCGGCGGGGCCCACACTTTCTTTGAGCGCCGGGCCAAACTGCTGCTGGGCGGCTTTAAGACCGACGAGGATCGCCGCCGCCATGTCGGCATCCCGGCCGATCCGGCTTTCGCCGAGGAGCTGGACGAGCAAACCAGAGGGAAGCTGCTGGCCAAGTACAAGCTGCCGGAGAGCGCGGAATTTATCCTCGTGACCGGCGGCGGGGGCGGAGCCCGCAGCCTGAACAGGGCTATCTTGGCCGTTGCTGACCGCATCAAAATCAGGCCTGACGTTTACCTGATTATCCAAACCGGCAAGACCTCTTATGAAGAAATCCAGGAACGGGCTGCCAGGATGAAAACTTACCGCAAAGTCAGGGTCTTGGAATTTGCCGATGACATGCCCGACCTCGTCCGGGCCAGCTTGGGCGTGGTTACCCGAGCCGGAGCGACTATCCTGACGGAGATCAGCTTGGCCAAAAAGGCGGCCATCATCGTTCCCAACCCGCTGCTGCCGCGGGCCCACCAGCTGCATAATGCCCGTATCTACCAGCGCGCCGAAGCGGCTTGGCTGGTCAGCGACAGCGGCCAGAAGGTCAACCGCCGGGCTCTGGGCCAGGCTTTGGGGGAGATGCTCAACGATGAAGCCAAACGGCGGGCGTATGAGCGCAATATCGCCAAGGTCGCCCTGCCGGACGCGGCCCGCAGGACGCTGCTGGCGGTCGAGGAGGTGATGGCCGACTTGAAATCCGGCCGGCAAAAATCCACCAGCCAACTGGTGGATGAGAGGCACGACCGCCGGGGCAGACTCTTGGGGCGCAAGTTCAAGCAGGTGTTGAAGGTCGCGGTCCTTGTTTTGCTTATAGGCGGCTTTTTGGCCAAAATTTTCTATATCGGTTCGATTGATATCAGGTTGACGGAGGAGTCGGCCTTGGTCGGGGCGGGGGAAATGAGCGGCTTGCGCCTAGAGGTCGACAACCTGGTCGGCCAGGAACCGTTCTTGCGTCGCCATTTCGCGCTCGATCTGGACGGTTTGCGGGACACGATTTTAAGCAAGGGTTACGTTGCGGATGTCGGCTTCAGGCGGGATCTTCTGGGTTCGAAGCTGATTGTCAGCTTGGAGCCGAAGCACGTGCTGGGCAGCTTTACGACGCCGGCAGGCCGGTCGGTAATCACGACCGACGGCTATGCCGTGAAGGGTTACGAAAGCTTGCTGGAACGGGGCAACCTGCCGCTTGAGGTCAAAGGGTATCAGGAGATAGAAGGGAACCAGCAGCTGGTGCTGCCGGTTCTGGATATCTTGTTCCTGAACCGGATGAAGGCCTATTTGGCGTCGGAGGGGTATAAGCTGAATGAAGTCCGCCTCTCGCCGCAGCCCCGGGAGGTTATCTTCAGGTTGGAGGGGGTTGATTTGGATATTATCGCCCTGACGACCAGAGACGCGATTGAGCAGGGCATAGCCTTGGTTGTCGCCTTGGAGTTCTTCGCCGAACCGGAGCAGGGAAGTGAAGAGACGGAGGCGCTGCTGCAACCGGCGGAGGACGCCGAGGCAGCTGATGACGGCATAGTCAGGCCGACTGAGTATATAGACATCAGGTTGGTGGAAAGGATTATTTACAAGTAGGCTGGCGCCTGGTTGCTTGGCTGTGATAGAATCAGCATGAGAGCTTTCCGCGGAACGCACATCTCTTCATAACGATGCCTCGCCCCTTGACGCCCCTCTCCAAAAGTCAGGCTGCGGGTAAATTTCAAGGCAGTGGGTAATAATTTCTTATATTTCAACAATTATTTTGGCGACCGACCGGGCGCCGGAGCCTTTGACGATGAGAATTACAACGGCCACTTGAACCACCGGCCGCCCGGTGATAACCCTCCTGATCCGGACGGCGCGTACCAGCGCATCAGCGACTCCATCAGCGCCGACAGCGTCGACAAGGTTCAGGCCTTGGACAATTTCCCGACAGATAACGAGATAGAGGAATTTTTGCGCTGGAAGCAGATCAACCCCCAAAGGAATTCTTACCAATACTGGGCATTCAACTTGCCAACCAAGGATGACCGCCAGAGCCTCCAACCCCTCTACGGCGCCGTCTTCTACGACCAGCTCGTCAACCTCATCAAATCCAAAGTCAAAGTCCTGTCTTTGCCGGAGATGGAGGGGCAGGGGGAGGACAGGCTGGTGACGGCCCAGATATTGAACAACTATCGCCACTATCTGAGCCAGAAGTCTGCCAGTTTCCAACTGGCGGCGGCTTCAAATGATTACCCCCACGTCAGCAACGACCTGTTCAGTCTGAACGGCCTCAACTTGGCCGAAGGCGATCAGGTTCATGACTTGAGCTTGGAGCACGCGGCCAAAGCCGGCCTGATGTCCAATATCATCTCAGCCGAGAAGGAATTCGTCACCCACTGCACGGCCGGCCTGCTGCATGCCTATCTGTTGAATCAGGTCGTGCCGCTGCAATACTGCATATACCTGAATCCCCAGATCAGCCAGTCTGTCCGGGTGGTGACAGAGTTGATCAACAAGTTCGAAGACAGCCGCCTAGTTGTCAAAACCGATATCCTGAACCGGGCCATAGAGGGTGGCAGCCACCATATTCTGGATATAAAATCATGGAGTATCGCGGTTTACGTCAACAAGGCTCAGGTTGATTACGCCTTGGATTTGATTCTCGGGCACTACAAACAGGATTATCTCGCCTTTGATGGCCGAACCGTGCCGAAACTGGCTGCCAGCGTCGCCCACGGTATCGCGGTGTCAACTCAGGAAGGATTTGATCAGGACAGGTATTCTTTCAACGGCCACCGCTCCAACATGTTTGACATCACCTACAAGGAATTCGAGTACTACCAGATGTCAGCTTCTTCGGTGACCCATCACGATATTCAGACATTCAAGCAGATTCTGCAGCGGGAATGTGGCAAACATCAGGTCGACGTCCGCAACATAGCTTTTCCGGATCCCATGACTTTCAGGAGCTGACGCGGTCAGGGACGGAGCCCGTAAAAGCCGTAACTCACCTGTAAAATCAATTATTGAGTATCAAACTTATTCATAAAAGAGGGCAGGGCGCAGCGGGGGAGTCGTGACAAGCTGCCGGCTCCCGCAGGCCGCCGGCTGGATAAATAACGGCTCATCTGGTATAATAGGGTTGAGTTTATAAAACAGACACAAATTTATTTATAAAACATAACTCGTGCGTGTAAACGGACATGCAAAGAGAAAGCACCGACCATCGTCGGTCGCCGGGGAATGAATTTCCGGAGATTCATCGTTATCACGAATCTCGCAGCGGCGGTACCGACCACCAACAAGAAGGACGCGCTCCGACTGCGGAAGCGGGTGCTGGCAGTGATGCCCGAGCAGAGGCTCGCAATGCTATCAGGGCGAAGACGATTGGCGAGATAGAGAACCTGGAGCATTTTCCCAGTGAGCAGGAACTGTCAGGTTATATGGAATTGCGCCTGGTGTACAAGCGGGCCAATAGCTACCTGTACTGGGTAGAGGATTTGCCGTCGGCAGAGGATCGCCGTGACTTGGAACCGGCCGCGCTCGCGGACTTTTATGGCGGTCTGGCTGATTTCATCAGCTCAAGGGCCGCTTTGGTAGATGTCTCATCCGGATTGCGCTCACCGCAGGAAATGGATTTGCTGAGGGGCTGCCTAGGTGACTACTCTTCGCGCATAACGCAAAAAGCCGAGAACTTCCGCGAGCTTGTGAGCGGAGGAGGTTATCCCAGTCAGCAGGATTTTGAAAAGAACTTCGTTTTCAACGGCTTGAATATCAAAGTGGGGGACAAAGTTCGCGATCTCTGCCATGGCTTGGGTTGGTCAGGGGATTTAATGTCCAATATTGACGTGAGACCCCTTTTTGTCAGCTATTGGACCGAAGCCATGGCCCATCAAAAAGTTGTCTTCGCCGGCAAGACATTGCCCCTGCATTACAGGATCTACCTTAATCCGGAACTCAGCCGGACGCTTGAAATAGCCGGCCGGCTGTCGGATGCGTTCGAGCATGAGAATTTGCACGTCATGCACGAGATTATGAACCGGCCTTACAATGTCGCGCAATACCGCGGCCGCATAGGCGGGGTCAGGACCGAGGGAATCACCGTTTATTGCAACAGATATCATGCCAACCGGGCGCTGGAGATAATTTTAGAGTGCTTTGAGGATAACTATGATTTTTTCAAGGACCGTCCGACCCCCAAACTGGCAACGCCTGTCGCGCCGGGCGTCGCGGTCGCCTCCCATGAAGGTTTTGAGACCATGGGCTACTCCTTCGACTCCCACCGCTCCAATATTATCACTGACGCCTGGGAAGATTTCGCATCGCAGAACGGCGGCATGGCTATGACCGTTTCCCATCAGAGCATCCACGCCTTCAGGCAGGTGCTTGAGACGGAGTTCAGGAAACACCGGATCAACCCGCGCAATATCGCCTTCAGGGATTCCTCCGCGTCGGGCGACATACTCTGAATGCGGGACGTATTCTGGGCATGCCGCTTTTAAGCTACGGGATTGTCCCGGCATGCTGCTATTGATTGCAACGATCGTTCTAATCCCTACAACAACTCTTGACAATTATCC
>VXPC01000036.1 GCA_009839685.1 Candidatus Saccharimonadota bacterium | reverse complement strand
TCATGCAACCAGCGTACGCGGCCAGAGGTCGACCTCGATAGGGGCGGGTGTCAGTTGAGGGAGAAGCACAGAGAAGGTTATAGTCTACTAAGGCCTTATCCGCTACAGGTACGGATCATCCGCCTTGCAGGAGAGGCATAGCGAGGCTGGTGCATGAACAACGACGCTGTTCGGCCTCAATGACCGCCAGTCGGGCTACGTGAAGGGAGGGTGTCTCTCGTGCCCTTGAGTGATTTGGTAGTTCTACCCGAGACAACGCCGATACCACGGCGGAAAGTAGAATCCGAGACAAAACAACTGATACAATGGTGGCTTAATCAACGACTGAAGAAAATAAAGGGCTTGTCGAGTGAGTCGATGGCGCTTAATCCATTTCTGGCACCGATTATAATGGGCTTGCATGGATATAGTAACTTTGAGGGGTTGGCGGAGTTTCTTCTTGGAGGCCACCTGTCTGGGGGTCACAACACTGGATTTGGCAAACTCATCGATGAGAAGTTGGTACCGCGAATCTTTGGGACAACAGAACTTACGACTAAGTACCGAGATACACACCCAATGGTCTCAGGTTCTACTTTCGATGAAATCGACCATCTGGTTCCTCGCACAGATGGAACGGTAGCTCTGCTATCACTCAAGGCTAGCAAGTGGAGCATTCAGCTGACTATGGCCGTACAGCTAAACCACCAATTCGAGCGCTTGATAGAACGTCGACACGAGGGGCTGCTCGACTTCTCTGATATCGTATTGGGCATCGAGTATGGGACTTTGGATACTCTTACAGACAAATACGATATCGCGAGAGGAATCAATACAGGAGCCTCTCATGATGTAAGAGATCTAACCGAACATGTTCACGTACATGTAGGACGTGATTTCTGGAAGTGGATCAACTATGGAGAAGAGGAAACTCAGGACTGGATCTTTGCAGCGATCCTATCTACAGTCAGCGAGTTTCGAAAGGAAAATCCAAATATCGCAGACTTCACAACAAAATATCGCGACGCGTTCGTTGACGAATACAGCGGCCGAATAAACAAAGATGGCTCAATCGATTGGGCCAACATCCTCCAAGACATCAACGGCTAACAGACGCACCTCCAATAGATTCGTGATATGAATAGTCGCCTGCAAACGCCTCTCCCTTACGCCAGAACTTACGCGTGCGTACGTGAGGGCGAATATGCTGTATGGAACTCTGAATCTTCTGGGTTGAGGTGGGCCTAAAGCTCCGCTCTCTGATTTCCTGCAGAAGTGAACAGACTACCTCCCCTGCAATCTTGCCTAACCTAACAGGGACCGCGTTTCCGAGTAGTCGGTAGCGTTCTGCAGGTGTCCCCTGCACTGCCCAGCTAGCCGGGAACTCTTGAATCGCTGCGCATTCGCCGACTGTCAAAGCGCGAAGCTCTGTGGGGTGGCACATACTGGTGCCAGCATGGTTTGGCATGGTTACAACAGTTGGAGAAGGAAACTCGAATGACAACTTTCGCCAGTAGGCGCTACGTCCGCCCTTCAGATACCAAGTCTTCCCCATGGATTCTTTTTGTATTGTCGGTGGTAGGCTGCGCCAATTACCGCCTGGAGGGATTTGTGCGAGGTAATTGAGTTTTCGCTCGCTGAAGTTCATTAGGGTAGGATCTGGGTCTTCGAAGCCGTCGCCAATTACGTCTCCAAGAACCCGGAAGGGAAGCTTTTCATCTTCTGGTCTATTGCTATGAGTAGGTTCAGGGAAGGTAACTTTCGCATTGTAGCGGTTTCCGATACAAATCAATCGTTCGCGAATCTGAGGTCCACCGTAGTTGACGACGTTCACCAGGAAACAGTCTACGCGGTATCCGCCATCCTCAAATCGCTGAATAAGCTCCCGCAAAAGCGAGCCGTGCGCTAAGTCTTCGGCTGGTATGCCGTCCAGGCTATCCTCAGGTCGAGCGCGGACAAGTGGCATGGAATGCAAGCCTCGGACATTCTCCAACAGAAATGCAACAGGCTGAAGCTCAAGCACCACTCTGACGAAATCCAACAATACTGACCCCCGGGGGTCAGTGGTGCCACGTCGGCGCCCAAAGACACTGAATGGTTGACAAGGAGGTCCTCCCGCAACTAGTGGAAGTGAGCTGAAATCACCACCAGCAGCCAAAGTAAAATCCTTACCTTGTAGTTCTTGAATCCCTTTTGTGATAATCGGCAGATCAGGACAATTATACCGAATGGTCGCCACTGCTGCCCGGTCGATATCGTTGGCAACAACAGGATGAAATCCTGCAGCATTCAGTCCCAAATCAAGGCCCATCGCCCCAGAGAACAGGGACACGTAAGGGATGGATTCTGTTTCGCTGTGTAACATTTTGCTAGCTTCTCACCTTGTGGTAATCGCGTCAGCCATCATGTCTTGCCGGAACTCTTCCTGCGAAACCGATAGACCTTGTCCCAGTTGGCACTCTTGCACTTAGGGCACACCCTGGGGCGTTCAGCCTGCCGGATGTCCTTGGGAACCCATTCATGCCCACACCGGCATCGGTACGCCGTGACACGGAACGTACCCGGTCCCTCAGAAGCAGGATTAGTCACCTTGCCCTCCTGTAGCGATGCCCCCTAGCACTATATACTTCAAGTAGTGACTGTCAACCCCCATCCTCCTCGACTCCGGCGACCCCAGAAGGAGCGGATGTTGGACGTCAACAGCCATTGCGGCTACTATCATTGACCACTGAGGAGAATTTCAAGACGGCAGTGTCTTCCAAACCAGCGTTGCCAGAAAACTCGTCTTTCGCCAGCCTTGTGCTGGAGTGGGCAGCTACGAATCTTAGCGATTTCCCTTGGCGCGCGAGTCGCTCTGCGTATCATGTCTTGGTAGCCGAACTACTCTTGAAGCGGACTACCGCAACAGCCGCAGCAAGACACTATCGAGACTTTCTCTCGCGGTTCCCCACACTAGATAGCATCGCGGCTGCTTCGGAGGGAGAAGTAGTGCAGGCCTTTGCTGTCGTGGGGCTCCAGCGCCAGAGAGCCCGCGCGATGAAGCGCCTTGCTGGCTGGCTGTTGTCAAGATACGGAGGAAGTATCCCAGGTGACTTGGGGAGCTTGATCGAAGTCCCGGGTCTTGGCAATTACAGCGCCGCCGCGATTCTGTCCTTTGGCCACGGGGTTCCTATAGCCATCGTCGATGCCAACGTTGAACGCATTCTGCTCCGAGTATTCGGTAGCTCTCTACCTCCACATCCCTCCCAGGCGTTGTTGAATGAAGTTGCGCAACGTCTGTTGCCAGGAGACGAACACCAGAACTACAACTACGGACTCTTGGATCTGGGACGCCTAGTATGCAGATACGTCGCTCCTAGGTGCGGTGAGTGCCCATTGAACCTCATCTGTGATTACGCAAGGGTGGGGGCAGACGCTCGTGAGGGAACGCAACACGGCATGACGACTCATGCTCGTAAGCTCAGAATGATTAGACGTGAACGTGGATTGAGTCAGAAGAGGCTTGCCGAGATGGCCCGGATGTCCAAACGGACAGTCGGCCACATCGAGTCTGGGAGGACATCCCCTCGACGTGAGACTCTCGAAAAGCTCGCTTGGGTTCTCCAAGTACGTCCGAAGGACTTGTAGGGAATCATGTCGTCCGTGAAGAGTCGGACTACTACAAGCGAGACACATGCGACAAGGAGAGTACCAGGCACCTCGTAGAATAGCGGGTGTGGGGAGGAATCGGATGGGCGCTCCTCGAACGATCCTGGTCACCGGCGCTACGGGGTACATCGGCGGTAGGCTCGTGCCCCGTCTGCTGGAGGGGCAGCGCCGCGTTCGCGTCCTCGTCCGCAACCGGGAGCGCGTGCGCTCGCGTCCGTGGTCCGGGCAGGTCGAGGTGGCGGTCGGCGACGTGCTCGACCCCGCGACGCTGTCCGAGGCG
>VXPC01000011.1 GCA_009839685.1 Candidatus Saccharimonadota bacterium | reverse complement strand
CAATGGTTCAGGTAAAACACGACTTTCAAAGAAATTTAAACAGTTGGTTGCACCCAAAAATGCTGGATCGGTTGCAGAAGAACAAGCCGAGCAATCACTTTCCAAAATTCTATATTACAATGCTTTCACTGAAGATTTATTTTATTGGGATAATGACTTAAAGAGGGATGCTGAGCCAATCCTAAAAATTCAACCAAATAAATTTACAGACTGGATTTTGAAAGATCAGGGGCAAGATCTTAATATTGTAACCAATTTCCAACACTATACAAATCAGAATCTAACCCCTTGGTTTAACGCGGAATATAAAACTAAAGATCAAAACGACAATGAAATAAATATACAAGCTTTTTCGGAAGTTATGTTTTCTCTTGAAGGGGAGTATAGAGGTTTTCCAAGTTATCTCAAAATTTCAAAAAGTGAGGAGAGCAATTTTATATGGTGTATATTTTATTCTCTGTTGGAAATGGTGATTGACATACTCAGTGTCCCTGATCCCAATGAAAGAGAAACAGATCAGTTTAACCAGCTAGAATATGTGTTTATTGATGACCCCGTAACTTCACTTGATGAAAATCACTTGATAGAGCTAGCTGTCGATTTGGCAGGATTGATCAAACGTGCACCATCTAATCTCAAATTTATCATCACGACTCACAACCCACTTTTTCTTAACGTTTTGTTCAACGAATTAAACAAACCTGAATGCTATCTATTGGAGCAATCTGATAATGGCTTTGAATTGCTTCCCGAGAGAGGCCATCCCAACATTTGTTTTTCTTACCATTTGTACTTAAAACAAATCCTTGAGAAAGCGGTTGATGAAAACCGAATAGAGAAATACCACTTCACCTTGTTGCGTAATCTATATGAAAAAACTGCCCTTTTTTTAGGCTATCCGAAATGGTCAGATTTATTGCCAGATGATAAACAGGTCTACCTAAAAAGAATTATCAACTTTACTAGTCATAGCACTTTGTCAAACGAAACAGTACCCAAACCAAACTCTGAGGAGAAACGTATAGTGAAGTTTTTGCTTGATCATTTGCTGAATAAATATGGTTACTGGAGGCAGGAAAAACAGCATGGTTGAACATACGAAACCCATCGTTGAATTAAACCATTTTATTGTTCTGGATAAATATGACAGGGAATGGGGTGTAGCAAAAGGTTACCAAAGCGAAAGTGACTTGGAACGTGAACTGATAAAGGATTTGGTTAATCAGGGGTATGAATATCTGCCAGAATTAAATTCACAAGAAGACATGTTGGCCAATGCACGTGTACAAATACAATCGTTAAATGATGTGCAATTCAAGGATAGTGAATGGAGACGCTTTGTTGAAACGTACCTGGATAAACCAAGTGAGGGCATAGTAGATAAAACCCGCAAAATTCACGAAGATTATATACATGACTTTGTGTTTGACGACGGGCATATTCAAAACATCTACCTGCTTGATAAAAAGTACATTGCCCGCAATAAGTTGCAGGTTATAAATCAGTTTGAACAGACTGGTATTCATACCAACATTTATGATGTGACTATTCTGGTCAACGGATTACCTCTTGTACATATCGAGTTGAAGAAAAGAGGAGTTGCTATTCGTGAAGCATTTAATCAGGTGCATCGCTACAGCAAGGAGAGTTTCAACAGCGATAATTCACTGTATAAGTATCTACAGATGTTCGTGATTTCCAATGGCACAGACACTCGTTATTTTGCCAATACTGTAGAGCGAAACAAAAACAGTTTCGATTTCACAATGAATTGGGCAAAGTCTGATAATGATCTGATCAAGGACCTAAAAGACTTTACAGTCACTTTCTTCCAGAAAAATACACTGCTCAATGTATTACTGCATTATTCTGTTTTCGATACGAACGATACCTTAATGATCATGCGTCCATACCAGATTGCCGCTACTGAACGTATTTTATGGAAGATCAATAGTTCATACCAAACAAAAGTTTGGAGCAAGCCTGAGAGTGGAGGTTATATCTGGCACACTACCGGTTCAGGTAAAACACTGACCAGTTTCAAAGCTGCCCGAATGACAACCGAACTAAATTTTATAAGCAAGGTGTTTTTTGTCGTGGACCGGAAAGACCTTGACTACCAGACAATGAAGGAATATCAGCGTTTCTCACCAGATAGTGTAAATGGATCTTCTAGTACGGCTGGATTGAAGCGAAACCTAGATAAGGACGACAATAAAATAATTGTTACCACTATCCAGAAGTTGAATAACCTGATGAAAAGTGAAAGCGATCTGGCAGTTTATCAAAGCCAGGTGGTTTTCATTTTTGATGAATGTCATCGCAGCCAGTTTGGTGAAGCACAGAGAAACTTGAAGAAGAAGTTCAAGCGGTTTTTTCAATTTGGGTTTACAGGTACACCGATCTTTGCTGAGAATGCCCGAGGTGCAGAAACCACCGCCAGTGTATTTGGCCGAGAACTTCATGCCTATGTCATCACTGATGCCATTCGAGATGAAAAAGTACTTAAGTTCAAGGTAGACTACAACGATGTTCGTCCTCAATTCAAACATATTGAGACCGAGCAGGACTTGGATAAGATCAATTCCATAAAAACCAAGGAAGCCCTCTTGCATCCAGAACGTATCAGTGAAATTTCCAAATACATAGTAAACAACTATCGACGCAAAACTCATCGTCTGCAAGACAATAAAAAAGGCTTTAATGCCATGTTTGCAGTAAGCAGTGTGGATGCGGCCAAACTGTATTACAAAACCTTGAAAAATTTACAGGCAGGCAATGACAAACCGATCAAGATCGCAACCATTTTTTCGTTTGTTGCCAATGAAGAGCAAGATGCAATAGGCGAGATTTTGGATGAAAGTTTTGATGTTGAAAACATGAACAGCAGTGCCAAGGAATTTTTACGGGCTGCTATAGAAGATTACAACATACTCTTTAAAGCCAGTTTCAGTGTAGATAGCAGTGGCTTCCAGAACTATTATCGTGATTTGGCTAAGCGGGTCCAGGATAAGGAAATCGACTTGCTGATCGTGGTTGGAATGTTCCTTACCGGATTTGATGCTCCAACATTGAACACATTATTCGTGGATAAAAACCTGAGATTCCATGGCTTGATGCAGGCTTACTCTCGTACCAACCGTATTTATGATGCAACCAAAACTTTTGGGAACATTGTAACCTTTCGTGATCTGGAAGAGGCAACCATTAGAGCCATTAGAATGTTTGGCGACGAAAACACTAAGAACGTGGTATTGGAAAAAAGCTACCAGGAATACATGAAAGGCTTTAGGGATGCAGTTACCGGGGATACACGGCGGGGTTTTATAGAAGTATTAACAGAACTAGAGAAGAAGTTTCCCTATCCTGAAAATATTAAAAAGGAATCTGATAAGAAAGCCTTTGTCAAAATTTTTGGAGAATATTTGCGTTTGGAAAATGTACTGCAAAATTATGACGAGTTTGCAAATTTGAGGGATCTGCAGAATATTGATTTAAGCGATGAAAATGCTGTCGAGGATTTTAAAGCCGAACGGTATTTGAGTGATGAAGATTTAGATGCCCTAAAATCCATCAAGGTACCAACCGAACGCAAGATTCAAGATTACCGATCTACCTATAACGATATCAGAGATTGGTTGCGAAAAGAAAAAAAAGCCAATGAGAAAGAAGAATCTGACATCAATTGGGATGATGTGGTGTTTGAGGTGGACTTGCTCAAATCGCAAGAGATCAATCTGGATTACATTCTTGAACAAATATTCGAGAACAACAAAAAAGAAAAAGATAAATCGGCACTGGTTGATAATGTACGACGCATGATTCGTGCCAGCATCGGAAACCGTGCAAAGGAAAGTCTGCTGGTTGATTTCATAAATCAAACAGATCTTGATCGGCTTGGTGACAAGTCTAGTGTCATTGAGGCATTCTTCTCCTTTGCCCGCGAAGAGCAAAGACGAGAAGCAGAAGAATTGATTAGGGATGAGAATCTGAATTCAGAAGCCGCAAAACGCTATATCACCATTTCGATTAAACGGGAATTTGCCAGTGATAAT
>VXPC01000035.1:2727-4066 GCA_009839685.1 Candidatus Saccharimonadota bacterium | reverse complement strand
GTACACAATTGTGTAGTGTTCGGTGGGTTGCCGAATAGCGAAGGATAAAAAGTGGGGTGAATTTGGGAAGTGCCCCCATTGTTGCCTTCCCTTCCATTTTTTGAGGTTCATCCAAAATCAGTATAGGACGCGTACCAGCAATTACATCAATTGGTTTTCTTGTTTGAAAGTTATCAAGTTTTTCATAAATTCGGCGATTTTCCTTACCACGTGCATTAAACGCCTGAATGTTGATTACCATGACGTTAATACCTGCATCAGAAGAAAAATTTTCCAATTCGTGCAAACTCTTGGAGTTGTAAATAAAAAAACGAGCTTTCCTGCCGTAGTTTTCAGTGAAGTGGTCCGCGGTAATTTGGAAGGATTTGAAAACTCCCTCCCGGATTGCAATGGATGGAACCATGATGATAAATTTTGACCAACCATAAAGTTTGTGCATCTCGAAAATGGTTTTGATATAACAGTAGGTCTTGCCTGTTCCAGTTTCCATTTCAATGTCAAGATGAACCTTGCATGCTTCAGCAGCCTGTTTTTTATATGAGGGTTGTACTGGTTTTCGTTCACCTTTGGAATTCATGATTGTAAAATCATCCAATTTTTGGGACAAAGGCAGATTCTGCCTTCTCTGTACCTTCTTGATATTTTCCAAAATCTCACTATCGGTGAGCTTGAGTTCAGAATTCCTGAAACCTTTCTCAAATCCTTCAAATTTACGGTTGGGACCTGAACCCAAGTTGTAGGTTTCTTTATTTTTGATTTGTCCCTCAAAACAGGCAATCACATCATTAACGACCTGAGTTTGGAAAGACTGTATCTTGAATTTAAACTTCATGATTAATCATATTGTCCTTATTTCAGTTTCTGGTGAGAATTGGCGGAAGATCTGTTCAACATTAATCTTTACATCATCATTGGTAAAACCTGAATCACGAAAAACCATTCGTAAGGGGCTGTACCCAGCCAATTCCCTTACAAGTGCTTCGGTAACATCTGTCTCAAAACAGGCGACAAGAACATTGGTGTCTACGAAAAAGACGATTTTGTCCTGAACAGTTTTACTACAGATTGGAAGTGTCAGGTCAATTCCCCAGTCTAACATCACCTGGAAGAGCAGATCCTCGGCCGTACGGTCCTCCTTTATGTTATCAATATGGTTGAGCATGTTGGATTGTCGTATATTTTCTGGACGGTAATAGACATCTTTCATGTTTGAACTGCCCACCTGGAATGCCCTAAAGCCTACATCCTGATTCCAATCGGGATGGCATTTGTTTTCAAGGATCTTTTTACCAGCTTTACGAATTCGTTCACGACTCAATTCCGAGATGGTGCTAAAACC
>VXPC01000035.1:0-2717 GCA_009839685.1 Candidatus Saccharimonadota bacterium | reverse complement strand
CCTTACAAGCAGCAGATTCCTTTTTTGTATTTTCATCCAACTGTACCATTATGAATATTCGGTCTCCTCCATCTTTTGCATTTTGTAGCATTACCGAATGTGCGGTTGTTGAAGAACCTGAAAAGAAATCTAGAATTATATCATCGTTACCCGTAACCATAGCTATGATTTCTTTTAGGATTAATTCATCCTTTGGGTAGTCAAAGAAATCACCATTCATTAATCTCCTAAGGCGTTTTGAAGATGCCCTGCCATCTTGATAAAAGACACTATAGGGTGCCTGTAATTCACTATCGATCAAATGTTTTTTTAAACAAGGAACTGAGGTCTCATCTTCACCAAAATGTATTCGATCTTGATTTATCAATTCTGTAAACTTTTTTTGGTTGGAAATTACCCACCCACGAGACGGTATACCTACTGGTTTGTTTGTTTTCGGGTGCAGAACCTCATACTTTGAGCCACCCCCCCCCCGGTGAAGAAATATCAGCTGGAAAATAAATTCCCCTTGCATCTGCGTGTGAGTAATGTTTGTGGGATTTTGACGGATGGTTTGCAGAAAGGGAACCATACCAACTTTTCATTTCTTTCGTGATTGTGCTGTAATCCTTACCATACTTTTTCTTAAGTTGATCATACTTCTTGTATATTTTTTTGAGACCCTTTTTATGTTGACGCCATTTAATGTTGTTTGATTTTAAATATTCTGTATCCTTGGCGTAACAGACAATATATTCATGTGAAATTGATACAAATCGAGCATTGTTTTTCCTTCCTCCTGTCCAGACCATATCAGCAACAAAATTGGATTGACCAAAGATTTCATCCATGATTAGTCGTAGCCGGGGTTGTTCGACTTCATCACATGACACAAAAATAGCACCATCTTGGGTAAGAAGATTTCTTGCAACACGAAGACGGGGCATCATCATTGTCAACCAATTAGAATGAAATCTGCCACTACCATCTGGATTCGCAATAAGCCTCTCTCCCATGTTGGTAACCTGGTTTGATTTCTCATTGTATAAGTTCGATTTCTCCGTGAAATTGTCGCGGAAGATAAAATCATTCCCTGTATTATAGGGAGGATCAATATAGATTAATTTAATCTTTCCTAAATAAGTCTCCTGTATGAGTTTCAGTACATCAAGATTATCCCCTTCAATAAATAGATTCCGGGTTTTGTCAAAATCCTTCGACTCTTTTATATCTGGCCTCAATGTTTTGTTAATTGGTATATTAATTTGGACAAGGGCCTCACGTTTCCCTGGCCAATCCAAATGATATCTTTCTTGTGGCCCTTCCACGATATGATTACTCAGCACTTGGCGCAATTGATCAAAATCGACTGTCAGTTGTAGTTTTCCAGTTGTTTCATCTAGTTCCTCTGAAATACATTCGGGAAATAATTTTCCAATTTTTACTATATTATCCTGTCCCTGATCCGGACTTTGCATCTTCAATTTATTCATTAACTTTAATCCCAATATTCATATTAGTTGCTGTCATCTCATGATTATTAATCGCTCAGAGGTAATATAGGAACCACCTTTTACGGAGGTTCAATAATTCTGATTTTTTTCTTGGGTTACCTCATCGCATATGTCTTTGAGCAAACTGGGAAAGCGGTAAGAATCTGCTTCTGGAATGAAATATATCCGTATATAATTCCAAGCCCATTGGACCTGGTTGGATTCGTTATCTAAGGTATTCGAGTAATCTTCGATTCCCATGAGTACTCCATTTTTATTCAAATATTACGAAATTGTTCATTAGTAACTTAACAATTTCGGCGGACATGTATTTGTAAAGAATGTCAGACTAGCCGGGTTTGGTCGGGTAGCAGGTTTCCGGTCATTAATTGACCCTGCAAACAATTCGCCTCACCAGTCCCCTCGGATGATGCTGATGGCTAAGGACGTTCCCCTGAAGGGAATCAGGAACAGGAAAATGAAGGCCAATGTCCAGCAGGCCTGGCAGGCTCTGGTGATGATCCAAACCGCACGGCATCAATCATGCATCGAAAGTGGACTGTGGTATCATAAACCGAAAATCAATGATAGGTTATTTTGAAGTTGAATTGGTATTACTTAGCCACAGATGCATTTTTTCTAACTCAAGTGATTAATTGAATACTATAGCGGGAATCAATAAGCATGACCCGTCTCATTTTCATTCCGGTATATAAATGATACGTTGTTGATGTATGAAATGTAACTTAATGACATTTGCTCCAAAGCGGGCATGCCTGAATCTTCCAGGGAAATTCTTCTTGTTGCTGGTAATCCTTGGGTTGGATTCTGGTCTTGTGTTTGCCGAAGAAATGTGGCGAGGTTTAAGGGTTGCACCGGAAAACAGATGTGCCCCCTATGATCGAAATGATTACAGATATCCACAAAGTGTGGAACTGGAGATCATAAGGTCAATGGGCGGCAGGATTTATTCACCTTACACGGGAAGATACTTTAAATTTCGCTCACAAACGGACATCGAGCATATGGTTGCTACCGTTGAAGCCCATGAAAGCGGTCTCTGTGCCCGAAGCGATAAGGTGAAACGCCAATTTGCCTCGGACTTGGATAACCTCACACTTGCCAGCCCGGAAGTCAATCGTCAACAAAAAAGCTATTTTGATGCAGCCGAATGGCTGCCTCACTATAATAAATGCTGGTTTGTCCACCGTAATATTCAGATCAGGTTGAAATATCAACTGACCA
>VXPC01000008.1 GCA_009839685.1 Candidatus Saccharimonadota bacterium | reverse complement strand
CCGCGCGGGTGTGTGGCAAATGTGCGGGGTGGTTATTTCGGGGGGGGGGTTGCGCGAGTCGTCAATACAGCAAAATGTTAAGATTTATCGTCCGCAAACTGAACAAACGTACGCGCGCCAGAGCTGGTAGAGTCGCATCATAAGGTGGGTTTCATACAACACGGACAGTGGGCGATTCGCAAGCAACCTGCATTTATTAATGTTGTAATAATTGATATGCGGTGTTATTTAAGCTCTGGTACGTGTAAGATTGACTCAGTACGTGGATATCAAACACAAAAGGTCAAATGGGTTTTAGGATAAATACCCCCCCCCTATTGTTGTTGCTCACACGGCTGAGCATATTCATAACAGCGCTGGGTGTGGGCACATGGTTGCTGGCTGATGACCAGAACGTATCGGCATGGCAATCCACCGGCGGGCTTGGCAACCAAGAATGCACCGATCCCGAGAGCTGGAGTATAACCAGTTCGACTTCCCAAACTCCGGCTCCTTTCATTAACCCCACGGTTAGTTATCAGGATCAGTCGACCACCACGTACGTTGATGCCGACGGACCCGATGACATACTTGGAACCGCTGACGATAATGCGAGTAAAACTATTGTGTCTACCATCACGCGGACAAGAACTTTGCCAAGCGTGTATTTTCCGGCCGTCACTATCAGTCAAAGCATGGTAGAAAATGCTATCCGCAATGCTAATGCCGACAGCCATAAATCACTCCTTGCCGTGCACGGCGGCTCGCAGGCAGCAAGCCTCAACATAGACTTCAGCAACCTGCCGGTAACAAGCGGTTATCACAGCCAAAGCCTGACAACAACTGCTGCCGGTGCAACGCCTAAAATAGTCGGGAGCAGACTGACCGCCGGAACCGGTACTCTAAGCCTGGCTGCAAACGACAGCACAAACTATGCAACAGCAAACGGCTTTATCCAAGCCTACGACTGGGAGGTGGACTGGGAACTGACAATCACCCTGCACGACAGCCGGGATTACATAACTTGGCTTGCTTTTCCTGACTATGACACGACCAATTCCAACCCGGGCTGGTACTATGACTTAACCCAGACTAGGAATTTTTACAGATCCGTCACCTTCACGGGTACGTATGAAACTTGCTCGCGCTCCCTCTACGCCTTACTGCCCGGATGCTACATAAAGATGAGGGATTACAATTCGGCTACGCACACGGCTAGTACGGGCCAAACCCTCCCCGACAACGGCATTCCCGGCGCGGGCGCGGGTAAAATAGAAAATGTGCCGGGGTTCGGTGCCCAGAGGATATTGCCGGTGGGCCCGCTCGGTCACGCGCGGGTGGTTTGGCGCGGCCATAACGCCTATGAAATCCGCAACAACAGCTCGTATTTCACCATAATCTCAGACGGCAGCACTTTCAGGAATAACAGCGTATCGGTAACGAATTCGACAATCAATAATGACACCGGTGCAACGGGATATGATTGGTATGGCAGTAGTTTTGGAATAGTCCACAGCGTATACAGAAGTTACATGTCTACCGGCAATACCGATATACGCCTTCCCGGCCAGTACATTTTAACCTGGTATCCGAATTGGATAACCGCGGCCAGCGGCTGGGGTGGTGGGCAGCTGACGGGAAGCCAGTGCGCTTATGATACGGACGGGTATAACTCTACCCCCATTTTGTACAATAACCTGGTAACCACGCCGGCTGACGGGCAGGTAGTCAGCTCCTTGAGCCTGCGCATATTCATCGGCGCCGAACCGCCGACCTGCCGCGTCGATTATCTGGTTCAAGAACGATCCCACCCGGAAAACCACGTCAAGGTCACCCTGACCAACCCCAATCACGCGCCCATGGATGCGGATTTCCTCCAATACACGATTAATCGCCCGAGCTCCTCACCGCCCGACAATCAAGTCGGAACACTGAGTTCAACGATCATACCTTCGGTGGGCAGCATTACGTTACGCTCCCCGTATCAACCGATTGGCGAAGACGGGGTCTACGATTATTCTTGGAAAATGCAAACCAGCATGGGCAGGGAAAGCTGGACAACCTTGGGAGACATAAGCGGCTTGACGCAGAATTCTTGGTTTGAAGACCCCAATGAACGCATCCACGAAGCAGGCAACCCCTGTGAAGATGACTTGCGCATTGTCGTTAAGCCATACGTCAAGGTTTTTCACGGCGATGTCGGCGTTGGCGGCCATTTCGGCAAAACCGAGGAATTCAACCCTTGTGAAACCGGCAACACCGAGATAATCTACAATTCAGCCGGCAGCGTAGACGGTTTCATTGTCGGGCACAGCTCCGGCAGTAATTCGAGTGACACCAGAGGATCCTCAGTCCGGCACGGGAGCCGGGCATATAACGAGATTGCCAATTTCTACTCGGCTTCCCAGCGGACGTCGACACCGGAGCCGCTTAAAGGTTTGAGTTTCAGCAACACGAACTTCCACCTTGATTACGGTGGTGATTTCGGGAAAGCCAACTGTATGACTAACTATTGGCGCGAAACCGGTGACATGATTGAGGAGCCGAACCCTGGCGGCACCCCTCCGGTCCCCATCAATATCGACCTCAGTAACATTGTCAGGAACAACGACCGCAAGCGCTGGGTCCTGAATAGCAACCAGAACCTGAATATCAGCAGCAGCGGCAACCTAGCCGACCTCAAGGCTACGCTGTTCGTGGAAGGCGAGGGTGACGTTTACATAAACAGCGACATTATCAACGAAAATGCGACGGGCTGGAGGGACCGCTCGGAGATCGGCTACCTGCTGATAGTCGTCAGGGGCAACATCTACATCGACCCCTCCGTCAACCGGATAGACGCCGTGCTGGTCGCCCATCCCAGACAAGACGCCAACAGCTGGGCCGTTGAGGGTGAAATTTGGACCTGCCACAATTCAAGCATAACTGCCGCCAATCATTACGCCAGCTGTAATTCCGATCTGGTAGTCAACGGCGCCCTGATCGCCCAAAGGGTGCGTTTCGGTCGCATCAACAACTCGGTTATCGAAGCCGTAGGTATTCCGGAAAACGACACTCGCAACGCCACGGAGATTAATAATAAATTAAGCGGCCTGCCCAGCAGCCGCAACCGGGCTTCGGAAGAAATCAACCTCCGCCCCGAATTTTTAATCGGCATACCTGAACTGCCGCTCTTCCCCGACCAGCTTTATAAATCGGACAGTATCACCGTCACCCCGGTTAACTATTAAGCACACGGGCAGACTCGCGGCTTCCTGTACTCCGCGTTGCCTGCAGGCCGGACTTCCGACTGCCGGGGTCAGGCTAAAATGCCGCCCCCGACCACCGTTTCGCCGTCGTAGACGACGGCCGACTGCCCCGGCGCCGCTCCCCTGACCTCCTCGGCCAACTCAATCGCCGCCGTCTGGGAACCGGCGTCCAGATCGGCCACTGTCCCGGCCACCAAGTCGGCGCCATGGCGGACGCGGATTTGATAGGGGCGGTCCGGTTCGGGCTCGGCCAGCCAGTGCGTCTCCGCCAGCTCCAGCTTCTCCGACCACAGACCCGGGTGGCGCAGATTGCGGCTGACATAGACTTCGTTCCGGCCCATATCCTTGCCGACCACGTAGTACGGCGGGCCGCCGCCGACGTTCAGGCCGTGGCGTTGGCCGATGGTGTAAAAGATGGCGCCTTGGTGGTGGCCGACGGTCTCGCCGCTGCCCGCGTCAACTATGCCGCCCGGTTCGGCCGTCACGTATTGGCGCAAGAAATCAACCAGGCCGACGGCGCCCACGAAACAGATGCCCATGCTCTCGGGTCGCTCGGCGTTGGGCAGGCCGGCAGAAGAAGCCAGTTGGCGGACCTCACTCTTGCGCAACCCACCCAAAGGAAAGATCAGCCGGCCGAGCGCGCCCAGGTCGATCCGATAGAGGAAATAGGTTTGGTCCTTGAGGGAGTCGGTGGCGCGCAGCAGCCGCCCGGCCGCCGCCCGGGCGTAATGGCCGGTCGCGATCAAGTCGGCACCCTGATCGGAGCAGGCTTTTAAAAACAGCTTGAACTTGATCTCCTGGTTGCAGCGGATATCGGGGTTCGGGGTCCGGCCGCGCTTGTACTCTTCGATCATGTAATCGACGACCAACCGCCTGTATTGCTCTTCGAAATCGAAGCTTCGGAACTCGATTTTCAAAAAGGCCGCCAGCCGTTTGGCGGCCAGGTAATCGTCGCGCCACGGGCAGCGGTAGCCACCAATATCAACGCTCCAGTTCTTCATGTAGACGCCGACGACCCGGTAGCCGGCCTCAAGCAGCAGCTGGGCCGCGGTCGAGCTGTCGACCCCGCCCGATAAGCCGACGAAAACGGTTTGACCAGCGGCCGGTTTCATCCGTCCGCCCTCCCCGGCCCGAGCAGGCCGGCCAAAACCCCGGCAACTCTGTCCAACTCGACCGCGGTCGTCTCATAACCGAAAGAAAAGCGCAGGGCGGAGTAAATTTCCTCCCGGCCGTAACCCAAGGCTTTCAAAGGGCTGGTTTTTAAGAGGTCGCTCCGGCTGTGACAAGCCGAACCCACGCCGACGAAAATGCCGGCCTGGCTGAGACGGAACGCCAGAGATTCGTTGTCATGACCCTTGAAGATAACCGTGCTGATATGCGGGCTGCGGAAGCGGGACCGGCCGCCGGCCACTTCCCCGCCCAGATCCTGCAACCGGGTCTCAAAGGCGGCCTGCAGCTCCCTCAGGCGGCGAACCGCTTCAGGGCGTTTGCGGGCGACCTCCGCCAACGCCGAGCTCAGGCCGGCGGCCAGCATGACGGACTCGCTCCCCGGCCGGAAGCCGCCCTCTTGGCCGCCGCCCGCAAACGGCGGCCGCAACCCCAACCCGGGCTTGACGTACAGCAGGCCGCTCTGTTTAAAAGCGTAGAACTTGGCACCGTTGAAGCTCACCAGATCGGCGTCGGCCAAGGCTTGGGGTTGGACGGCGTGAACCAAAGCCATTTGCGAGGCGTCGACGTGCAGCAGCAACGGCAAGCCGTTGCCAACGGCCGCCCGCGCCGACCTGAGCCGGCCAAGCGCCTTATTAATGGCCGCTAGCGGCTGGACGGTGCCCAGCTCGTTGTTGACCCCGGCCACGCTCAGGCAGCAGGTGTCGGCCGGCAGTCCGGCGATATCTTCGGGCAGCAAGCGGCCGGTGCGGGGATCGACCTCCAAGACATAATCGGCGCCGAGCCGCTGGGAGTCGTGGTCAACCGCGAGAGCGGCCACCTTCCCTTGCGGGTAGGTCCGCCTGACGGCCAGGTTGACCAGATTGTTGGCTTCCGTCGCTCCGGCCGTGAAAACCAAGCTGTCGGCCCGGACGGCCAGCAGCTTGGCCAACTCGCTTCTGGAAGCGGTCAGCCGGTCAGCCGCCGCTTGTCCGGCGGCGTGCAGGGCGGAAGGGTTGCCGGTCAGCTTGGCGGCGTCCAAGCCGGCCCGCAGAACGTCTTCCGAGACGGGCGTCCCGGCGGCGTAATCAAGGTAAATGGTTGGCTCAGGCATGCGGATTCCAAGCTTGAAGCTTCAGTCCGTCTATTTTAGCCGTTGTGGGCGGGCCTGGGCAAACCGGGCTCAAGTTTGAGGCGTCTCCGAGACCGGCGGACGGAGTTGATGCGATTTGTAGATCCATTCGCCGGGACTGGTTTCAGCCCGGAAGCAATAGTAGTCGGACGGGGAGGTTTCGGCCGGGGTTTCAACCGTCAGGGACGAGCCCGCGGAAGGGGTGTCGGCAAAGGCGTCAGGCGAGCAGGCTTCGGCCGAAGACAGCGGCCCGGCGTGCTGCCAACTGAGAACGGGCCGGTGATAACTGGCGGTCAAGACCGTCTGCCCCTCGTCGCCGGGACTCTGGGAAACCCCTATCGCCGAACCGTTGTCGGCAACGTAGTACGACTGATGGACGTGCTCGCCCATATCGCCCAGAGCCTGGAAGCAGTAATAACGGCCGTAATCTTCCGGTTCAAGCACGACTTCATTGCCGCTGCTGCCGGATCCGGACGTCTCAAACAGCGTGCTGTTGCAATTGGCCAGCTGGCTGGGGCCGACGGACTGCCAGTCGGTGGCGTTGAAGTTGACGGCCGTCGCTATCAGGCGGCCGTTCTCCGGCTGAACCGTTATCCAAGGCTTGCCGGCCGAGACGGCCGGGTCGTCGGATTCCGTCGGGAGCGGGCTGGCGAAGATACTGTTGAGGCCGAAAGCGAATACCAAGGCAACGGTGCTGGATATGAAAATAACCCATAAAGCAAACTTGGTCGCCCTTAAGCTGGTTCTCATAACTTTTGTTTTTTGTTTTTGAGCCGGCCGCCGGGACGGCGGCCAGCCTGTAAGCTGAGCGGTGCGCCGGAAATTTTTCTGCTAAGTTTCTATTTTGAACTTACGCTTATCATCATAAACAACACCCGCCGGCTTGTCAATCGCCGAGGGGCGGGTCTTAAGGCCGGCGCCAGTCGCGGTCGGGATAGAGCTTGGCAAGAACCCCGCGGCGGTAGGCGTCGGTCGCCCGGCGGAAATTGTCGGCCTCACCGCCTCCCAGCACCCGCCAGTCGGCGTCGTCGTTCTGTTTCTTGTAAACCAGTCCGCCGCGGATCTCGTACCGCAAGGTGTTGGCATATCTGCGGCCGGTCCGGGGATCGACCCAGGTTTCGTGCCAGACCCAGTTGTTGGCGTCCAAGCAGAAGAACTCCCTGCTCCGGCCCGCGCCCAAGTCGCCGAACAGCCTCCCGCCCAAGTAAGCCTCTTTTTTGATTGTCCGGTTCTTAAGCGACAGCCGGCCGTCGAAACGCTTCGGCAGCTTGCCGGCGGCAGCGGGCGGACGCTTAAGAGTCGGAAGGAGTTTGCTGAAAATCAAGGTCGGGCGCTTGGCAAATTGAAGAGGGAGCGGGCGTTGGCGGTGGTCGCCGCGGCCAGCCGGCCGGCTTCCTCGCCCCTTAGGCGGGCCAGGAAGTCAAGGATAAACCTCAGGTATTCCGGTTTGTTAATTTTACCACGAAAAGGCACCGGCGTCAAATAAGGGGCGTCCGTTTCCAGCAGTAACCGGTCCGCCGGGATAGCCCTAGCCGCCGCCAGCTGGCCGGCGTCCTTGCTGAAGGTCATGATGCCGTTCAGGCCGAAATAGAGCCGGCCCGTTTCCAGAGCCCTGTCCACCTGTTCGGCCGCGTCTGAAAAACTGTGCAGGACGCCGGACGGCCGGCTCGTTTCATACAGCGGCCAGAAATCCTCGAAAGCCCGGCGGACGTGGAAAATCAGCGGCAGCTCCAAATCCGCGGCCAGCTTCAGGTGCCAGCGGAACAGCTCCGCTTGGCGGCGGCGGACGTCCGGGTCGGAGTGGTAGAAATAATCCAGACCGCATTCGCCGACGGCCACCAGCCGGTCGCGGCTGCGGCCGGCCAAATCCGTGAGGGCGGAGAAATCCCGCTCCAGCTCGGCTTCCGAAGCGGCAGCCGCGTGCGGGTGGATGCCGACGGCCGCGTGGCAGGTGCCGTGCCGGCCGGCAAACTCGACCGCCTCAAAGCTGGAGCGCAGGCTGGTGCCGACGCAAATCATGGCCGCCAGCCCCTGTTCCTCCGCCCCGGCCAAAACTTCGTCAATGATAAAGTCGTATTCCGAATCGTGGATGTGGCAATGGGTATCGACCAGGGGTTCCATCGCTCAGCCGGCGTCGTCTATCTTACCGAGCAGCGGTTTTTCAACCGGCGACACTTCCGAATGCGCGAAAATCTCCTCTATCCGGGCGCTCAGGTCGGGCAAGAAAGGGGTCAGCAGCCGGCAGACGCCGGCCAAGGTGGCGACGGCTTGGTCCAGAACCGGCACCGCTTCGGCCGGCTCCAGTTCCCACGGCTTCTTCCGCTCCAGCAACCTGTTAAGGGCTTTGACCTCCGCGAAGACGAGGTGGAAAGCTTGGTCGAAACGGCAGTCGGCGAAATGGCGGCGGTAATCGGTTTCCAGATTGGCTTGGCTCCAAGCGGGGACGGCCCGTTTCGGCAGCCGACCGGCGGCTTTCTGCCAGGCCAGCGTCTGCAGCCGGCGGACCAAGTTGCCGAGCTGGTCGACCAGTTCGTTGTTGTAGGCGTCGATGAAGCGCCGGTAACTGAAATCGCCGTTGTCGTAGGCCGGCTGGTGGCGGAGGAAAAAGTAACGGAAAGCGTCCAGGCCGTAATCGGCGACCAGCTCGAGGGGCTCGACGACATTGCCCAGGGTCTTTGACATTTTGCGGCCCTCGACCGTCACTAGGCCGTGGACGTAGAGCTGGCGCTGGACCGGCAAGCCGAGGCCGAGGAGGATGCCCGGCCAAATCAAGGCGTGGAAGCGCAAGATGTCGCGGCCGATGACCTGCACGTCGGCTGGCCAAAAAGCGGCGAAGTCGCGGCCGTCGGGGTAACCCAGAACCGTAATGTAATTGGAGAGAGCGTCGCACCAGACGTACATGACGTGGGACGGATCGCCCGGAACCTCTATGCCCCAGGACAGGTTGGCGGCCGGCCGGGAGAAACTGATATCTTCCAGACCCTGATCCAGCCAGCCCAAGGTTTCCGCCCTGGCCGCTTCGGGCACGATGCGCAAGCGGCCGCTTTCAATCTCCTCCCTGATGCGGCCGGCAAAAGCCGAGAGTTTGAAAAAGTAATTCTCTTCCTTGATTTTTTCATAGTCGCGGTCGTGGTCCGGGCAACGGCCTTCCGTGGCCTTGACGACCGTTTCCGTCTTGTAGTCCTCGCAGCCGCGGCAATACCAGCCCTCGTAAAACCCCTTGTATATGTAAGCCTGGAGTCGCTGCCAGACCGACTGCGCCCGGCGACAGTGGTCCTCGTCCGTCGTCCTGATGAAGCGGTCGTAACTGATGCCGAGCTTGGCGGCCAGACCTTTGAACTCGGCCGACATCTCGTCGACGAAAGCCTGCTCCGGCCGGCCGGCTTCGAGCGCCTTCTCGGCCACCTTGGCCCCATGCTCGTCGGTGCCGATACTGAAGATGACCCTGTCGCCTTCCAGTCGGCGGTAGCGAGCCAAAACATCGCCGTAGGTGAACAGTAGGGCGTGCCCCAAATGGGGTTTGGCGTTGACGTAAGGGATGGCGGTGGTAATGAAGAAGTTGGACCCCTGTTTCATGCTGACCTCAGGGCTTCGATTATCTTCTGCCGGGTCGCCTTCAGCGCCGGCAGGACGGCCGCGATCAGGGCCATCGCCAAGGCGATGCCGTAGTAGAGCAGCAGGTCGCGGACGGGTATGTGGAAGAGGAATTCGAGCGCCAGCTCGCTGTCCTCGGCCACCCGCAGCTGATCGCGGATGGAGACCTCGATGATCCCCCAAGCGAAAAAGATGCCGGCGGCCGTGCCGAGCAGGACGCCCAAGGTAGCGATTTTAATCGCCTCCAAGGTAACCATCCGCCTGATCAAGCCGACCGAGCCCCCCACCGCCCGCAACAGGCCGATCTCCCGGCGGCGCTCGAAGACGGACAGGATCAAGGTGTTGAAGATGCCGGCGGCCGCCACGACGAAGGACAGGCTGAGCAGGCCGCGGAAGATGTTGAGAATCCAATCGAAAATGTCGTTGATAACATCGACGACGTCATCTTGGCCTAAGATCACCAAGCCCGAATCCTCGCCGAGCAGCTCTTCCAGGGCCTGGCGGTTGTCTTCGCTGGCGAACCCTTCCGGGTCGTTGATGATCAGCTGGGTGTAAGCCGTCTTAGCCGTCAGGGCTTCGAAGCGGTCGTTGGACAGAACCAAGTTCATGCCGTCGAAATAGTCTTCGTAAAAACCGCCGATAACGTATGTCTGCCGGTTGATTTCCTCGCCCATCTCCCCTGTTCCGGGTTCGGGCGCTTCCCGGTAAATGATTTCCACCTCGGAACCGAGTTCGAGACCGTAGTCGCCGACCAGCCACTGGCTGACCGCCAGCTGGCCGGCCTCAAGATTGGCCAGTTCCTCGCCGTCCAGATCCAGACTGAAAAAATCCTCAGACTCCTCCAGGAGATCGATGCCGGCCAGATTCAGGCTGTCTAACAACGCGTAGGACCCGGGGGGATCGGCATCCCTGACCGAAGGTTCCGACCCGTCAGGAGCCACGACCGGCTGGCCGTCCACCGCGCCGATCTGCGCCTGACCCCAGTCGTAGCGCAGGCCCGAAACCTCCAAGCCCTCGTCAATGGCCGCTACGCTGTCATAAAGATCCTGGCTGATAATGGCCTCGGGCTGGAAATCGAAGCTGGTGGACAGCAGGCTGTCCCCTTCTTCGCCCGGAACGACTAGCCAGTCAATCGGGAAATACTCTTCTATGAAGTGGATGGTCGTCGCCCGGGTCGAGCCGATGACGACCGTCACGGTCGCGATCAAAGTGATGCCGATCATCAAAGCGTTGGCCGTGGCGGCCGAGCGCAGCGGCTGCCGCCAAATGTTGCCAGCCGCCAGCCGCAGACCGATGAACCGGCTCCGCCTCAGCCGGCGCATGGACAGCCTGGACGCGGCCTTGGCGATCGCCGGCGCCAGAATCGATAAGCCGATGAAGGCGCAGATGGAACCGATCGAGAGGGTGAAAACTCTCAGCGCCAAGACAAAGGCCGTCCGCTGAAAATCTTCGCCTTCGTCGACTTGCGGCTCCGTGAAGATCATCAGCAGGGAGAGCAGCAGGCCGATGGCCGCAATGACGGAGCCGACGACCAACCTGATTTTCAAGGAATTCTTAATAAGCTGCCGGGCTTCGGTCAAAGCTTTCAGCGGCGACTGCCGGGCCGCCATGAAGGCCGGCAGGACGGCCGAGGTGACGGTGACCGCCACCCCCAAAATGATCGGCCAGATGAAGACGGCCGAGGTGAAGATCAGGCCGACGTTGGGCACGTTCCAGCCCAGGGCCGCGCTGAGGCTCAGCGACAGCTGGGCCAAGCCGATGCCGGCGGCGATGCCGATCAGGCCGCCGATCAGGCCGACGAAGAGAGCTTCCCAGATGACCAGCTGGAAAACCTGATGCTTGGAAGCGCCCAAGGTCCGCAGCAGGCCCAGCTCCTTGGAGCGCTGGGCCAGGATGACCATAAAGGTGTTCTTAATGACGAAGGCGCCGACGAAGAGGGCTAAGATATCGAAGACGATCAGGGTGTTGCGGGTGAAAGTGACGAAGTCTTCGGTCCAGATCTCGGCCAGCTGACCGGTGTCCTGGACCCGGCCGGCCAAGGCTTCCAGCAGGCTGTTGCCCAGGATCAGGACGGCCACCAGGAAGCTGGTGGTGATAATGACGGTCAACGCCAGCAGGAAGACCCGCAGCTTGCGCCGGGACAGGTTCAAGAAAGCTAAGCGCAGCATGGCAAGCCTTTCCCTCCGCCGGCCTCAGTCTTCCAGGCTTTCCAATTTGCCCAAGATGCCCGTCACGGTCGGCGACTTGAGGTAGTCGGCGACGGCGCCGTCTTTGAGGAAGACGACCTGATCGGCGTAACTGGCGGCCTGGATGTCGTGGGTGACCATGACGATCGTCTGGTTGTATTTTTCAACCGCCAGCCGGAAGAATTCCAGCAGGACTTTCGAGGACTTGGTGTCCAGGTTGCCCGACGGCTCGTCCGCCACGATAATCTGCGGCCGGCTGATCAGGGCCCTGGCGACGGCCACCCGCTGCTGCTGCCCGCCCGAGAGCTCGCCGGGCAGATGTCTGAGGCGGTCCTTGATGTCCAAGGTTTCAACCAGCTGGCGGAAATACTCCCGCACTTCTTTCGACCTGATGTCGCGCTTGGCGATCTGCAGCGGCAGGTAGATGTTCTCGGCCGCCGTCAAGGTGGGTACCAAGTTGTAGGACTGGAAGACGAAGCCCAGGCTGGTCTGCCTGAGTCTGGTCAGGCTGGCGTCGTTGAGACGGCTGATGTCGGCGCCGCCGATGATTATCTGGCCCGAAGACGGCCATTCCAGAGCCGCCAAGCAGTACAGCAGGGTCGACTTGCCCGACCCCGAAGGGCCCATGATGGCCGAAAAGCTGCCCTCCGCAAAATCCAGGCTGACATTGTCAAGAGCGACGACCTGGGTCTCGTCCTCGCCGTAGAATTTGCTGACGCCGCGCAGGCTGGCGACAACGGGCGCGGTCGTCTTGTCTTTAACATCTGCGACTTCGTTCATAAACTGGACCGCCTCCTGACGGGATTGATTGCCTCCTAAAATAATACGCCCGTCAATTATAACACCACTGGCGGGCGAATGAAGAGGGCGGCCGTTAAAAAACAGCCGCCCTCTTCCGCCGGAGAGGCTGATGCCTCGTCCGATTCCTAAATCTGCTGGTGGAGCTGGCGGGCACCGCCCCCGCGTCCGTCACATTCGAACAACACCTCGCTTTACAAGTTTAGCCCGCTTAAGATTTTGTCTTTGTTGCCCGAGAACCTGAAAAGCAGGCCAAACGGAACTTGGGCAACGCAGGTCGCTATGGTCTTTCCGAACGCCGACCAGACGTTCGGGCAACCCCGTTGATATGACACGCCCCAGATCTCCGGGCACGGGATCGGCCCAATGAGACAGGAGCCCCGTTTAGACTGGTCTAAACGGCGACGGGCTGCAAGCGCCCGCCTGAATTATTGCTAACTGCAATTATTGATTGATTCGGTAATGGCGAATCGCACCAACTTGCGCGAATTGGGTTGTTAAGGAACATGCGTCTAACTTAAAGTCAGCCCCCGGCTGCCGTCAAAAATACTCAACGATAACCGGGAACGGGCTTTGGCAAGCCTGATTATACATCAAAACGGCCGCTATTGCCAACACCTAGGCGGTCGGACCCGAACCGGGGTTCTTGGCGCCGGCGACGGTAGCGATGACGGTCGCCACTATGATTATCAGGAACAGCGAGCCCCCGATAACCGCTGCCCAGATGGCCGCCGAGCTTCCTTGCTCCGTTGCCGCCTCCCCTTCTTCCCGGTCGGTTTGAGCGATGGTTTCGGGCTCGGCCGGCCGCGTTTCCGGCGCCTGGCTTCCGTCCGCCTCCACAGCCGCCGCCGGCTCAGCGGCGGTTGCCGGCTGGTCGGCGACGGCGCCGAGATCGGCCACCCACAGGTTGAAGTCCAGGTTGAAGCTGCGGCTGCCGTCGGCGTTAAACAGCAGGAAACAGAACTGCAGCCGCGCCCCGCCGTCGACAAACGGCTGCAAATCGCCGGCTTCCAGCGCCAGCAGGGGTTCGGTGACAGTGTGGGTATGCCTGTGCAGGTTGAGCGCGCTGTCCGCCACCTCGGATTTGAAAACGGTGATGGAGTCGGCGCGGAAGATATCCCGCTGCAGGCCCCACTCGGCTTCGGTCAGACCCAGCTGTTGCCAGCTTGACGCGCTCAGATCGCCGTACTCGACGCGGCATTCGACCCCGGCGTCGGCCCGGTACCTGAAATAGCTGAGGGAAAAATCGTCCGCCGGACTGCCGGAACCGACCACCGTGGCCGCCAGTTCGATAACCGTCCCGTTGTCCGCCGGCAGCGCTTCAAGAAACAGGTCGTGAACGTGGTCGCCGCCGTGAGCCGAAGCCGGCTGAGACGGAGCGGCGAGAACGGCCAGCGCAAGCAAGGCGGCCGCCAACAAGGTTGTCCGCAAACCCCCGAACCGGGTCGGACGACGATTGGAGCCGGCTCTCCCAAACATATGGGCAATCCTAGCACCCGGCATCTTAAGCTGTCAATCCGCCGCGGGCGGTTCCGTGGTAGAATCTAACCTGTCATGGAAAGCCAATCCCGGCGATCGGGCAGACCGGAACGGAATCTCCCGGTTGAGGCCGCCTACGTCTGTTTGCCCGTCTACGACGGCGCGACGCTTGAGGCCCTGCGTTCGGCCGCGGCGGCGCTGCCGGCAAAAGACGAAAGCCGTTATCACGTCACCCTGCGCTATCTGGCCGACGCCTCGGTTCCGGGTCTGGAGAAGCTGGCCGAGGCGGTCGGGGAGATTTGCGCCGCCGCCCCGGCGTTCAAACTGTCCCTGGACCGGCCGGGCGTCTTCCCCAATTCGCCCAGAGTCATCTACTACGCCGTCGCCCCGGCGGCGGCGCTACTGGAGCTGCAGGCGGCCGTCGACGAAGCGGTCCGAAGCTTGGGCTGTAAGCCGGCTGACTACGCTTACAACCCCCACATCACCTTGGCCAGAGGCGAGGGAGAAGCGGCGACGGTCGGCCCGGTCAGCTGGCCGGCCGAGACGGTTGAAATCCGCCGCTCTGCCCGCGGCGGGCGGGCGGGCGAAATCCTGTTCTCTTTCAAGCTGGGCGGGACCTAAGCGGGCGGCAGGGCTCTCAGCAGCGCCAACCATTGGTCGTTGCTCAGCTCTTCGGCGCGTTGGCGCGGCCGGACGCCGGCCGTGCCCAGAGCCGTCTCCAACTCGGCTCTGGGCAATTCCAGATTGCGGCCGAGATTGACGATCAGCTGCTTGCGCGGAGCCGCAAAAGCCGCTTTCAACAAACCGACCAACCGCGGCCAAGCGTCGGGTTCAAGATTGCTAAAAGCCGGTCGGTGCCTGAGAACGATTATTTTGGAGTCGATCTTGGGCGGCGGCGAGAACATTTCCTTGGGAATCAGGGGTCCAGCTTCGACGGCGTAGTGCAGCTGGACCAATGCGGCCAGCAGGGAGCGCTTGGCAACCGCCGTCAGCTTGTCGGCGACCGCTTCGGGCAGCAGCAAGGCGGCCAGAGCCGGCTTGTCTGCCAGCTCGGTCAGCTGCCGCAGCAGGTTGGCGCTCAGATAGTAAGGGATATTGGCGCAGATTTTGAAGGAAGGCCCCAGCGCCGGCCAGTCGAAACGGCGGATATCGCCTTGGAGTAACCGCAAGTTTGGCGGGGGTTGGGCGCCGTATTTGAGCCTGGCCTTGTCAAAGACGCTCCGGTCGTACTCCAGCGAGACGACGGCGGCGCCGGTTTTGAGCAATTCATCGGTCAGATAACCGGGCCCGGTGCCGATCTCCAGCACGACCTCGCCGGGCGAAAGCTCGGCCGCCGCCGCCATCGCCGCCAGACTCGGCCCGTGCGGCAGCCAGTGTTGGCCCAGAACCGGTTTCGACTCCCGCCTCATCGGCGCCTACCACCAGTAATTATTGACCCAGAACCGGTAAGCGGCCGGCCAACCGCCGTAGCGGTCGTGCGCGTACCAGTCGCACCATTTCAGCTGGGTGATCGGATTGGTCATGTAGTCTTCGCCGAAAGCGCGCATTTTCACGGGCGGCAGGGCCTGGCACAGGCCGTAAGCGGACGAGCCGGCCTGGTTCCAGACCCAGTAGCGCCAGCGGCTTTCCCGGAAGATGATGTAATCGACATAAAACCAATCGGCCTCGTCCACACCGGCGGCCAGCAGCCAGTCCTGCTGCTCGGCCGTCAAATCGCCGACGCGGTGGGAGGTCGACACGGATTTGATAATCGAACTGTCGGCGACCGCTTGGTCGACCGTGTACTTCTCGATCACGTTGCGTTCCAGAACGCTGTCGGTCACGTCATCGTAGATAATCTGGTAAACCGTCTCCTGGCTCTTGATGACCCCGCCCTCCTGGACCCTTCTGGTCTCGATGATGATTTCCTGGTTGGGGCGCTCGTAGTAGACGACGATCGATTCGTCCTCCTCAACCGTCTGGTCCAGCTGCGGCCGGACGTAGGCGATGTCGACGACTTCGTGGCCGAGTTCTTCCAGGATGCCGCCGACCGACGTCGCCTGGGCCTTGCGGGCGATTACCTGCCCGTCTATGTTCAAATTGTAATCGTTGGCCCGGTCGATGACGACGGCCGGCACCAGAGCCAGCGAATCCATGGCTATCGCCTCGTCCCAAGAAGCCGTGTCGTTGACATCAAGCTCATAACCCAGCTCGGTGGCAATCAGGCGCGGCTCGTCGTAAACGGTGACGCCTAGGATCTGGCTGTCGCCGTCGATGACGCGGACCTGGCGGCCGCGCAAAACCTCAATCCTGAAACCGTCGTTGTCAATAGCCGTCCCGGGCGCCGGGCTAACGGTATCCAATTCGCCGACGTCAACCCCCAGTTCGGCCAGCAGCTCGCCGACCGTCGGCGAACTGGTCGTCAACTCTTCCGTCCGGCCGTCATGGCTGACGGAGACCGAGTAGAAGCCGTCGTAAGCCGTCTTGCCCATGGCGCCGGTGGCGGCGTAGACGATGACCGAAACGGCGGCCAAGAAAAACAGCACCGCCAAGAGGTGATCCCTTAGCAAGGCGAAAAAACGCTGCCGAAGCTGCTCTGAAATAACCAGCCGCCGCATACTACTGAACAGGCGGGACGCCGGCTGCAAACTCTTAACTCTCACAGTTCAATGCCGAACATTCTGTCATTTACAGCCCTTTTTTGCAAGCCCGGTCTCGCCGGCGACACCTGTAAAAGGCTTGAAAAACGGCCTTTTGTTTGCATTTTTAACAACGTTTGCCGGCACGGTTCGGACCGGGCGTGTATAATGTTGAGCACTATGATGGGCGGCAAGCTGAAAGCTATCCTGTTGGCCGCGGCGTCTTTGGCGGTGCTGGCCGGCCTGACCGCTTTCATCGTCGTCGACAATTCCGAACCCGGCGACACCGGTCGCAACGAACCGGCGGAGAACGAAAACCGGCCAACGGACGACGGCGATGATCAAGAAGACCCCGAAGGGGGTGAGGGCGAGACTGCTCCCGAGCCGGCAAACGGCGATGAGCCCGACGGCGGCGACCCCGCCTCCCCGACGCCGGGCGCCAGAATCCTGCCCGATGACTGGGAGCAGCTGACGATCGAGCAGAAAATGGAGCTCAACCCCTACGACTGCCCGTCTGACAGCGACGGAGTCCGGCTCGACCCCGACACCGGCGCCTGTTT
Source organism: Candidatus Saccharimonadota bacterium (assembly GCA_009839685.1). Taxonomy (GTDB): domain Bacteria; phylum Patescibacteriota; class Saccharimonadia; order Saccharimonadales; family VXPC01; genus VXPC01. The sequence goes on along the minus strand of VXPC01000008.1, from coordinate 16,727 downwards.
GCGAAAAGAGCCCGAGGAACCCGAACCCCGGCAGCCGGCCGCCCCCGAGCTGCGGCAAGTCGGCATGGACCAGGAATTCGAATTGGTCATCCACCGCCGTGAGCTGGCTTTGAGTGCCGAGAGTTTCCGGTGCACCCCCCTGCCGGAAGTGCTGCTCGCTGCCGGCGGCGGCCACGGTTTGGACGAAATACTCGACGCTTTTGAGAGTTACGGCTACAACTACTCCTTGGTTTTCGACGACGACGTCTGGCCGCTCGTCCGCAACATGGCGTACGCCCTGGAGTATTTAGACAACTTTGCCCGGCACTTGGGCGAAACTGATGCGGCGAAGATTAGGGCAGCCCTGGACGGTTACAAAGAATGCACGCTGACGCTGACAGCCAGGAACGCCGGCGCCGACTCCAGCTTTTCCGACGGCTGCGGCCTTGATATCAGCGACCAGACCGAGGCGATAGCCGCTTCGAATGACCGCCACGACGCCAAGTACGTCGGTCCGGGTTACGCTTGCACGCAGGCCGAGGTGCCGTTCCTCAGCAACGAAGTGGTCAAGACGGTCGTTTACTTCTTGTTGCCCGCGGAAGCAGAAATAACCTACTTGGAGCTGACCGGCACCAATCCGGGCGCGGACACGGTCAGGATCACGGCCGACCCCGGCGCGGACCAGACGGAAACCAGCAGCTCCTTTTACTGAAGCCCCCGTGAGAACGCGACCGGGAGCGGTTTATGCGCCTAAGCGGCCGATCTCGAGTCAGCCGCCCGGAAATCTTCCTCGCCGTCTTCTTCCGGCTCCCCGTCGCCGTAAGCGAATTCCTCGTATTGTTCCAAGCTGTAGCGGGTCAAGACGTAAATACCGGGTTCAGGCTCCCACAGGACGCCCAGCCCGACCAGTTCTTGGATCGTGCCGGCAACGTTTTGAAAATTGAAATGGTGATGCCCCGTCCGCCGCAAATTGCTTTCGGTAATGCCGACGCTCATCGGGTGCTTGACGGCCTCGAACATGGTCGCCACGTCCTGCTGGCGCTCGTTCAGATGCCAGCCGTTGCTTTTTTCGACCGCCCCTTCCGATCCGGGCAGATTGACAACCTCGGCCTTCCCTTCCCGGCGGCCGGCTTGCCCGCTCCCGCCGCCGGACAAGCCGGCCGGCTTTGTCTCATGCGCGAAAAACAATCTGAATACCTCACCCATATTGTTTCAATTCTATACCATATTTCCTTCATAGTCTAGTGGCTGCCCTGTAGCTGGAGACACTAGTTAACCTCGATTTTGCCGGCGCGACCCATCCCAAGGCGGCAGCCAGCCCGGCCGGCCGGTCCGGCTTGAAACCGCCACGCTTATTTGACATAACTCCTTATAGATGTTAGAGTATAGCCAACGGAGCCATCTCTGCGCTATTTGACAAGCTGTGGCAATTCACTCTGAAACCGGCTCGAAGAGCCGGCGCAGGTGAATGCACGACCGGACCGATCGCCCAGAAGGCGGCTCGGCCGGCAATTCCCACCCGGCGGACCGACTGCTGGTCCGCCCCGGATATACGAATGGAGTAGCAAAATCATGAGCGGAGACGGCTTCTTTGCTTCAAAAGGCTTTCCGGAGCCTTTCGGAGAAGACCTCAGGCACAGCTCGGGCATCCCGAGCCCCAAGGGGGATTTCGGACACACGTTCGACCACCTGTATGAGGCCTACCTCGTCTCGATCATCGCGGCTCTGACCGGAACGCTCAGGGAATTGCTGTTCCCGTCGCGCGCCGGCTTCTCAGCCGAGAAGATCTTCAGCAAGGCGATAACCGCCTTTATCGCCTGCTTCACCATCAGGCGGCTCTTCCACTACTTGAGTTTCAGGAAACGGGAGAACCAACAGGCCGTCATGGAAAAACCGTCGGCAGGCGGTCACCTGAAGCTGGCGCAAAGCGCCTAGCGAACCTTCGGCGCCGATCGGCCGGTCGCCCCCTGGCAGATTTTCTGTCAGGGGTTGACCAGATTTCAGATTTAATTGCTACCGCTTGACATAAAAAACCGGGAACGCGCCGGGCGGCGGATACGGCCCTCAGGCCTGCGCGCTCAAGCCGTAAGCGGTGCGGGCTTTGGCTATGACCGGCCGGAACGAATCGCTGATGGCGATTTCTTCGTTAAGCGAATGCCAGGCCACCTGGGCGATTTCCCGGCGATTGTAAGTCAGGGCGCGTTTTTTGAAGTCGTAGACGAAAACCGTCTTCTGCCCCCGCCGCAGCTTGTTGCTGCCCGGCAACGATATGAATTCCTTCAGCTTGCCGGGATCAAGCTTGAGCCCGACCTCTTCCCTGACTTCCCGGCAGGCCGCTTGGCGCCGGCTTTCGCCCCTGACCAGACCGCCGCCGGGCAGCCACCAGGTGTCATGCCAGCGGACCAAGTTCTTAACCAGGAATATCTCGGCCAAAGCCCTGTCGACCAGCAGGACATAGACCCGTTCGGACTTGAGGACGAACCTGATATAAGGCCAGTTGAGGACGTAGATTAGTCGGCCGATAAATTTCTTCAAAGGGAACCGCTTTCGCTCGCGGCGGAGGGCCGCTCAGAGGGCCTGCTCCACCTTGTCATACTGCCGATCCAAGGCTTCAGCCTGCTGGTATAGGTAAACCCCGAAACCGACGATAACGGCCAGCAAGGCGATAAAAATCACAATGCCTTTGCGTAAATCCGGCGTTCGGGCTTTAGATTGGTCGTCCATCATTATTGCCAACCAGTATAGCAGATTCGCGCGCGGCCTCCTTTAGGAGGACTCATCCCGTAGCGGCAGTTTGTCGGGCAGGCCCCTGGCTCTGAGTTGGCGGCGGACATCCCTTCTGTCAAGATCGCTAGACCCTCCCCAAACGCCGAATTTTTCGGGCAGCATGACGCCCCAACATAAGCAGGCCCGGCGGATAACGCAACCGCCGCAGACCGCTTTTGCCTGCTTGGTGCTTCCTCCCTGCTCGGGAAAGAACAAGTCCGGATTGGAATTATGGCAAGCCCCCGCCTCGTCCATGAGCTCAAGCAAGCCCTGGAGGCTGCCCGCCTCGGCCGCCACTTCCGTGGCTATGTCGGCCATCTCCTCGACCAGCAGCAGGTCGACCTCGCCAATGAAATCGTAGGTTTCCAAGCGGATTTTTTCAACTGGATCCGGCGTGTCCGACCGTTTTTCCATAAATCGTCAGCTAGCGCCTCCCGTTTTGCAATTCAAATCGGTCTCGCCGGGTCGCCGGCACGGGCTCCGAAACCGGAACCACCCCCTCTTCCCTCTGGGCGAGATGCCGCTTCAATTTGGGCATCGCGTTGCGGCGCTTCCTCTCGGTCGTCCCTCCCCAGACACCCATCCGCTCGTTCCTGATAAAAGCCTTGGCTAGGCAGATATCCATGACGCAGCAGCCGAGGCAAATCCCGACGGCCCTTCTGGATAACTTCATGGTCTCCCGGCTGTCCTCGCCTTGGGGGTGGAAAATGTCGGGGTCAAGGTCGTGGCACGCCGTTTCTTCGCCCAGCCGCAGATCGGAGACCGGATCCGACAGCCGTTCGACGAGCGGGACGATGGACTCGGCCAACTCAGCCGGCGGCAGGGCGGCGAGCTTGCGGTTGGCTTCCCTGTCCAGTGTCGGCGGCCAGTCGGCTTGGCGGCGTAAATTTCCCATAGTTCTCAAATATTTTGTCCGTGGTGTCCGCTAGCTTCCATAAAATTAAAATCCGGCGATGTCGCGACCCGTCAGGTTGCGGATCTCCACCGCTATCAGCCGGCGCTGCGACAGGTCGGCACCGCCGTGAACGCCCAAGTCTTCCCCGGTTTCGACGGCGCCGAGCAAACAGGGCATCCGCACGCCGCAACGGGCGCAGAATTCGGCCTTGACCTGCTGGTTGAATTCCGGATCCTCTTGGTAAAACAGGTCGACTTCTTGGGAATTGCAAAAACGGCCCACCCGCCAGTCGGGGTCACGGAATTCGAAGTAGCGGCCGGCCGCGATATATCGCTTCAACTCCTCGAGCAGTTCGTCGGTCGACAAAGCTTCGGACGGGTCAACTTGTTCCCCACCGCCTTCTATGACGCGCAACTTGGGCGCCCGGCGGGCGGGACTGCTCGGATGCCAGCCGGAACCCTCTCCTTCTATAACGGATAGCTTCGGCCGGCGGATATTCAGTTTTTCCATCTTTAATCCTAGGTTGGTCTGTAATTTGTGAGAACGAGCCGGCAACGCCTCGGGCCGGAGCCGAACCTAGTCCATTTTATATCATAAAAATCAAAATAATACCAGTGATTCTGATCCCGCCGCCCGCCAGTCCCTTGCGCCGGCGGACAGGCGTGTACTAGAATTGGCGGATATTGGTTTAAGCTTGGTTGGAAATTCAGGATGGCCTTGAGCTTGGAACTGGCGGAAACGGGACGGGGGTCGGAGTGGCTCGGCGATGACGTCTATAAGATCTATCTGGAAGAAGTCAAAAATATCGACTTGCTGGAAGATGAGGAAACCGACCGCCTGACACGGACCATCTACGACTGCCGTCAGCAGCTGGACAGAGAGCGGGAGAAACCGCAGCTGACGGCAGAGCAGCTGGCCGGGCTTGAAAAACGGCTGGCCGAGGCTTTCCGCAAGATGGTCGAAGCCAACCAGCAGCTCGTCATCAAATTCGCCATCCCCTTCACCAAATGGACGGAACACCTCAAACTGCCCGACCTGATTCAAGCCGGCAACAAAGGCCTGATGCGGGCGATCTGGAAATTCATCCCGGAAAAAGGCTTCAGGTTTTCAACCTACGCCGTCATTTGGATACGCCAAGCTATCTTCAGGGAGGTGGACGGCACCGACCGGGCCATCCACGTGCCCGGCAACGTCATCAGCAATTCCAGGTCGCTGGATATTTTCCGGAAAGTTATGTCCGAGCTCATGGGCCGGTGGCTGAACGACGAAGAGGTGGCCGAACGACGGGGAATTGACGTCGCCGACGTCAAAGACTTTGCCGCGATCGACGACCTCAGCCGGAACCTAGGATCCTTGGACAAACCCGTTAAGCCCGACGACGAAGGAGCCCTGCTCATCGACCTGATTACCGATCCCAACGCGGCCAATCCCGAAGAGATTGCGCTGGAAACGGTTGACCGGGAAAGGCGGAAGGCCGACATGAACCGACTGCTTGGGCAGCTTGAGCCGCTCGAGCAGGAAATCCTGCGCCGCAAGTTCGGTTTTGCGGACGAACCCTTGCCCATAGCCGACATCGGCCGGGAACTGGGGCTGACCGAGAATGTCGTCCAGCGCACCGCCAGGACGGCCGTTTCCAAATTACTGCGCCTGTTGCACGGCCAACCCGTATCGGGCGGCCAATCGTCCGTCCCGACAGGCGCCGAAGCCTGGAGGGCTTTGCCCGACGTCATCGAATTCGACTACGAAAACGGGACGGCTATGACGGAAGTAACCTTGGGCAAACTGGTCGTCAGAGTGGCCGCGGAAGAACAGCCGCCGACAAACACCGAGTGGCTGTGGCAAGGAAGCTGCCTGCCCTTCAATCTGGAGATCTTCTACCCCGGCGACGGCCACCCGCCGGCCGCCGCCAGGACCGTCTGTCTGGAGTGCGAGGTCAAAACCCCTTGCCTGGAATACGCCCTGGCCAGCAAACACCCGGGCACGTGGGGAGTTACTACCATCCGCGACCGGCGGAAGATCAACAGCCGCAGGCAGCAACTTCAAATCACGCCTGACAGCGGGCGGGCGGAAGGTCGTTAGCGGGCTTGCTGACCGCCGCGGACACGCAATATACCGCCGTCGCAACCGGGAACAAACCCCGGCAACTCGATTACCGCGCCCATGTCGTCCAGCGCGGCCGTCAAATCTTGGCGGACTGCCTCGGCTTCTTTCTGCGAAGCCGGCCGGGCAGCAGTCGGCCGGGCTAAGCCATCAAGCCAAACGGCGTAAGCGAAAACCGGCGGGCAGGGCGGGCCGCCGCCGAAGCCCAAGAAGAGCGAGCGGTAAGCGTCCCCTCCGTCGTCCAGCGAGTAGCGGACTTCATATTCGCCCCGGCCGGGTTCACGCGGATTGTCGCCCAGGCGGATCCGGGCCTTAAAGCTCCGGCAATCGAGAGGAAAAGCCGGGTGGGTTTTGTCAATCGCCGCTTCGCGCCGGCGGCTGCCGCCCGTTTCAACGACCCGCCCGCAACGCGAGAGAACGACCTCAATCCGGGCGATTATGTCCGCCCACGTTATCAAATCAATTTCCAACCGGTGGCGGGATTGTTCGGGTCGGCGCGCTCTTTCCAGCATGGTCTCCTCCGCCCTATTCTAGAATGCTCTCCTCGCTGGCCCAAGCTTAAGGCCTTTGCCGATCCGGCAGGTTGCCGCGTGTATAATCAGGTGAATATGGCCGACTTCCTGATACCCGACTCCTTCCAGCTCTGGCACCTCCCGCTCCTCTTCTTTGCTTCCTTGCTCGGCGAAAGTTTCGGCACCGTCGTCGGCGGCGGCAGCCTGATTACCCAGCCCGCCCTGCTGGCCACCGGCCTGCCCCTTAACGCGGCCATCGCCACGGACAACGCCGGCCAGCTGGGAGCCGAAGCCGGTATCTTGTCAGAAACGCGCGACGACATCCGCAAAAGGTGGAAACTGGCTATTTTCCTATTTATCCCCCTGGCGCTGGGCGGGCTGCTCGGCACCTGGAGCCTGGTTAACGCTTCGGCCGGGCTGATCAAGCCGATCGTCATCGGCGCCGTCTCCGTCCTGCTGATCTACAACCTGTTCTTCAGGCACAAGCTGCAGAGGTTAAGGCTGCGGAAACGGCGCTACCTGGTCATGTTCGCTTTCCTCTTCGTCTTGGGCGTCTACGACAACTTCATCGGCATCGGCGAAGGCACTTTCTTGAGATTCGGCGCCATGGTTATCCTGGGCCTCTCCTTCATGCAAATCCACGGGCTGCGGGTGGCGGCGACCATTCCGATCCGGTTTTACGCTTTGGTGGTCACCGGCCTGGCCGGCCTGATGGCTTGGATCTACCTGCCCTTTCTCTGGCTGGGCGGCTTTTTGGCCGGCCGTTACGTGACCAAATACTTGAAGCAGGTGCCCGAGAAGTATATCAGGCCCAGCATGGCCGTCATGGCGCTGGCCTTCATAGCCTACCTGTTGTTTATTTGACTTTAATTACCTTAAGTGGTATAATTTAGACAGTTGATTCCCTTGCATAGGGCATCGGCCCGTCCTTTGAAAATACGGCGATTCGCTTCAGATAAGCGGATCGCGTACCGGGTCGATCATCCGAACCCGCCTGCGCCAAACACCCGACCTCACTGAAGGAGAGGATTACTATGCGGAAAGAATACGCCGTTGTACGCTGCAACAAGGTGTTGTGCCACCTGCAAGCGGTTTTCATCGCGATTGGGGTCAGCGCGTTTTTCGCGCTGATTCACGCCGAAGACGGCACCGCCAATTGGGCGATTGCCGCCATAACCGGGCTGCTGGCGCCGATCATCGCCGTATTTGCCATGTGCGTGGTCGGCATCATCTTGAAGGAAGTGAGCCTTCAAGAAAGCCTTGAAGTCCGGCTCTCGGTCACCGCGGCGATGCTGAAAGCGGCCAGGCTGGTTTCTTGCGTGTCTGTCGGCACAATTATCGGAGTGTTCCTGAACGTGAGAGCCGAAGCAACCTTGGTGGTTTTCCTGATTTGGATTCTGCCGCTTTGCGCACTGGTCGCGATACTGATATTCGCGATCGAGAGCTTGGTCCGAGTTGCAGTAATGAAGCGTGCCGCCACGGAAGCGGCGGCGGCCGGCTAATCGCAGACGACCCGGTCACGCCCCGGCAACTCCTGGTGAGTTGTCGGGGAAGACCCAGATTTAGAGCTGATCGCCGTATTTTTCAAACGTTTACCCTCCCCTATCTGTTGTTGCGTTATTTGATTTTTTAAATATAAGTGTCATAATAAAGACTAGCGTCGGTCAGTTGCGGCGCGCCCTTTGAAAATATGGCGATTCGTTCCCAAACAACGAATCAACACCGGGCCGGCATATCAGCCGGACTTCGCTTGAAGCGGCCGAAAGCCTTCGGTGCCCCGGCATACCCCGAACAGAAGGAGGCCCGAAGTGGCCGACAATATTATCCGTATCATAAGCCCCTTCGCCAAGATCTGGCGGGGATGGCGGCCGGCATCGCGGCGCTGGGCGTCGTACTGCTTGCTGGGAGTGGCGACGGCCGTCGCGGCAACCGCAACCGTTTTCAGCCTGCTGGCCAGACTGGAAACCACGTCGGCAGTAGTGATGATTATCTGTCTCGTGACAGTTGGCTATTTGGTCAAATTGATGCAAGAGGAATGGTCGCCCGCCGCCGTGAATCGTCTGGCAAACCTGCTGGGCGGCATCATCGTGCCCGCCGTTCTGCTTTTCACCCTCCTCTCCACCATGTATGACATGCACCAGCGCGACTATGGCAGCGGCCAGAGGCTGGCCGTCGTAACCGCGTTGACGGCCGCAATGGCGGTTATCATACATTTCACCGCTTTCGGCGGCAGGCATGTGCTGCGGAGGAAAGACAGCTGATCCCGACCCGGCCCCGGCAGCCCTTGCGCTGCCGGGGCACACCCCGGAACAAATCGCCATATTTTTAAACGCCCCATCCCGTTATCGCCATTTACTTTTTAAGCCTTAAGCGGTATAATGGGAACCGTTTCATACCAAAACAAAAATGTTCTTTGAAAATACGGCGATTCGCTCCCGCGGGTCATTAGCACAAACCGCGGACGAATCAGAATCAGGCCGAACGAACAGGCCTCCACCCTGCGCCCGCAATCTATCGGCCGGCTAAACGCCGGCGGAAAGGCAAACGTTATGTCAACCAAGCGATCAAAACAAGACCGCCTGCGGCAATTGCCGTCGACGGTCATCTTTATAACCTTCATCGTCTTCATCGGTGCGCTGTGGACGGACCGCGTCTTCGGCGGCGTCAGCGACGCCAATCTGGTGAGGTTCAGTCTGGTCATGGTTGTCTTGGCGGTCTTGGCCCTGACCGTGCTCGCCGACAACTTGCCGCTGCCGAAACGGCGGCGGTCGACCGGACGCCAGCTGGAAAACCAACCGGCCTGATTGCCCCGGCAGTTCTTCTCGTAGGAGCTGCCGGGGTCAATCCAGTTTAGGAGCCAATCGCCGTATTTTTAAAACCTCCGCCCGAAGCCGGTACAGCGCGACGGGGTCGGGCCGCGAATCACTTCAGCGGCTCCGATAGGTTATAATAAACTTCACCAACAGTCATGGACGTCCTTGATTTCAACAATCTCAACTACTGGGCCGTTGTAGCGGCCGTCGTCTTCAACCAGCTGCTGGGCGCGACCTGGTACGCGGCTTTCTCCAGACCGTGGATGGCGGCCGTCGGCCTATCGAAAAAAGACATGGAAGCCATGAAGGGCACGCCCCGGCAATGGTACCCCTACCTCGTCTCCGTCGGCGCCTCGATCCTGTCCGTTACCGCTCTGGCGCTGCTGATTGGCGGGCTGGGCGTGGATAATTTTCTCGGCGGGCTGAGCCTCGGACTGCTGGTCGCGGTCAGCTTTGTCCTGACCGCCAACGGCGTCAATTACGCCTTCGAAGGTCGGAGCTTGAAACTGTTCTTAATCAACGGCGGTTACCCGCTGATCTCCTACGGTGTCATCGGCGCCGTCTTGGCCGTTTGGACCTGAGCGCCGGGGTTTCTCAGACAGGTGAAGTTATCTTGTCAGCTCCCCGGCTCGCGACACGACGCGCAGTAGCCGCCGGGCGCCTGCCGGCTTGCGCTTTCAATACGGAGCGTTTTAAAGATACGGCGATTGGTTTCAGGGATTCACCCAGGCACCGAAGTGCCTAGGTGTATCCGAGCGGTCGCTGCCGACATTTGGAATGGGGTTCCAAAGTCAGGGCCAGGGCATGTCGCCTCTCTCTCTTGGCTGGCGGCCAAGTCAGAAGAGCTTGGCGGCCTGCTTTTTGGCAAGGCAGTACACCTGCCATTTTTGAAAGAGGGTCGTCAGGGTCATGCCGAGGACAAAACCCCGGAACAGGGTCCTGAATTCGGACATGTAGCCGAATTGGAACTCCGTGACAGTGATGATCGCGATCAGCACCGTGAACCCCAGCCACAGCAGGAAGCCCCGCCAGCTTTTGAGCTCTTTTTCCAGGGCCGCCGACTGTTGGTCGCTGTTAGAAGACATGGTTGTCCTTCCCGTTGGTGGCGGCAGGCAGCCGCTCGGTTCGGATCCGTTCCGGTCTGGAACGAATCGCCGTATTTTCAAGGTGCTATGATTTTATTATACCACTTATGGCTAATAAAATCAAATAAACCGGGCAGAGGGTTGTCAGCTTGGGGTTATTGCCGGCCGGCGGCAACCGGGCGATTGCGGATCGGAGCCGCAAAGGTTACAATGCGGAAGTTATGGAATACCAATTGGAAAACATCAAAGTCAGATTAAAAACGATGCCGGTGCGCTACGATGAGAACTGCCGCCCGCCATCCGACGCGGTCTACCAGGAGTTCGACGCCCAGAATGCCGGTCGCGAAGTGTTCGACATGTGGGAGATGTCCATGCCGAACAGTTTGGGTTGGCTGGGAGTGGTCGATGAGGCCGGCGAGACGGCTGTTGAGGGCGAGTTCAAGACCTACACCCACGCGGGTTCTTATTCGAAACTGATGGAAGTCTGCAAAGGTATCGCCAGCTCCCAACCCAGCATCAGCGAGTTCTACTGCATTTACCTCAACTCGCCGGCCGATACCGAAGAGGAAAACCTCCGCACCAAGATAATTTTCAAAAACTAGGTTTTGGACTGAAACGGAGCGTGGCGGGAGCGCCGGGAGCCTTTGGCTTGCCGTGCTATAATGCCGAGTCAGACATCCTGAAACTAACTCGTCTTGATTTTCCTGCTCATAGCCCTGCTGATCGCTATCGGCTCCGCCAGGAGCCTGCTGAGGGCGATCTGCATTAAGAAAGATAACGTCAGCCCGGTTTTCGCCAGCGCCGTTTTTTTGGCCGTGCCCGGCTGCTTCGTGGCCCTCTACAGCTTGGCTTTCTTGGAGATTGACTTCTCGGCCGCCGCCCGGGCCCTGCCCTACACGCTGATCACCATCCCCTGCTTTTTTATCGGCACGGCGCTGCAGCTGAAGGCCCTGAAACAAGTCGAAGCATCCTTGAGCACGATAGTCGGCGAAATCGTGACCCTGGCGGGGCTGGTGGCGTTCGCTTACCTGTTTCTGAACGAAACGCTGTTCGGCTGGCAATGGCTGGGCTTCGTCTGCCTGACGGCCGGCATTTTCTTAACCCACTCGGTCGGCCGCCGGCATGCCGACTTGGCGAAGGGTCTGAGCTATTTGTCACTGGGATCCGTGCTGACGGCCATGGGGCTGATAGTCGATAAAATGATCTTGGATCTGGGCGGGGTCGGCACTTTCCTGTTCGTTTCCCCCGGCATAATCTGCCTGGCGTCGATTATCTTCTATTACGCCTGGCAAAGATGGCACAAGTCGCCCTTGAAACCGCCGGCCGGCTCCATCCGCTGGGCCGCCTTGCTCGGCACGGCGGCGCTGGGAACCGTCAGCCTTTACATCTACATAGTCACCTTGGACACGTTGGACAATATCGCCTACGTCAACGTGGCTACCAGCTTTACGATCGTCCTAAGCGTTATCCTGGCTGTTTTGTTCTTCAAGGAGTTCACGGATTTCAAAATCAAGCTGGCCGGGCTGGCAATCGCCATCACCGGTCTGGTGCTCCTGTGATACGCGGGCGGTATAACCGGCGGCTTATGCCGGAATCCCGTTGGCCGCGGCAATGCTTAAAAAGGCGTGCGGCCGCGGAATACCGCTGGCGCCTAAGCCGCAAGTCGCATACAACGTAGTGAGAATGGAGAGGTTTGTGTTGTCGGAACTGCGAGCCGGCAAGATTTTGGTTAGCGAAAGCGGCGAAATCGACTTCAGGTTCCAGTACGCCGTCTTAAACATCGAGAGCGAGTTCGTCAGAGAAGAAGATTTGGATCTGCGCTGGTTCGCGTCCGACGGTAGCGACCCTTCCGTCGTGCCGCTGTCCATCAAACCGGTAGCTGAGGAAGGCGCGGTCATTATCCGCCACCCCGAAACAGGTTGGCAGATCAGATACCGGCACAGTTATTTGAGGTACGGCTACAGGGAGAATTCGGAATACAAGGTCGGCATCCAGTTTGAGCTGTTCAACTCTCTGGCACGAACCAGGTTTTACTACCGCGACGACGGCCAACTGAGAACCGTGATGGCGGACCACGATTATGAAAATAAGACGGGCTGCGTCCATTACAGAGACGGCCGCGTGACCGGCGGACGGCTGTTGATAGGCTCGTCCGAGCCCGGCAACAGGGAGGGTCAGGTAATCTTCTATGACGAACACCTGCGGGAGAGTAAGAGGCTTGAGAGGAAGCTGTCGGAGCACAAAGGCGCCCAGGTTTTGGAGGCCATAAAGAAAAAACCCGGCGAGCCGCCCAAGGTATTTCATAGGCGTCCGGCGTACTGAGGCCAAAACGACACCTGCTTGACGCTGGCGGGCGGGGTTTCTGCAAACTACGTTGCCGGGGTTTTCGCGCGGCATGAAACGGGCCGGCGGCTTTTATTTGCGCCGCTCCAGTGCTATATTAAGTTCAAATAAGTCCAAGGCTATGTCGGGTTTCTATTTTATCTTCTGGTTCATTATGTCGATGATTGCGGCCGGTTTGGCCGTGGCGGCCGTAATCTATCTGGCCAGCTTGTTGCGAGATATCAAACAAGGCCTGTCAAGGATCGAGTCCGCGCTGGCAAGCAAGGACAAGGCCGTTAAAAAGAAGAACGGCAAATAGATCCGGACCGGGTAGAAAAATTATCCTAGGCCGAGGCCGCGCCGATGGCTTCCTCACCCAAGATTCTGGCCTTCGCTTTGGCCCTAAGCCTTCTGGTGCTGTCGTCGACGTCTTTCTTCAGTTCGTCCAGAAGAGTTAGGAAACGCCACCGCGTTGCGCCCGGATAGAGGGTGCCGTGCCGCGCAGATTCGATATCGCTGCTTATCTCCCAAACTCTTTCCAGTATATGACGGCTGAGTTCGTTCAAGGTCTCGGCCGGGACGAGGAACAACTCTCCCCCGACCAGCGTTCTGTGTTTAGCCTCGGCCGCCAATTGGCTTATGCGGTCTTTCAGGCTTTCATCCAGCCTGTCCAGGGCGTCGAAAGCGTGCGTCCACCCTTCGCTCGTCGTAGACCAGTGGTACAATTCCCTGACTTCAGGTTCGCCGCTGACTTTTGCTATGGCCGCCCGCAAGTCCTGGCCCAGCCCGGCCAGATCCTGGCTTGAGGCGGGGAGCAGTTCTTCTGGCGGACAGACGGCCGCGACTTCCGCGGCGGACCGATTGGGCATATTCATTTCAAGCACCAATTCTACGCTTGCCACAAAACGTCCGCAAGCATAAGTCCCGGCGCAGCCTGCACGAGCTGCAGTGCAAAAAATAACTGTCCTCAAACCGCATTTCGCCATACGACAAAAACGTTAAAAAATTATGAAAATATTCTAAAATTGTCGTATGTGAGACTAAACAAACACGCTTCTTTCGCCCACCAAGGCAACCCTCCGGGGCGGATTATGCACCCGCAGCCAGTCCGGACTCGCGCCGGATTATGTCGTAGACGTCTTCCCAGCCGCAAGCCCTGTGCGTCGCCGATGCCTGCCGGTTCCAGGGCTGATCAAAGGCGATAACGCGCTTGCCTCTCTCCTGCAAGGCTTCAATATGCTCGGGCGAATCCTCCACGTACCAGTCGCACTCGACCGACGTCTTGTGCCTGACCTGGGTAAATTCGTCGAACGGGATCTTGCTGTCGGCCAACCAGCGGATCGTGTCGGCCAGTTTCACGACCTGGCCGCCGGTCGCGCCCCGCTGGGTCAGGATTCTTATCCGGCAGCCGTCGCGGCGCAGCTTTCTGAGAGCCGGTTTGGCGCCGGCTATGACGTCGAGCCGGGCCAGCAGACCGCCTTTGACGGCCAGGTTATGGTAGTGCCGCCAACCCTCGGCGTCCAAATCCCATTGGGGAAAATACCAGTCGGTATCCCTGGTTAGAGTTTCGGGGTCAACGCCGCGGTCTTCGGCTATTACCTGCCTCAAGCCGCCTTGGTAGTCGGCCAAAACGCCGTCAATGTCTACGCCTATGGTCATAGACCCAACTATACCATTGCGACCGGGACCGTAAAACAGCAGTATTACAGCAGGCCCGGATTACCGCCGGACCGCTTCCAAGAAGTTATTGACTTCGGCTCTTTCTCTGGCGGCGCGGCGGACGTGGAAGTCGTTCATATCGGCGTACTCCCCTTGCGCTTCCCTGACCCTTGCTTCCAGCAACTCGATATAGCGCCGTTCGCTCAGGCGGCCGCCGGCTGCCAGCGTCGCCCGGCAGCTTTCAAACATCTGCGCGTAGTACTGGGCCGAGTCCTCGTAATACTCCGTCTTGTCCAATCTGATATTGGTATGCTCCCAAGCGGACGCCCCCAGAATCCGGGCCGAGCCGGCGTTATCTTGGCATTGCTCCGAGTTTTCAGGTGTATTCATAAACGTATGATCTATAATTTCAAACTGTCAATATTATACCACTTTAGGTTAAAAAGCGCAATCAATCGCGCAACCCTCCTTAGGGCAAAAGATTATATCGGCAGGCTTTTTCATCGCGTACGGCGCCGGCTTAAAGGCGTTATCCTGATAGCGGGCAAGACCGCCGAGCCGCGACCGTGCCGGCGCAAGACACACAAGCTCGCCGGCGGCACCGAAGAAATTGAAACCGTTTAGGTCAAAGCCGGTATCAGAAAGAGCAGTCGGCTGTCTGTTCGTTCAACGACCCGTTGCGATCCGACTGCGCGTTGACTTCGTCGGGGAAATCGGTCAATTCGGCCAGCGCCACGGGATTGTCGGTATTCTCATCGACGAACGCGAACGCCGCTTGCAGGTGCGTCACGAAGGTCAGGTTCTCCTGGTTTATGGCCTCCTGGTCGCAGGCAGCAACCAGCGGCTCTAAGCGGTCATTGCTGTCGACCAAGTTGCCGAGGAGCTCCTCCGCCCTCATCGTCAAAGAAGGCGTGGCGGTATCCGGATCGGTGGCGTCGGTTCCCTGTTCCTCTTCTTGGGTCTGGTCGGTCGCCTCTCCGTCTTGCTGCTCGTCGCCGTTTTCTTCCGCGCCGGCTTCTTCGCTATTCTCCTCCGGCGTCTGTTGTTCGGATGTATCGGGTGCCGTCGCGTCTTCCGCATCGCCACCGCCTGAGAGGTATAACACCAAACCGACGATAGCGGCAATGACAATAAGAACGATTATGATTATGAGGGGTTTGCTAAATTTCATAGTACCCGGATTGTACCATTTGCCACAGTTTTTTGCTAACGCAAGCCCAAAGCGGCCCGGCCGTGTCAAAAACACAGCAGATAATGCCACCAGGTTCGGATGCCGGCGCTGCTCTGACCGTTGGCCGCTAATCCGGTTTTCGGTATCTGTCGGCTGCCGTACGGAACCGGGTCCTCGCCCGACGAACTGGCCGCGCGGCCAAGACCTTCAGCCGTGGCGGGCAATTGACCAAACCGGTCTGGACTCCTATGATTGCAGTTATGGATAAAGTGTTTACGCACAAAGCGAAAATATCCGTGGGCTGCTGCTCCTTCGCGTTTGAGGGATCGAGGGAATACACCGAGAAGCAGGTCGAAAAAATCCTCGCGATGGTCAGCAAGCTGTCCTGCGCGGGACCCGAGTTCACGGATGTTAAAAAACGGCCGGCGGCCAAAGCCGGCGGCAAGCCGGCTAAGAGCTAGGACTGCGCCCGTCGCTGAAGCTGTTGCTCAACGACAGCTGCCGGCGTGACAGTTGGTATTGCAACAGAGCCGCCTGCTCCCTGTATTTGGTTGCCGTTTGGCGGCTGTCGGCCGCCTCCCTTCTGGCGCGCGTCAACCTCCCCCGCCGGCTTGACTTGATGATGCCCGCGACGCCGGTGTCGGCGGGCTCCCTCTCCCTGACCAGTGTCTCCGCGTCCTTGATAAACCCCTCCTGCAAATTCGCGGTTCTCTCATGTATTTCCGCCAACTGCAGCAAGCCCTCGATTCGGACGCGGTCATGGCGATCCATGACCTCCATCAGCTGAAGAAAACTTTCCAGCGACGGGCTCCGGGCGGGTTTCTCTGAAGACATATTCGATAACCTTGGTCCCCGTTCAGGGGTTGCCGTTGCGCCTCTCCAGCAGCATCTTGATAAAAGACCTGAGGGTTTCACTGACCTGCTGGCCGTCTTTTTCAAGGTCGGCCACGACCCCTTCAACCGCCAGTTCATCGTCTATGGCAGCCAGCAAGCGGATCTTTTCGCGTACCTTGGCGACAGCTGTCGGACGTTTTGCCACGGGTTTCCGGGGCGTTTTCTTTTTTCGCGGCCGCTTCGGCTCCACCTTCTTGGCGCCGATGCCTGCCGACGGACGCTCTGCGTTCTTGGGCGGGCGCTTGCGCGCAGCTGGTTTCCCTTTTCTCTTTTTCGGCTCGGCCGGGGAAACCGGCTCCGGAAGAAAAACGGTTTCGTCACAACTCAGGCAAGCGTAAACGCCTATGCCTAGTTTTTTAATCCTTCTCTGTCCTGCCAGTATGCTCAGCCGACGGGTAACGTCCTCTTTTTTAATCTGCCGGTTGAAAATACGGCTTATTCCGGCGGCCACCTCGCCGGCCGTCATCGGCTTAGGTTCCGCGTTCAAGACTTCCAGGGTCTGGCTCATGGTATTGATATGTGTGTTATAAA
>VXPC01000005.1 GCA_009839685.1 Candidatus Saccharimonadota bacterium | reverse complement strand
GAGAAACATGAGGTAAAAATGAGCATAGATGAAAATCCCTGCACAAATCCTGATCATAGATACAGCTCAACTGGCAACAACGCTACTTACAATGCCTTGCTCGAGGAAATGGAAGAAAATGGAGTGAAAAATGCGTTTTATGTGCGTATGAAATTGGCAAGACTGTCGGCTATAGGAATGCAAAGAGAGAGCACAGTTAAATGAGACTTTGCCAAGGAGACATTTAGAAATGGGTATTGAAATATGGACTATTGAAAAGCAATTTGAAGAAGCAAAGAAACATCTTGAAATAGCGGTCGATATAATTTCTGAATTACTACCTGATCCTCCCCCTAAACCTGACGTGGAAAATCGAGAATCTATTGGAGAATTTCTAGAAAAGGCAAAAATTATGAGCGAGGATGAAGGGCCCCCTAGATTCTTGATAGGCTGAGTGTGTCTGCTTAGTCAGTTAAGTCATTCCCGTTTGTTTTAGTGCCGACATCGATTTTCGCTTTTCCAAGCGTTCAGTCTACATCCTTTTCGATTCAACAAACCCCGCAATTCAGTCGCATTCATTTCAAGTTTGTTACTCGTTTCGCAGATTTGCTTTTCGATCACGCGATCATTGTGGCTGGGGGTGAGATAACTAGGCAGGCGAAATATTGACTGGGAGAGAGGTTGGATGCCTCTCAACGAAGCCAGATATTGTTTATGGACAGGGCCGATATCATGCGCTTGTTTGTTATATACAATGAGTCAATGCCAGATGAGAAATGAGATGAAGTTCCAGATTTCTGGATTCCGTTCTGTGTGCTTGGCAAAGTTACTCGGTATCTCGGGATTCTTGGGACATCATGCTTGATTATTGACTTTCGGATTGGTGCGCTGTAGCGTTCTTGCATAGAAAGGGGCGTACTAGTTGTGGTGCAAAGGTTTCCACATCACATGACTTAGGGACGCATATCTCAGGTAGGGGAAACGAGCGGGTGAATATCAAATCCTACTTGTAATGTTCAAGAATTAGAGGGTCTTTCCTCTGGGTAAGATATCTGAAGAGTCGCTCCGGAATATACGACTTCATGAGAGGACAGACAGACCATTGGGAGATGACAGTTTGGTTGGAAAGCTTGAACAGGCATTTGGCCATTTCCTGAAAAGACAGAAACAAGGATGAAACAGAGGGTATAAGCATAGATAATATGGTGTCCACTAGATTTCACACATTGTTTGCCAATGTTGGCCAAAGTCATGTCAGCTAAGCTTTTCTTCTCCTACAGCCACGCCGACGAAGGGTTGCGTGATCAACTTGAGGTTCATCACGCCGCTCTCAAGCATCAGGGCCAGATTAATACATGGCATGATCGTCGTATTGCCCCAGGCGATGACTTCGAAAACGCAATCTCAGAAGAGCTTGAAGGCGCAAAGGTTATCTTGTTGCTGATCAGCTCCGACTATATCGCTTCGCGCTATTGTTACGGAATCGAGACTGAACGAGCACTCGAACGTCACACAGCGAATGAGGCGCGGGTGATTCCGGTCGTCCTTCGGCCTTGTGATTGGCATGACTTACCTTTCGGAAATCTTCTCGCCCTACCTACCGACGGCAAACCGATAACACTCTGGGCAAACATTGACGAAGCCTTCCTGAGCGTCGTTCAGGGAATCAAGAAAACCTTGGCTGAATTGGCAACGGCTAGATCGGAGCAGCGTAGTGAGACAAAACTGGCGATACCGGATGCGCCCGGTTTGTCGGAAACACATTCCGGCCCACGCTCTTCTAATCTTCGTATCGCGAAGGCCTTCACAGAGCAGGACCGGGATGATTTTCTGCATGAAGCCTTCGCATATCTTGTCAATTTCTTCGAAAACTCTCTGGTTGAGCTGTCCGAAAGAAATCCAGGGATCGAAAGTCGTCTACGCTGCTTAGGTGAAAATCGTTTCACTGCTGCAATCTATCGAGGTGGAAGCAAGATCGCTGCTTGTACAATCTACATTGGCCAAGATTTCGGGAGAGGGGATATCCGCTTTTCTCATGGCGAGCAAGGGGACTCGAATAGCTGGAACGAGAGCCTATCGGTCGATCATGATGAACAGGTACTTTTCTTAAAGCCCATGGGATTGATGGCGTTTGGCAACCATGGAGATCCGAAGCTGTCCATGCAGGGATGCGCTGAATTCTTGTGGGATGCCCTAATCCGACCACTCCAAGAATAGCAGTCAAGGATTCTAAGATTATGGGAACACCCTACTCAATGAATGACTTTCGGATTTGTGCGCCGTAGCGCCCGTGTATGACAACGAAGTATCGCACGGGGAATAACACCAGGGTTTCCCCAACAGCAGGGTTCCCCCATCACCTAACTCAGCAGCAAATCCGGGCCCGGCTCGATGATGTGCGGATTCATGGCTTGCGGCACTGATGGGCAGCTTTAGAGAATTACCTCAAACATCCTGAATAACGCTCTCGTAACCAGTAATCGTTCCGAAACCGGATTCCTTCAAACTCTAGCGCGGTTAAAAGCGCACACTTGTCCACCATCTCTGCGGAAGTGACCAATTCCGTCCCCTGCCCACTAGGGCGGCAAACACCGACTGATGCCGTATAAGGACCTCAAGACGGTACGTTATGCCATGCGCTGCATAAGGTGGCGGTTCGCGCCGGAGCGTTTCTTTCTCGTCTTCTTCCATCATGTTTTCTCACGTTTTTGTCACACCCCAGCGCGTCGGATCGCAAGTGTGAGCGTATATGAAACAAATGTGTTGGACGTGACCTGGTAAAACCTGTTGCCGGCGACATATTTTCGTGTTATATTCGTATTGGTGAATGAGATGGAATCCCGCACCGGGACAATTCTGCTCTATCAATCGAGACGAAACATTGAGACCTAGCTCGCACACCCCCCGGCATCGAGGTTTCGGTCCCTGCTGTGCTCCTCCACGATATTGGGCCGGCCAGCCGCTTCCGGTCTGATTCGGCGCCTTCGCTAGGAATCGGTTGGTCGAACGCGTCTTTGCTCTCACCACAAGGGATGTCGGAAGTGACTCTCGGAGGAAAACCACGGGCATGACCATAACGGCCGCGCTCTTCCCCGCAGCGCACGCGGACCTGCTCTCCGGGACGGAGAACTTCCGGCGGGGCGAGGAGCCGGGGCGCGCCATCATTCATCAAATTCAGAACGGGAGAATCGTATGACCTTCGGAAACGCCACCCTGCGGGGTGGCCAGACGCTGCTGCACGACGCCAGGATGTGGGGCCAATTGTTACGCTGGGGGATTCTGGGACTCGTCCTGAGCATCGTCCTGACCCCGGCCGTCAGTCTCTTCACGACGACGAGCGCGCATGAATGGCGCGTCGTTGGCCTGGGCACCCTCGCCGAGTTCAAGCTCGGCCTGAAATACGACCCTGATTCGCGCCAGACCTACGAGTGGCGTGAGGGCGAGCGGACGCTGGAGCGGATATCTCTCATCGCGAGCGATCCCCGGATCGAGCGCATCAGGAGACGCATGCTCGATACCGTCCATAAAAAGGCCTGGCTGGGCCTCTGGCTCGGCCTGGCAGGCATCGTCCTCTTCGCACTCATCTTCTGGATCTTGGGCCGGCGAATGGCGAGGGCGCACAGGGTGCGCGGCGCCGAGATGACCTCGGCCCAAGCGCTCGGGAGGCGCGTGCAGCCCGTTTTCTCCCGCCTGGGGGGAAGGTTCTTTCCTGCCGCGCGCAAGTCCAAACCCCGCATCGCGGGCGTCCCCTGGCCCGAGCGCGCCGAGACGCAGCACACCATCGTCTCGGGCACCACGGGTTCGGGAAAAACCGTCCTGATCTCGGACCTTGTCGCGCAGATAAGGGAGCGGGGGGAGCGCTGCATCCTCTACGACAAGATGGGGAGCTACACGCGGGCGTTCTTCGACCCCGCCCGGGACGTGCTCATGAACCCCCTCGACGCACGTGCGCCGCGGTGGTCGCCTTTCTTCGAGGCCAGGACACCCAGAGACTTCGATACGATGGCCGCCGCCCTCATCCCCCAGCAGAAGGACACGGTGGACCCCTTCTGGGTCACGGCCGCGCGGCAGCTGTTCGCGAACGGCGCGGGCGTCCT
>VXPC01000039.1 GCA_009839685.1 Candidatus Saccharimonadota bacterium | reverse complement strand
CCTACGGCCTCCTCAATTCCTCCCAAACCATCTACGCGCCCCTCCCCTCACCAACCTGGCGCAGCGCAGTGCCGCGCCCAAAAGAAGGGGAACGGCATCCGTCAGACAGAACCCACACCGATCGCCTCGCCCGTCTGCACGAGGCAATTCACAGCGCCGTCGCCCGCAATATCGGAGCCGATGGCAAACGCCCGGCACTGAAAGCGGAAATCTCACCTGCCAATGCTGACGACCTGCACCGGCTCCATCACCTGTGCGATTGGGTCATCACGCTAGACCGCAACGCAGGCCTAGAATTTTTCGATTCGCCCCAAGACAGCGCCGAAACCTACAGCGCCTACGTAGTCGACTGCGTACCCGCCCGCGCCGATCTTGGTTCCCTGCAACTGATCACCTCCACCGGCAACCACGATGAGATCCTCGAACTCCTCGCTGGCACGCTCAACCAGATGGGACTCGCAAACGAACCTTGCGATGAGACCGATCTCTTGCGGCACCTCAAAGCCCTCAGTGGTCGCCTCGCCTTGCGCCTGACCGGCCACTCCGAGCCTGGTCTGGACCTCATCTCACTCGCCCTCAGTTTTAGGAGCTGTCTCTCAGCTCCAGCCACCGGCGACTGCTGGCTATCGCTCAATGAGGGTTTTCTGATTCCGGCCCGCGACGTTCATGAGCTGCTGCCTCCACTCGACTCGCCAACAAACGACCCCGGCGAAACCGTGACCCGGCCCACACTCATCTTTGTATCCGTCTCAGCGCGCAAGGGGCTCTCCTTCCAGTTTGTAGAAGTCAACTGTCGACGCCATTTGCGCTCCGCCCGCTCACCCGACCTGCTCAACGCAATCGCTCACCGCTTGAAACGACTTCGCAAAGAGTGGAATCGCTGGTATGACAGTGAGGAAGTCAAACCGGCGGTCAACGCCATTCGACGTGCTAGGCTTGCCGCCGTACTTCGTTTCTATGCCGACCGCGCTCGCCGCCATCACCTGCCGGCCGAACGGCACGAAACCATCATGCGCGAGATAGATCGAATGATCAGTAAAGGCCAAAGCTACACCTTTGCTGAGTATCTAAAGGGGGACCGCGGCTGGATCTTCTGCCCTGAATTCGCTTCCGAAGACCCGCATAATGTCTCAACCGCGGAAGAAGAAACCGAAATCTTTCTGTTTGGCCCGAATTTACTGCCAGAGCCAGTCCACGCCTCCAGGCCGATGGCCGATACGATTCACGTCGAGCGCGATCCAACGCCTGATACGCGCCCGCTCAAAGATGCAAATGTCGGTGAGACCGAAAGAGAGACAGAAGCCGGCCGCGATACGACGCCTAGCTTGGGCCAACTGAATGACACCGGAAACGAAACCGCCGGCGAAACTAAAGAGGTAAGTGCGTTTGAAGCGCCCTCGATCTGTATCGGTTCAGAAATCTACGGAGGTGATGCAGTCCATTGGCCCCTGACAATCCAAGGGAATCCGCATCTCTTGCTGGCTGGACTCCCCGGCATGGGCAAAACCACCTGTCTGCTCAATATCTGCAAACAGATGCTTATCTCTGGCGTTCGACCGCTCATTTTCTCCTACCATCAGGATATCGATGAAAGGCTCGAAAAGATTGTCGACTCGGTTCGTTACATCGACTGCTACGGCCTAGGATTCAACCCGCTCCAGGTGATCGACCGAAATTCCCGCTTGGCCTATCTGGATGTCGCTGGAGCCGTGCGCGATATCTTCACAGCCATATTCCCCGAACTCGGAGACATCCAGGGGGAACACATCCGCCGCGCCATCAAAGACAGCTTTGTTGAGGCAGGGTGGGATACCGCAACCGCCGATCTTTCGAAGCTCCGCGAACCGGAGTTCAAGCGTTTCCTGGAAATACTGAAAGCAGATCCCAAGCCAGACCGCGGCCTGCGAACACTGCTTGCCCGCCTCGAAGAGCTGGAAGACTATGGATTCTTCGAACTCGCCGAGACCCGCGCGAGCCTCTGGGACGGTGAACAACCCATTGTCATCCGCATTCACACGACACAAAATGACAATTTGCAAAAGGCCTTTGCCTCACTCATCTTTTACGGTCTCTACAAAGACATGTTCCGCCGGGGAATTCAGGACCGGATTACGCACGCCGTTATCTTCGATGAGGCCCATCGCGCCGCGGGCTTGAAGCTCATCCCCACAATGGCGAAGGAATGCCGCAAGTACGGGATTTCGCTGGTGTTGGCTTCGCAGGAGGCAAGAGACTTCGAACGATCGCTGTTTTCCGCAATCGCAAACTACCTCGTGCTGCGCTTGACCGAAACCGATGCCAGGTCATTGGTCAGAATGGTAGGCAGTTCACGGCAGGAAAGAGAACTGATAGACAAAATCAAGCAGATGGACAGATTCAGGGCGCTTTGCTTCTCTGAGGGAAAGAAGCGCCCTTCTTTCGTTAACCTAATGGATTTGGAAGATTGACTATCGCAGGGTCTGCGAATCCAGAAGTCCTCACTCTACTTTGCCTTGCCCCCAACCTTTTCTTATTCATGTACGTAGTGTCAGTCCATTCCCCCAGAGGTATCTCCTACAGCAATCTCTAGCGATCAGGGCCAACCATACCCTTCGAACAGCGCAGGCCTGCGCTCACTGTTGTCTGTCGCCGCGGCGCTCCCAAGGGACGAAAGCCAGCCCGCAGTTGCATGCCCTTCGGCCGTCCAGGCCGACACACCGCACAAATACGCGGTTCCCAGACAGAATACGCCAGCCTCTAGCATGCAGATCCGGATCCAGCCCGAATTCGGTTGTAAGTTGACATTTTCGGTGCCCTCACCGATTAAGAGACACCACAAAATCCGTGCAGGCGGAGGCATGGGCCGGTCCAGGTCAGGTGCCTAATTTTTTTCAATGACCTAGGACGTAGCTGAACCATGCAATGAATTCAGCCCCAGCGGGCTTAAGAGTTTTTATACTGTTAAAGTATTCGTCTGTTGCGGGATACACCGTAATTGGTCGAACTGTAAACATTTCCAAGTCAGTTTTTGTATCCAATGTCGGAAGTTTATCGTGAGGGTAATAGTAACCACCTTTCCCAACAACGAACACAAAGACATAATCCTTATTATTGCCTCTTACAAGTTGATGAAATCGAAATTCCCCTTTTTCAAACAAGATTATAATCAACGTGACAGGAAGAAACACACAAGTTTCGATGCTAAAGCGGCGTTCTCTGAATCGATCCACTGCATGGCCTGAAATCTCCAACGTGTTGTTTTCCATATGCCATTGCAACACATTAAATATGGTTACATCACTTACCCCACCCCCTTCACGTCGCATGGCCGATGTGATTCCACCAGAGTAAATGAATGCCACTGGAAATCCAGACCATCTTCCCTTTTTGTGCATATCAAACCAAGGCGAAACAACGAATTCAACTCCATCTACAGTAAGAACCTGTCGCAAATATCTGTATTCATGATTATGGAGTGGAATTTCTATCAACACGCTATCCCCAGATTTTAGATTCATAATTGAGTCCTCCATCCATGCCATAGCATGTTGCGTTTCGTCCGCGGCAACACGACATAAAATATCAATCCAGAACCCAGAACATCAACGACAGTCCCAAGGCGGCTCCAGCGATTCCAGTTGTTGCCACCAAGGTGACATAACCTAGAATTCCTCTCTTTCGTTTCCATGTTTCTATTCCGAGATAAAAGGTTAGAGGCGCACATAGTGGAATGATCACCGCAACAATGGTGCCTTGAAGAGCAAGAATTGAGTTATACCCATAACTCGCAGCACCTACGTAGAAGCCCACAAAGCCCGCAATGATTCCACTAAGAACAAGCCATTCTTTCATGGCTACCCCCTTTTTTCTGACTGGAGAGGGCGTAAATGGTTCGCCCTCTCCATCTGTGTTTTCGTCTACTTGAACAACCATAACTCTACGACTTCAAGAAGCAAGGATGTGATCATTCTGTTCTGTGTTGACTCATATGTGTGGATACCGTTAACCTGCGCCACAAAGTCAACTTTGTCTTCTCTGAGAACCCGCCGCGCCAAAGACCTGGCGCGCCAAACAACAACATCACCGGCAGGCCCGCCAGCCCCAACTTCAACAGATTGATCTGCGGCTGCCCTGCCAGTTGCCAGATGAAGAGCAGAACAGTCAGCCGCGCCTGCGAATAGGGCGTTGTCAAAACCGTCTCCTGGAAAGGATCGCGCAGCATGATGCCGGAGGCGAGCCAGCCGACGGTGGG
>VXPC01000015.1 GCA_009839685.1 Candidatus Saccharimonadota bacterium | reverse complement strand
CACCCTCTTCCGCTAGGTCTCGTGGGCTCGTCTTTGTTTCTAATACAAACATCTGTAGAATAATGCACTATTACGAAGTCTTAACGGCGACCAAAAATAAAACCAATAAGCTGCTGACTTACGCGGCCGCGAGCAAGTTGCGATCCTATCAAATCGTAGAAGTCCCTCTGCGCCGGCAAACCTGTCTCGGGCTGGTTGTCAAACAGACGGATCCGGCTGAGCTTAACGACGAGCTGAGGGATAAATGCCGGGAGATCAAGGCAAGAAGTCCTTACCGTCTGCCCGCCAAGCTGGTTCGCAGCGTTCTCGGCCTCGGCCGACAGTCCGCCTTAAGCCTATCGGCGGCGGCCCAATTGCTGCTGAGCAACGCGCTGCTCAAAGCCTCGGGTGAAAGCTGGTCGGGGGATACGCCGCCGGCAGGCGACGCGCTGCAACCTCCCTTGAACGCCGCCCAGCAGCGGGTCTACCGGGCGATCAATGCCGGCCAGGCCGGAATACCACAGTTGATTTTGGGAATTAACGGTTCCGGCAAGACCAGGATTTATGCCGAGTTGATCAAGGATCAGCTCAGGGTTGGCCGGTCGGCTTTGGTTTTGGTGCCGGAAATAGGTTTGAGCGCTCAGGTCTTGGAACTCCTGCGGGACTACCTGCCTTTCGAAATCGACCACTTCCACTCCGGCCTGCGGCCGAAACAGAGACGGGAGCTTTGGGAAAAATGCCTGACCGGTTCCAAGCCGACAATCGTGGTCGGACCCCGGTCGGCCGAGTTCCTGCCCTTCAAGAATCTGGGTCTGATCGTCATGGACGAATGCCATGACGACTCTTTCAAACAAGAAAGGCAGCCGTCCTACCACAGTCTGCAGCTGGCCAGCATCTTGGCTAAAAACCACAAGGCGAAGATAGTCTGCGGCTCGGCCACGCCCAGGGTGGAAGACTATTATCGCTTCCGGCGGGCGGGATACCCCGTCCACAACCTGCGGACCGGCGCTTTGCCGAATCGGCGGCCGCCGCGACTTACGGTAGTCGACAAGCGGGAGCTGAAGCGCAATTTCAGCCGGCCGGCGCTGGACGGAATTGTCAAAGCCCTGCGGGATGGTCGCCAAGCTTTGGTCTTCTACAACCGTCGTGGCCACTGGCGGGTAGCCAAATGTTACCAGTGCCTCTGGCAGGCGGAGTGTCCTTCATGCCTGAGGAGCCTAATTTTTCACCGCGATAAATTCAAACTAATCTGCCACGGCTGCGGACACGCCGCGCTGCCGATCTCGGCCTGCCCGGAATGCAAGCAGGCCATCACCTACTCTTATGCCGGTGTCAAATCCGTCACCGAAGAACTCGAGCAGCGTCTCGCTGAAATAAACCTGCACCCCCCTGTCTGGCGTTTCGACAGCGATAATTTGAAACGCGACAGCCTGGCCGTCAAGTTAAAACAGATAAAACAGCGACAAAGCTTGGTTATCCTAGGCACCCAGGTTATCAGCCAAGGTCTGGATCTGCCCAATTTGCAGACCGTCGTCATCTTGGACGCCGGCCAAAGCCTGGTTTCTCCAGATTATCGCTCGCATGAAAAATTCTACCGCCATATCCACCAGCTTGCCGGCCGGGTCGGCCGCGGCCACCTAGCCGAAACCGAACTCGTCATCCAGACCGACCAGCCGGAAGACCCGGTGCTCCGCCATGCCCTTAAGCACGACTGGCTGGCCTTTTACGAGGAAGAGATCGCCGGCCGGCGCAAATATCTACTGCCGCCGTTCGCCCACTTCGCCAACATCAGCGTCCGGCGCGGTTCGCAAGCCGCGACCCGGAAGGCCGCCGAGCAATTGCATGAGGAACTGGCGCCCAGGTTCAAAGCCGTGAAGCTCTACCGCCCGGCGCCGGCGTTGCGCGAAAAACATCCCAAATACTGGGAGTGGCTGATACACGCCAGCTGCCCCACCAGGCGGCCGTTGTTGGAAATGGCCGATTTTTTCAAGGACAAGGAACACTTTTTCAATCTCGACCCCGGCCAGTTATTTGCCGGAGAAAATTGATTTCCAGTAGAATGTAGGTTGAGTTAAAGATGAAGGACAAACTGGAGATAATCTCCCTGCCCCACCCGGCCCTGCGCCGACCGTCGCGAAAAATCGGCCTGATTAACGAGGAAGTGCGTTCCCTGATTGAAAAAATGACCGATCAAGCGATTATGTGGGAGAGCGATCGACCCAACGAAACCACCGTCGGCCTGGCGGCTGTCCAGATCAATCAGCTGCTCAAAGTCGTTATTATCCGGGAAAACTTCGACTCCGACAAGGAGCCGGTCTTCCAGACTTTGATTAACCCCAAAATAACCAAATACGGCGGCGCGAAAACCATCAAGCTCGAGGGCTGTCTGAGCGTCCCTGATTTCTACGCCAACGTCGAGCGGTATGAGGAGGTCAGAGTCAGCGCCCTAGACGAACGGGGCAATCCGATCAAGTTCAAAGCTTCCGGCTTCTTGGCCCGGATAATCCAGCACGAAGTCGACCATCTCAAAGGCATCATGACGGTCGACCGGGCGGTCGAGGCAATTAACGACCAAGGCGAGAAGTTTTCATTCTGCCGACTAGCAGAATCAGGCAAGTTTGAGGTCGCGGATGAAGCGGAAGTGGCCGCCAGCAGAATTTTGAGAAATGATTGAACCGGTCAAAAAAATCGTGTTTTTCGGCAATGAACGCCTGAGCAGCTCCCCCGCTTACGCTCGGGCGCCGATTATGGAGGCGCTGCTTGACGCGGGTTTTGAGATTGAGGCCTTGATCATAAAAAACAACGAAACTCGCAGCCGCAAGATAAGCAGGCCGGCGATTCTGGACAGAGCCGCGGCAAAGGACGTAAACGTTGTCAGGGTTAGAACGGCCGGCGAATTACGCGCTGCCGTAGGCAATTTAGCGTCTAAAGCAGCCGTTTTGGCAAGCTTCGGCATGCTGTTGGAGGGTGAGATTATCGAACGTTTCCCGTTAGGCATCGTCAATGTCCACCCCTCACTCCTGCCAGCCCACCGGGGGCCGACGCCGATTGAAAGCGCCATTTTAAGCGGTGATCGGGAAACGGGCGTCAGTCTGATGAAAGTCGTCTCAGAGCTCGACGCAGGCGATGTCTACGCCCAGAACAGGCTGGTGATTGAAAAAGACGAAAGCAAGCTCAGCTTGACCGAAAGATTGGGCGACCTGGCCGCCGAAATGATAGTCGAAAACCTGACTTTGATCTTAGAACAACGGCTTCAACCGCAGCCGCAGAACCACGACCGGGCGACCTACAGCCAGTCCATCAAGCCGGCACCGGCTTTGAAATTTGAACAACATTCGGCGGAATATCTGTGCAGGCATATGCGAGCCTTCGCCGGCTGCCCGAACAACAAGTTCGATCTGGACGGCCAGACGGTAGAGATCACATCCGCCAAACCCGCTGACCGGCCGGCGGGGGCAGAGTCCCTCGTTTACGACCGCTCGGACGGGCTTCTGTATGCCCGTTGCCGGCAAGGCTATCTGGCAATCGAGTCGCTCCGGCCGCTGAGCAGGAATGACATGACGGCCGCCGACTTTGTGAACGGATTCAGCCGGCAGCTCCTGAATCACCCCGGGAATGCTTGATAATCGATTCGGCGTTCAGCTTCACTTCCAACCGCAACTTAAGGACTTCCTCCCTGACAACCCGACTATAATCCGGCGCGTGTTTCTGAATCCAAGCCAAAGCCTTGTCCGGCTGATTCTGCCTAGCGTAGCCGTAAAATTCCTGGAGCAATTCGTCAGGTATGCCCTTGGCAAGCCGCTCCCCGACCCTGACTTCCAAAGTTTGCCTGACGTAAGCCAGCATCGCCAACTTCTCATCCGCCGGCAAATTCTTTAAGCCGGCATCGTCCAAAAAATTCTGATCCAGCTTGATCGGTTTCATAACCCTTTAGAGTTTTCTCTCCCGCGCTTCCAGGTGGTAAAACTCTAAAATGTCGTCTTCTTTCAGGTTGATTTTGGTTTGGGTCGCCAGCCGGACGCCGCACATTTCTCCGTTGGCAACCTCTTGAGCCGCCGCGCTGCCCTTGGCCAAGCTTTCCACTTCGGCTTCGGCCAATTGCTCGCCGGCGCGCAAAATCCTGACCGTTGACGGCAAGCTGAGCGACCCTTTTTGCACCTTGCCGCCGCAAATCAACTCCTTGCGCGACGTCTTAAAGATCCCCTTAACCTGCAAAGACCCCCTCTCAATCTTGCCCAGTTCGGGCGGCAACAGTTTCTCCAAAGATTCCTTGACGTCAGCCAAAAGCT
>VXPC01000050.1 GCA_009839685.1 Candidatus Saccharimonadota bacterium | reverse complement strand
ACAAGGCCAATTTCTTGTACTTATTTTTTTTTTAATTTTTATCTATTTTAATGTTTATGTTTTATTGACAAAAAACTATCAAACAACCCCCCCCCCCGAGTGCAAGTTATAGCCTTATGTTTACGCAAGTCGAACTCAGTCGCTATAACAGCTTCTGGATTTTCACTTACGCTTGGGCCGCCCGACCGATATTTGGCAAACTTGCGATCTTTTCAAAGCTGTCAGGTTTCGGTGCCAGCGGTTTTAAGATGCCCAGAACGCTTTCCGGCCAAACACGAGGCGTTAAAGCCTCTGACCCTTGTCTGCGACTCTGAGAACGTTCCGAACTGGAAACTGGTTATATATAACAGGTATGGAGCTACTTGATAGCCGTGATTTCGCAGTCCAGCGGACCGGAGGGACGAGGCAGGGCGACCTTGTCGCCGACCTTCTTGCCGAGCAAGGCCTGGCCGATGGGCGATTCGTCGCTGATAATGTTCTCAAAGGGGTCGGCTTCCATCGTGCCGACTAATTTGAAAACCAGCTCTCCCCCGCCGGCCGCTTCCTTCAGGTGGATGGTCGAGCCGAGGGCGACGGCCGTTTTTGAGTGGCGGCTGGAGCCGTCGATGATCGAGACGTTTTTCAGGATGCTCTCCAGCTCGTCGATCCGGCTTTCCAATATCTCTTGTTCTTCCTTGGCCGTCTGGTATTCGGAGTTCTCGGACAAATCGCCCTGCTCGCGGGCCGACGCGATAGCCTCGGCAATCTCCGGCCGGCGCTTCTTTAGCCCTTCCAATTCCCTTTCGAACTTCTCCAAACCCGCTTTGGTAAGATAAAACTTTTGCATGGCGCCCCCTTTAGCGCTGCGACGGCCCGATCCGTCGCTTACATTATAAATTAACCCCGGTCGCGACAGGCATCGCGCGAAGTGGTCTTTAATTCTAAGCCCTTGCGTCCAATAAGCCAAGCCCAAACCTTGGAAAAGGCACCGCCCTACCCGTTCAGCAGCTTCTGGCAGCGGTCGGCCAAAACGTCTAAATCGACTATTTCCGTCTCGCTCGAGCGCCGGGACTTGACCTCAACCCCGCCGGCCGCGATGGTTTTGGGGCTGACCACCAATCTGATGGGGAACCCCAGCAGGTCGGCGTTGGTCAGCTTCTCGCCGGGCGAGGCGTCGAAGCGGTCGTCCAGCATGACGTCCAGACCGGCGGCGGTCAGAGCCGCTTGGGTTCGGACGCCGATATCGGTCCTCTCCTTCTCCGTTGTCAAATCGACCAGATAAACGTGGTAAGGCGTCAAACAGGCGGGCCAAATCAAGCCCTTGTCATCGCTGTTGATCTCCGCCACGGCGGCCAGCGTCCGCCCGATGCCGATGCCGTAGCAGCCCATGTAGTATCTCTTGGGCTTGCCGTCGGCGTCGATATATTCGGCGCCTTTCATCTTGTCGGAATAATGGTAGCCCAGCTGGAAAGTGTTGCCGACCTCGATCCCCTTCAGAGCCCGCAGCCGACCGCCGCCGACCGCTTGGTAGCCGTCTTTGGCCAAAGCGATGTCGGCAACGGTGTCGGGGGTGAAATCCCGGCCGAAATTGATGTTGACGTAATCCTTGTCCGGTTCGTTGGCTCCGGAGATGGCGTTCTTCAACCCCTCCAGCGAGTCGTCGGCGACTACGGCCAGCTTATATCCCGGTTTCTTCAGCTTCAGCCCGACGGCCGAGATGAAGCCGGCGGCCGAACCCAACCAGTCCGTTATCTGCTCAGTTGTCAAAGGCGTCAGCTGGTGACAACCCAAGACTTTCTTCAATTTGATCTCGTTGACGTCCAGATCGCCGCGCAAGCAGGCCAGCACCACCCGTTTGTCTTCGCTCAGGTAGGCGACGTTCTTGATATGCCGGGAGGGGTCGGCCGGGGCGTGGCAGGCGAAGCTGTCGGCCATCGTCGGCCCGCGCTTGGCCTCGACCGCTTCAAGCGCCCGTTCGTCCTCGTCCTCGGGCACGCCCTTGTCGAAGACGGCGATATCCTCGTGGGCGCGGTAACCGTTCTCAGCCTCAAAATACAGGCTCTCGCCGACTTCGGCGTCGGCGATGAATTCGTGGCAGTACTCGCCGCCGATGTAGCCGTTGTCCGCGTCGACCACCTTGACCTTGAGGCCGATGGTCTCAAAGACGGCCAAGTAAGCTTGGCGCATCGTCTCGTAAACTTCTTCGAACTGCTCCTCGGTCGAAAAACTGTAGGCGTCTTTCATGATGAATTCGCGGGTTCTGAGCAGCCCGCCCCGGGCCCGGAGCTCGTCGCGGAACTTCATGCCGAACTGGTAGATATTGAACGGCAGGTTGCGCCAGCTGAGGTTGAACTTGCGGACCAGATCGACCATCATCTCCTCGGCCGTGCCGCCCAAGGCGAACTCGGCATCGCGGCGATCCTTCAGCTGCATCAGCTCGAAACCGACCGAGGAATCCCGGTTGGTCTCCTGCCAAAGTTCCAGCGGGTGCAGGATCGGGGCTAAAATCTCCTGAGCGTCGGCTTTGTTCATCTCTTGCCTGACGACTTCCATCAGTTTCAACTGGACTTTCTGGCCCAGCGGCAAGAAGTAATAACGGCCGGCGACCGACTCGCGGATGTAACCGGCCTGGACCAGCAGGCGATGAGATTTGGCAGCTAGGTTCGAACCTTCGCTTTTGGAGGATTGGGCGAATAGGCGGCTGTACAACATTTCTTGGGAAAACTTGCTGCCACCTATCATAACACTACTCGACCAGCCAGAAGGTCAAAATGATGACGCGTAGGTTATGAAGGCCGTGCAGGATGATCGGCACCGCCAAATTGGAAGTTTTCTCCAAAGAGCGGCTCAGGAAGTAAGTCAAACCTAAGATGACGGTGAAAATCACCAAATTTTCCTGCCAGCTGGCGGAGAAACTGAAATGCAACAGGGTGAAAAAGAGCCCTGAAATGAGGAATGAGAACCAGAATCCGCCGTAGCGGCGCAAACCGGCGAACAGGAAGCCCCGGAAGAGGAATTCCTCAAGGATCGGCACGGCCACGACAACCAGGAGCAGCGTCGGCCCCAAGCCCCAGCCTTCGAACAGGTCCCGCTGGCGCATAATCTGCTCCTCGCCGCTTTCCAGCAGGCCGGAATAGTAAACCGCCAGGCCCGTCGCCAGCAGCACCCCGAAATGGACCAGAAAGTACTTGGCGGTCAGCAGCCACTCGCGGCGGTCCGGCCAGCGGAAGTCGAGCCGCAGCCGCTGGCTGCGACAGACGACCTTCAACAGCGGCAGGGTCGCGGCGATGGCCAGTACGGTCGCCCCGACCTCCAAATAGCCGGGCAGGCTTATGTCGCCCGCCAAAGTCTCGGTCAAATCGGCCACCGGCTGGGTGAAGATGGCCAGGATGAAGGCTATGATGCCGGCGGCGAAACTGTAGACCAAAAAGACGGCTACGGTCAGCAGGACCAACAGAGACGCGGGTTTGAACCGGGAGCCGTTCGAGTCCACGGTCCGCCCCCTACAGCAAGAACCTTTCAATATCAACGGCAGCCACCAAAACCATCAAAGCCAACAAGCCGACCATGCTGAAGCCGACGATCCGGTCCTCGATCCGTTTGGTCAGGGGCCGGCGCAGGACTTTCCTAAACAACAGGGTCAGTGCCAACCTCCCGCCGTCAAGGGCCGGAATCGGCAAGGAGTTGATAATCGCCAGCGCCAACGACAGGAGGGCGATAATCATCAGGACCCAGCTCAACCCGTACTCCGCTCCGGCTTGGAGGACGAAAAAAACACCGATCGGACCCGTAACCGAATCCTTGGCCGTCCCCGTGTCGCCGACCAGCAAGTAGCCGATGGCTTGCCCCAGGCCTTGCAAGGTCACCTTGGTGTACTGGGCCGTCAGGACGATGCCGTTGATCGGCGCCGACCAGGTGTGCCTTTGGATGACGAAGTCCGAAGTAGAGACGCCCAGCCGGCCGGTATCGGTCGCCTCGGCCTGGGCTTCGGTTTGCAGCACCAAATTATACAGCCGCTCCTCGCTGTCCCTGAGCGTCAGGACGCCGACCCGTTTCCCGGCCAACTCGGACGTCAGTTCCCAGAGCCGATCGCCGTCGTCAACGGGGTGGACCCGGCCGGTTCCCTGATCGGTCAGCGACACGATCTCATCACCCACCTCGATACCGGCGACCCCCGCCGGCGAATCCTCGAAAACGAATGAGACCAAGGTCTTGTCCTCGACGATTTCCGTATCGGACGCCAGGGCGAACTGTTCTTCATCGAAGCTGCCGGCCGGCAGCAGCTTGGGGATGCCGATCCATGACAAAATGGTGAAAAGGACGGCCGCAATCAGGAAATTGACCCCCACACCGGCCAAGATGATCTTCGTCTTGACCCACAGGCTTTTGCCGCCGTAGCTGTCCTCGCC
>VXPC01000063.1 GCA_009839685.1 Candidatus Saccharimonadota bacterium | reverse complement strand
GGTATCTTCGGTCGCGGTGGTTTTCAGTTTGGCGGCCATACGTTTCGTACCCCTATTTTACATTTGCCGGACTTAATTGCCATATACAAAAACCCAGGCCATCAGGCCTTAAACCTGAAAAGTATTGTTGACAAACCGGCAAGCAGGCAATATCATTTGAAACATAACTTGTAATATAAAAACACAAAAGGAGAAAAAATGATCCCTAACGGAGTTTTGAGCGCGGTTTCGAACCGGCGCTTGTTAAGTGCCAGCATAGCAGCGGCGGCGGTAGCGGCAATGGCGGTAGCCTGGTTGCTGCTCGGCTCGGCGAATCTGGCGCAGGCGGCAGCGCCGAGGATAAGCGTGAGCCTCAACGGCGACAGGCTGACGGCCGAGGTGAGCAATTCGAACGAAGTGGACGTGGACAGCGGTTCTTGGGAATGGATCAGCTACAACGAGGCTGACGCCGACGCCGATACGTCCATAAACTGGCAAGGCTGTGTGTCGGCCAGCTTTGGTCTCAGCGGCAGCGACACGCCCGATGTCTACAACAGCGGCACCGGTTCGAGCGTCCGGCTGACGTCCGCGGACAACGGCTTGACCTACTGCTTCATGGTTGCCAACACTGACGGCGAGACCAACACCAAGAAATACCCCGGCAACGGTGAGCCGGCCATCGACATCAGCGACGGGTCAAGCTCCAGCACCAATACCAACACGAACGCGAACACTCAGGCCAATTCAGCTGAATCAAACGCCGGCGGCAAGCAGGCCGGTGCGATTCCCGACAGCGGCATTGAAGAAGACTTGCTGCTAGGCGGCCTGTTTATCCTCGGCGTGACGGCTTCCGTCGCCTGCTCCAAGATTTGGCTGGACACCTACAGACGGCAGCGACAACCCAAGGCTTGACGCGCGCCGGCGGTGCTGCGGCGGACTGGCTGATCCCGGCTCCCTGACCGGAGGGGTCGGGATTTGCTTTAAAAATTACAATGGCTTATAATGGTCGGACGTATATTTATATTTGTTTTTGCGAACGCTTTTTAGCTTTCTCTACCTCAACCTCATAAGCGAGTTTAGCCTGGATTTAAGATGTTGCGCCGACTGAAATTGTCCGAGAGCGGTTTCACCGGAATCGAAGTTCTGATAGTTTTGACTATCGTAATCATCGTGGCCCTGCTGGTGGCTAACAACGTTCAGGAATCCGTGGCCAGAGGCCGCGATATCGAGCGCCGGTCCGACATCAACGCCATCCAAGACGCTTTGGAAGAATACTGGCACTCCCAAGAACATTACCCGACCGATCTGGCCGCGCTCGGCGGTATCAACAGCGACATCTTGACCGACCCCAACGGCAACCTCATCCTGATTTCCGCGCCGGCGGAATCCGACAACAAGCCTTCTTCGAGCTATACCAGCGCCGAGCAACCGGAGCAAGAATACACCTACGCCCCCTACCAGTGCGGCGGCGAAACGGAAACCAGCGACGCGGCAGAAGACAACGAGCTGGTCGGCCAGGAAATCGAGGGCCTGGGCGAGATCGAGAGCGTCTCAGTGGAAGGCGTCCAAGTCTGCCAAAAATACGTCCTGTACAGTTGGCTGGAGAAGGCCGAACTCGGCGACGTGCCGTACCAGCGCAACAACCTGCATAATCTCTGAATTAGCCCGTTAGCCTAAGCCGGGTCGAGAGTATCCGGCGCGACCGATTGCGGCTTCGCCGCGGTTAGCGCAGGTACTGGTCCTGCTTGGTTTCGTGAAGGTAGTCTTCTCTGAGCTGCATCAGGGTCCGGGCGCACTCTTCGGGATTCGGACAATACCTGAATTTGAAATTCTCCTGCTCGCCAGCCGTTTCTATGTTGAGAGTGCCGTAGTTGAAGATATGGGCGAAGACGCCGTTGCGGACAGTCGTCACGTCCTCCACGTTGGCCAGTCCCAAAACGGACGATTTGGTCATGAACAGCGCTTCTCTGGCGACCTGCCTGACCTCCATTCGGTCGATGACCAGCAGGTTGCTGTTATAAATCCGGCCGATAAAAACGAAGAGGACGAAAACGACGTAGATCAGGGCGACCAGGGCGAGAATGGAGACGGCGACCGCGCCGGCGCTGGCGTGCCAGAAATCGCCGACCAGAATAATCAGCAGGCAGACGGCGACCAGGCCGGCGGTCATCAAACTGTAGATGGATACCAGACCGAACCAATGGCGCTTGACCTCCAGCACCGGCTGGTGACCGTTGATCTTTTTCTCGATGTTCGACTTTTTTGCGGGCGCGGCCGGCTTGACGGCCTTGGGCTTAGGTTCGACCTTAGGCTTAGCTTCAGCCTTTTTCGCCTGCTTCATCTTGGCAAGATAATACCATATTTTGGCCATTTTTTATAGTGCGTCAGGCAGAGGGTTATATACAACATGACATCTAGAAATTACAGCAAATTGTGGCTATATGGAACAATATCAGAATAAGCCGTGACTATCAGTTGAGGGGGCAAGAAAGTGATTATAGCATGTTTGGATTCGAAGATTTGTAAAGAGCACCCGGCCAGATTTTGATATCGGGCAGGGTATATTACAGCCTAGCTCAGCCAGGCACATAATCGCCTTACTGAAATCCGGATCCACCTAATTGCAGGGAATAGAAAACCAATTCTGTCGTTTGGTAGTTGCCGGCGAACAAGCTAAAGTAACAAACGGCCAAAACAGCAGCTTTTCAAAACCCCTTTGATGCGACTACTCCGCTTCCACGCCCAGCGGCAATTCGGTACCCTCAAGGGTAATGCCCTTCAGGTTAGCGCCGCTCAGGTCGGCACCGCTCAGATCAACGTAGTAGAAAGTAGCACCGCCTAGGTCGGCATTACTCAGGTCGGCGCCGCTCAGATCAAGGCTGTCTAGGCTAGCATTCGTAATATCAGCATTCCGCAAATTACTATTACTTAAATCAGAATGGAACAACTCGGCGCTAGACAAGTTCGCATCGCTCAAGTCAGTGCCGCTCAAGTCAGTGCCATTGAGCGTAGTTCTACTCAGGTCAGCGCCACTCAGGTCGGCTTCAAAGAAATTAGCGTTGTGTAAAGATGCGCCACTCAGGTCGGCGCCAGTCATCTTGGCTTTGCGTAGGCTGGCCTGCCCCAGATTGGCGCCGCGCAACTGCGTATTGCGCAAGTCAGCATGATTCAGGCTAGCGTCCTGAAGATTAGTGCCGCTCAGGTCGGCGCCGCTCAGGTCGGTTCTGTTTAAGTTCACGCCCTGCAGGTTATTACCACTCAGGTCGGCGCCGCTTAAATCCAAATCTTGAAAATCGCGCTTACCATCCTCGTACAGCTTAATTAAATTAATTGCCGGATCAACCTCGCTATCCGATACGTCTGTTACGGCCTCAGGCTGATTGCTTACTGGATTCTCATCTTCGTCCGACGAAAATCCACCGGCAAAGAATGCGATCGCCAGAGCACTAGCCAAGGCCAAAACGAACAGACCGCCAATCAGGGTTAATACTTTCTCTTTACTCATTTGTCTCTCCTTTTGTCTTGTGGTTAATTCTACGAAACGCCCTCATTATACCCCCCCCCTGACAGTTAAAACAAGCGCAATGCGTGAAGAGTTTAGTGGCAGATTGCGCGTTCGCCTTGTCGCAACCACCGCCTGCGCTGTTTCAGGCAGATTGGCGGCCATCCAAGGAGGTTAGATGGCTTTTGGCCTTGGGCGTCGTGCACCTCCCGCGCGGCGTCCGTTCCAGCAAGCCGATTTGCAACAGGAAAGGCTCGAAGTAGTCCTCTATGGTCTGCGATTCGTCGCCGAGCATGGCCGCCAAGGTGCTCAGGCCGACCGGCCCGCCGCCGTGATTGTCGATAATCAGGCTCAGCAGCAGGCGGTCGGCGGCATCCAGCCCCAGGTTGTCGATTGCCAGCATCTCCAAAGCGGCTTCGGCTTCTGTTTCGGTAATCAGGCCGTCGGCTTTGATATCGCTGTAATCGCGCACCCGGCGCAGCAGGCGGTTGGCAATCCTGGGCGTCAGCCTGGAGCGGCCCGCCAGCGTCTGCGCCGCCTCGGGTGTTATCTTGGTCTTCAAAATGTCAGCCGAGCGGCGGATAATCTTGGCGATTTCTTCAACCGTGTAAAACTCCAACCGGTGGATGTGGCCGAAACGGTCGCGCAACGGCGCGCTCAGCGAGCCGGTCCTGGTCGTGGCGGCAATCAAGGTAAACGGCGGCAAATCGAGGCGCAGGCTCTTAGCGCCCGCCCCCTTACCTAAACTGATATCGAGCTTGAAGTCTTCCATGACGCTGTAGAGGATTTCCTCGACCGCCCTGTTCAGCCGGTGGATTTCGTCGATAAAGAGGATGTCGCCGGCTTTTAAGTTGGTAATCAGGCTGGCCAAATCGGCCGCCCGGACAATCGCCGGCCCCGACGTAGTCCGCATCGGCACGCCCATCTCGGCGGCGATCACCGTCGCCATCGTTGTCTTGCCCAGCCCGGCCGGACCGTAAAGCAGGATGTGGTCCAGCGGTTCGCGGCGTTTCTTAGCCGCCGCGATCGCCAGCTGCAAATTGGTCTTCAGGCGCTTCTGGCCGACGTACTCGTCGAAATTACGCGGCCTAAGCGAAATCTCCTCTTCCAAATCGGCCGGTTGGGCGCTCTTGTCCAAAAGGCGCTTGATAGCCATCAGTCGATCCTGCCCTGACGCAGCGCCTGTTTAACCTTTTCCTCGGTCGCCAAAGCCTCGTCAACGCCCTCCAGAGCCTGTTTGGCCTGCTGGGTGTTCAGGCCCAGAAACTGCAGGGCCGCCAAAGCTTCGTAGTCGGAGCTGGAACCGGGGTCGGCGTCGCCGGCCGGACGGGCCGTGATAACCTGCTCCAGCTTATCCTTCAGCTCCAAGCTTATCCGCTCCGCCAGCTTCGGCCCGACCCCCGACGCCGAGCTCAGGTATTTCTTGTCGCTGTCGATGATCGCCAGCTGCAACTCGGCCAGGTCGCCGATATCCATCAAGTTAAGGGCCATTTTCGGCCCCACCCCGTTGACTTTGCGCAAAAATTCGAACAGCTGCTTGGAACCTTCGTCCAAAAAACCGTATAAGTCATGGCAGTCTTCGCGGATTTGCTCGCAAACCAGCAACCTGACCCGCTGGTTGGTTTCCAGCTGGGCCTGGGTTCTCAGAGTCGTGAAGATGGCGTAACCGACGCCGCCATTGTCCAAAACGACGCCCGTGGGCGTTTTGGCGGCCAGTTCGCCTTCGATAAAAGCCAACATCTTCCCAATTATACCTAATCGGGGAGCGCGGACCCGCGTCAGCCGCGCTCCAGGGCCAGCGTCAGGGCCGCGCCCAAGGCGTCGGCGCAATGGTCCGGCTTGGGCTTTTCGCTCAGGTTGAGCAGCTTTTGCACCATGATCTGCACCTGATCCTTGGTCGCCCGGCCGTAACCGCTGATAGCCATTTTTATCTGCAGCGGCGTATATTCAATCAGGGGCAGGCGAGCCTGACGGCAGGCGAGCATCATCACCCCTTGGGCCTGGGCGACGCTGATGCCGGACGTGATATTGCGGACGAAAAACAGTTTCTCCATGCTGACCAACTCGGGCTTCAGTTCGGCCAGTAATTCCTGCAAGTGGTCATAAATGGTTGCCAGTCGTTTCGGCGTTTCATCCGAAGCCGGCGTGGTGATGACGCCGCCATCAATGAACCGGTGGTCGTTGCCGTCGCTCTCGATGCAACCGAAACCGATGGCCTGCAGACCGGGGTCAATGCCTAAAATACGCCGGTGGCGGCCCGTCTCACCCATTGGCCAGATTGCTGTAAACGTTAATCGTGTCGTTAAGCGATTCCAAAATATCGGTCAGCTTTTCAGCCCTGGCGGCCAGCTTGTCGTCCAAGTCGATGACGACTTTCGGTTTATAAATCAGACCGGCGTGTTCAACCGGGGCTCCGGCTGTTTTGAGTTTTTCCAAGACGGCATGCAAATCGGCCGGCGCCGTGATCACGCTCAAGCCCTGCTCTTCC
This sequence comes from Candidatus Saccharimonadota bacterium, assembly GCA_009839685.1. GTDB lineage: Bacteria > Patescibacteriota > Saccharimonadia > Saccharimonadales > VXPC01 > VXPC01. The sequence goes on along the minus strand of VXPC01000063.1, from coordinate 29,401 downwards.
TCAACCACGTCTTCGGCCCCCGCCTCCAAAGCCTGCATCATCGCGTCGTCGTCCTTGCCGGACAACAGGATTTCGCCGCAGTGTTTGAAATTGAAAGCCACCGAGCCAGGTTCGGCAATATTGCCGCCGTTTTTGGCAAACGCCGACTTGACTTCCGGATAGGTTCGTTTGCGGTTGTCAGTGGCGCACTCGACCAAAATGGCTAACCCGCCGGGGCCGTAACCCTCGTACAGCACTTCCTCGACGTTGGCGGCCGCCTTGTCCGCGGCCCGCTGGATAGCCCGGCTGATGGTGCTTTGCGGCATATTGAAAGACTTGGCCGTCTCGATCGCCAGTGCTAAAGCGTTATTGGTGTCAGGGTTGGTGCCGGCCCTGGCGGCAACAGCGATTTGATTGCCCAACTTGGTAAAGACCGCCCCGCGCTTGGCGTCGTTGCTGGCTTTATCCCGTTTGATTTTCGCCCACTTGCTATGTCCGGCCATGGTTCTATTTTAGCAAAAGACTCCCTTACTTGGCGCGGGTGGTCTGAGAATCTCAATTCGACTGGAAGTTTTGGGTCGAATCGCGGTCGAAATACGCTCTAGGCGCTTAAAAGTTGCTATGACACAATGAGACCTGAGGATCGGAAAACCCGTCAGATTGTTTTCAACTCGGAGAAATGAGTCGCCAGAACATCAAGGCCAAGAAAACTTTGACTGCAGTCGGCTTGGCCGTATTGATTCTGGCTTAGCGGTCTTCAGCCTGCAGCGCAGTGCGCATGAAACCAACGATGAACCCTTGGAATCGATTTCGGATGCCGGGGAAACTACACCTACGAGGGCCTCAAGACTGGAACCGGCGAGTTCAGGGCATACGATGACAAATACGACGAATACGTGTACGCTGCCGCGGAGATTTATAACCACCGGGATCAGGACGTATTGGCTCGCTGCCTGTACAGCGTCTGGACAGCCCAGTCCTCCGTGGGCGCTATCAAATTTAGGGTTTGAGACCCGGAGATAGGAGATAATAACGTATACGAGTTAGAGAGGGGCTTGTTGACTTTCTGTGAACCGTTTTGGCCACTAGGGCCTGGTAGCCCGTGCTGCAGCACGAACCATTCTGAAGAATGCGGGAACTAGCTCAGCGGCGCAGTCTTTCGCCCCTTGACTGACGAGTCCTACCTGATCTTCCCGTTGACGACAAAACTCACGTATGGCCCCACCTTCTGAATATATTCGTCCAAGCTTTCACTGTACAGGGTCGCGCTTGTTTCTTTCGATGAAATAATGCTAATCGCGAGATCCAACCCGGCAAAACTGAGGGACGACTGTGAGCCGGGGTTTCTAAGCTCCTCTCTCGCAGTCGTTAAATATCTTTCGCAATCGTCAAGAATATCTGAGTCAGATTCCTTGATCTCATCACCTTGGGCAACCTTGGTCAGAACTTCAGCTGATCTTACTCCGAGAGCCCGTATCTCAAGTTCATTTCGCGGCAAAGACCTGCGCATTTCCGTACGCGCAGAGTGCTCTCCGTAACCTCCGACAGACTCAGAACCCTTCATTGCAAACTCTCAGCGCTCCCCTGTTTATAAGACACAATACCACATGCCAATACCTTCTGCAACGGGTTTGCGCTAGGGGTATTGATTGGAGGGCCATCTGGGGCTCGAACCCAGGACACCAGGCTTAAAAGGCCTGTGCTCTAACCAACTGAGCTAATGGCCCGCACTCATGCGGTCGTTACAAGACGCGTATATATTATATCTTAAACAGATGGCAGCCAAGTGCTATTTCTTGGCTATTTCTATCCTGATAGTCTGCTCCGCCCTCCTGATATCGCCGGCCAAAGCGGCCGGGTTGCGGTTGAAGAGCTTGGCCAAACCGACGCAGCCGCCGCCGTTTTTGGCGAATTGGGCCCGGTCGCCCTTGCTGAGACAGGCGACGTATTTGACGACCGAGTCGATCGACTTGATGGCTTCCGTTCCCCTGATGCGCTTGATCACTCCTTCTTGGCGGGCATAAAACTTGATAATGCAGCTATGCCCCCTCGTCCGGCGGTTGACCACCGGTTTCAGGTTCAGCTTGTTGAGCAAATCGTTGAGGCCGTGGTTGAAACCGAACGACTTGCCGTAGAGGTCGTGGCGGTAACCGCCCGGGCGGGCCGCGATCTCAATAATCTTCCACTCTTCGCCGTCGTAAATCAGCTCGATATGGCAGGTCGCGCTGCGCAGAGCCAGAGCTTTGATGCCTTTCTTGGCCACCGCCATGGCTTCCTCTTGCTTGACCTTGCTCAGCCTCTTGACCGGGGTCATCTGCTTGTAGCTGAAAAAATCGTCAAAGCCCGCGGCCCGGCCGGTCTCGACGAAGACCATCGGGCAGAAAACGACCCGGCCCTTGGCGTTGACGTAAGCGTCAATCGTGTAGACGTCGCCGTCCAGCAGTTGCTCGGCCATAATCGCCGGCGCGTCGCGCCCCTTCTTCAGTTTGTAAACCGCCCTTATTTTCTTAAAGGAGCGCCGGAGAACTCTCTTCAGTTCTTCTTCGTAATAGCATTGGTTGACCAGCAGACTGGTCGCCAGGCCCGTCGGCTTGGTAATCAGGGGAAAGCCGATCCGCTTGGACGTCTTGCGCAAAGTCGAGGGCTCGGCATCGGCTACGGGCGCGAAACGCGGGCAGAGCTTCTTGTCGAAAATACTCAGCATATGGCGCATACTCAGCTTGTTGGTCGCCCACTCCAAAGACTTGTCGGTCGGCGCTAGGATGTAGGGGAAATGCGGCAGCAGGCGGCGGTAGACGGGTATCAGGTTTTCCCGCTGGACGGTAATGGCCAGGACGCGGTCCAGATAAGGTTTGAGCTGAGCTTGGAGACGGTGCGGCTGCTTGCTCTTGATCACCAGCACGTCGAAGCGCCGCCGCCGCAGCTTGGCCTGCAACCGCTTGCTCTTCAGCTTGGCCAGCAGGGTGCGATTGGTCCGCTCCACCACCAGCACGCCCCTCAGCTCACGGTCGAGCTTGGCGGACAAATCAGCGAGCAGGCCGAGGTTGAAATTGATTTTGTGACCGACGAACAGTACCGTATCCCGCTTAACCATCGGCTCGCCTACCCCTTGACTTGCTGGAATTCCTGCAGTATTTTCTTTTGCTTGGCGCTCAGCCTCGTCGGCGTCTCGACGATGACGCGGACGATGTGGTCGCCGCGGCCCGAACCCTTGATCTTCGGCACGCCTTTTTTCTCCAGCCTGAAATCGGTGCCGGACTGCGTGCCGGGGGGAATCTTCATCGTCACCTCTCCGTCGATAGTCGCAACCTTGATATTGTCGCCCAGAGCGGCCTGGGTCATGGTAATCGTTTCCTCGCTCAAAATCAGGTCGCCTTCGCGGGTGAAGTGTTTGTCGGGTCTGACTTGGACGACGACGTAGAGGTCGCCGGCCGAACCCTGGTAATTGCTTTCGCCGCTGCCGCGCAGCCGGATCGTCGCCCCGTCGTCAATGCCGGCCGGAATGGCCAGATTGATTTTTTTCTGCTGCTGGGAAACGCCGCGGCCGGCGCAAGCCGTGCACGGCTGCTCGATCTGGGTGCCCGCGCCGTGACAGGCCGGGCAGACGACTTGCTGGCGGACGTTGCCGAAAGGCGTTTTCATAACGCGTATATGCTGGCCGGCACCCTTGCAGGTGGCGCAATCCTTAATCTCGGTGCCCGGCTGGGCCCGCTGGCCCTGACACTGGATGCAGACGTCATCCAAGGTCAGGGAGATTTCTTTCTCCGCCCCGAAAACGGCCTCGCGGAAATCAAGATCCATAACGACTTCGACGTCGCGGCCCGACTTGGGCCCCTGCCGGGCCGGACCGCCGCCGAAGAAACTGCCGAAAATATCGCCCAAACCGCCGTCGCCGAAATCGAAGCGGAAACCTTCGGCCGAACCGAAACCGCCCCGGCCGGCGGAGGAAGAGCCGCCCAGACCGGCCGAACCGAACTGATCGTAGCGCTGGCGCTTCTCGGGATTGCTGAGAACCTCGTGGGCCTCATTGATCTCCTTGAACTTGGCCTCATCGCCGCCTTGGTCGGGGTGATGCTTGACGGCTTGCCGGCGGAATGCCTTTTTAATTTCGTCAACACTTGCGTTCCGCGGAATGCCTAAAATTTTGTAATAATCTTTATCGCTCATGAGTAAACCGCCATATGACAATAGGGCCGCCCGTGCGCAAATGGTACCGGGGCGACCCTATCATTTTAACAGCTTGGCCGGGCGGTGGCTAACGTTTGTCAGCCTTTATTTTTCGTCGACGATCTCGCCCTCGACCGGCGCGTCTTTGCCCTTGGCCTTGCTTTTGCCAGCCTTTTTGGCGGCCGGCTCGGCTTTCTCGTCCGAATCAGTTTCTTCCGCCGCTTCGCCGTCCTGTTTGGCCTGCTCGGCCAAAGAAGTCATGGCCGCCACCGACGCCTCCGACAACTTTTTGGCTGCGGCTTCGAGATCCGAGGCTGAAGCGTCTTCTTGCTTCAACTGCTCCTCGGCCTCGCCGATCGCCTCTTCCAAAGTTTTGCTGCTGGCCTCCTCCAGCTTGGCGTAGCTGTCTTCTTTCTTGAGGCTCTGAGCCTGGTAGACGGCCGCGTCCAACTGGTTGCGGGCATCGGACAATTCTCGTTTCTGCTTGTCTTCCTCGGCGTTGGCTTCGGCTTCTTTCTGTGCCTTTTCGATATCCTCTTTGCTAAGATTGCCGGAGTCGGAAATCGTGATACTCTGCTCCTTGCCGGTCGCCTTGTCTTTGGCGGAAACGTTGAGAATGCCGTTGGCGTCGATATTGAAGCTGACTTCGATCTGCGGCATGCCGCGCGGTGCCGGCGCGATGCCGCTCAACTGGAAGACGCCGAGCTTCTTGTTGTCGGCCGCCATCTCCCGCTCGCCCTGCAAGACAACGATGTCGACGCCGGGCTGGTTGTCGGCCGCGGTCGAGAAAATCTCGCTCTTTGAAGTCGGGATCGTGCTGTTGCGATCGATTAGGTTGGTCTTCACGCCGCCGAGCGTCTCAATGCCGAGACTGAGAGGAGTGACGTCCAGTAACAAGACGTCGCCGACGTCGCCGGCCAAGACCCCGCCCTGAATAGCTGCGCCGATGGCAACGACCTCGTCGGGGTTGACGCCTTGCAGCGGTTCCTTGCCGAAAATCTCAGCCACTTTCTGCCTGACCGCCGGCATGCGGGTCATGCCGCCGACCAAAATGACGGCATCGATGTCGGCCGCCTTGAAGCCGGCGTCTTTGAGAGCCTGGCGGCAGGGCCCGGCTGTCCGGTCGACCAAATCGGCGACCAGGTCCTCGAATTTGGCCCGCGTCAGCTTGTGCTCGAAGTGCAAAGGTCCGGCATCATTGGCCGTGAGGAACGGCAGGTTGATGTCGACTGAAGTCGCCGAAGACAATTCGATTTTGGCTTTCTCAGCTTCGTCGCGCAACCGCTGCAAAGCGGCTTTGTCCTTGGTCAGATCGACTCCTTGCTCCTTCTTGAAAACGTCCAGCAAGTGATTGACGACAACCCGGTCGAAGTCGGCGCCGCCCAAGTGGGTGTCGCCGTTGGTGCTCTTGACCTCGAAAACGCCGTCGCCGAGTTCTAGGACGGAAATGTCGAACGTGCCGCCGCCCAGATCGTAAACGGCGATCTTCTCGTCCGCCTGCTTGGATTTCTCCAAGCCGTAAGCCAAGGCGGCCGCCGTCGGCTCGTTGATGATGCGCTTGACCTCCAGCCCGGCGATCTTGCCGGCGTCTTTGGTCGCCTGTCTCTGGGAATCGTCGAAATAAGCCGGCACGGTAATGACCGCTTCGGTGATTTTCTCTCCCAAGTAGGCTTCGGCGTCAGTCTTGAGCTTGGACAGGATCATAGCCGAAACCTCTTCGGGGCTGTACTGCTTGCCGCCCATGGCAACCTTGACACCCTGGCCGCTCTTGACGATCTCATACGGCATGATATCGACGTCCTTCTTAACCTGCTCGTCCTCGAACTTCCTCCCGATCAGCCGTTTGACCTCGTAAATGGTGTCTTTGGGGTTGGTGACGGCTTGCCGGCGGGCGATGGTGCCGACTAAGCGTTCTTCCTGCTTGTTCTCCCGGGCGCTTTTGACGGCGACGACGCTGGGCGTCGTTCTCGTCCCTTCGGCGTTGGCAATCACTTCAGCCTTGCCGGCCGTCATGACGGCCATGGCCGAGTTGGTCGTACCCAAGTCTATACCTAAAATTTTACCCATCGGTGAATCTCCTTTATGTGGTTTTTCTAAATTTCTAGCACTCTTAATAACCGACTGCTAAAGGGCAGTCTAGCACACTTTTCTGGCACTCGCAAGTATAAAGTGCCAGAAAAGTCTCCAAGACACCCTGCCCCTCTGGCAGCGGGCAGTTTTCGAACCGGGGTTTTAAAACAACGGCCGGGCGGAATCAGTCGTTTTTGACGACTTTGACTTGGGCCGGCCGCAAGATCTGCCCTTGGTAAAGATAGCCTTTGACGATTTCGGCGGCCACCAAACCAGAGGGTTGCGACTTATCGGTCACGGTTTCCACGGCTTCCATCGTCGCCGGGTCGAACTGTTGGCCGGCGGCCGGCACGGGAATCAGGTCGAGCGCTTGGAGGTAAGTTTGGAGTTGCTGGCGGATATAGAGGACGCCCTTGACCCAGTTGTCGGCCTCCAGTTGGGCCGGCACCGAGCCGAAAGCCCGCTCCAGGTTGTCGAGCAGGGGCAGCAGATCGGTGACGACAGTCGTTCTGGCGGCCGCTGAAGCCTGTTCGCGGTCCAGAGCAGCCCGGCGTCGGCCGTTTTCCGCATCGGCCCGCTCTCGCTGCAGGGCTTCGGTCAGCAGGCCGATCCTCTCCAGCAGCTCCTGTTTGGTTTCGCGTTTGGGTTTATTCATCTTCGTATGTTCGTTGGCAATTGCACGGGAACCGCTTAACGATTATAAAGCAAAGACGGGGTGTCTGGCAAAAGCGGCTCGGTGCATGAGAAAGCCGGCAGTTTAGTTTCTGCCGGCTCTCTCTGCCCCTTGCCGGGAAGCATTTCCCTCAGGGGTCTTTGTACGACGAGGTTTTTTAGACGTAGTCGCCTGGCAAGTCGTCGTCGTTCTTGCGCGAAGGCGAGACAACGGCCACGATGATGATGGTCAGAACCAGGGCGGCTCCGGCGATGATGCCGATAACCGGCCACCAGTTGGTCTCATCCTCGTCTCCTTCTTCGGCGCTGACTTCACCCGCGCCGTCCTCGTCTTCTTCGGTCTCGGCTTCGTCCTCGTCAACCTCTGTCTCTTCGGGTTCGGCCTCGACTTCGCCGGCACCGCCGTCAACCGGTACGGTTGGCGTGGTCACTGGAGTCGTCGGAGTCGTTCCAGGAGTGGTAGGGGTTGTCGGAGTCGTTGGCCGCTCGACCGGTGCGGTCTGGCCGGCGACGTTGTCGACTAGGATCTTGGCGTAGCCGTAAGTGCCGTTATTGCCGCGGACCCGGAAGCAGAACCAGTTGCCGTTGTCGCCGGTCGTCAGGCTGACCTGCTTATTGGCGGCCGAGGCGGCGTTGAAGCTCAAAGTGTTGGCGCTGGAGCAGTTTACGTCGCTGCCGGAGCGGACGTATTGCCAGCTGCTGTCGTCAACGTTGTTGGCGCTGACCGTGAGCTTCGCGCCGGCCTGCTCAATCGTAATGATTGGCGCGCTGAGGCTGATGGGATCGATTTGGATCTTCTCGTAGCCGTAGTTGCCGATCTGGTCGGCGACCCGGAAGCAGAAGGTTTTGCCGCTGTCAGCAGACGTCAGATCGAACGAAATCTTGGCGCTGTTGAAATCGAGCTTGGTGAAACTGGCCGAGGCGTCGCAGGTCAGGTCCGAAGCGCTCTTGGCGTAGCTCCAAGACCTGCCGTTCAGGTCGGCGTCCGTACCTTCAACCGTCAGCTCCGCGCCGGACTGGACGATCTTAATCGTCGGCGCCTGGCGGTCGAGTTGCAACTTGGCGTAACCTACGTTGCCGACCGTGTCAGCGACCCGGAAGCAAATCCAGTTGTGGCTGCTGCCCAAACCGGCCAAGCTGACGCGGTTCGGCGAACTCTGGTTGTAGATGAAGACCAGATTGTTGCCCGGTCCGCAGAAAGGTTCGGCCGCGCTGAAGGCGTAGCGCCAGGAGCTGCCGTTCAGGTCGGCGTCGGCCGAGGTGGCGATGACGACCAGCTTGGTCTGGGTGATGTTGATCGTCGGCGCGGCGTCCGCCGTTATGCCGCTGACCTCGTAGCGGGCGTAGCCGACGTTGCTGGACGTGTCAGAAACTCTGAAGCAGAGCCAGCTGCCGTTGTCGGCCGGAGTCAAGGCGAACTTGTTGCCGGTCGGCAAGGTGCGGTTGATGCTGGCCTCGGCGCAGTCGGTCGCGACGGTGAAGCGGGCGTAGCGCCAGCTGGTCGCGTCGATGTCGGTCGCGGAGGAACTGACAGTCAGAACGTTGTCAGCAGACAAGCTGAAGCTGATAGTCGGGCTGCCCAAGTCGTAACGGTGTTTGGCGTAACCGTAGTTGTAGCCGTAAGTCGTGGACGTGTCGGCGACGCGGAAGCAGTAGTAGCTGCCGTCCTGGGTGTCGGCGATATCGCTGACGATAATCCGCCTGGTAGTCGTCGTGACTCCCGTGCCGGTCACGTCGGTGTAGCTGACGTCGGCGCAGTCGCCGGGGTCGCTGGCGAAGACCGCCCAGCCCCAGGTCAGGCCGTCGACGTCGTCGGCGTCGGTCGAAACTTCCAAGCGTCCCTGGCCGGTTATCTGAACGACCGTAATGACCGGAGCGACTTCCACGTTGGTGATCCGGTCGCTTCTGCCGTAGCCGTAGTTGCCGGACTTGTCAGCGACGCGGAAACAGTAGTACCTGTCTTCATCGCTTTCGCTCAAGGCGACACGGTAATTGTCGGCCGAAGCGGTGTTGAAGACCAGGTCGGTGTTGGTCTCTTCACAGTCGAAGCGGTCGTTGACGTCGCTGACGGCGTACTGCCAGCTGTTCTGGTCGACATCGCCTGCGTCGGTCTCAGCCGTCAGGGAATTGCGCTCGCGGCTGACGGATACGAAAGGAGCCGAGGCGTCAACGGCCTTGATCCTCACGCTGAGGTAGCCGTAGTTGCCGGACTTGTCAGCGGCCCGGATACAGAACCAGTCGCCGACGTCCCTCTCGTTCAAGACGATGGTCTTGTCTTCAATGTCGCGGTAGTGGCGGGAAGCGACTTCGTCGCAGTCTTGCTGGCTGGCGAAACCGTCTTCGTATTCCCAAGTCTTGTCGTCAATGTCGGAAGCGTTCGGCGCGGAAACCCGCAGGTATTTGTTGGACTGGACGGCCTGCAGCGTCGGCGCAGTCGTGTCTAGGGAACGGACCTCGTAAACGTTGCTGAAACCGTAATTGTCATAGCGGTCGGCGACGCGGAAGCAGAAATAGTCGCCAACGTCGGCGCTGACCAAGCTCACGCTGCGGCTGCGACGGATCGGCGTGTAGATGTCAAAGGCGTCTTCGTCACAGGTGAAACTGCTGGTGTGGCGGACGTAAGACCAGCTTGAGCTGACGGCCCCGTCGGAACTTGGAGCCGAGGCGGTCAGCCTGGCGCCGTTCTGGCTGACATTAACGACCGGCGCGGTGGCGTCGACGTTAATCGAACGGTAGCCGTAGTTGGAAACTATATTGTCGGCGACCCGGAAACACAACCACTTGTCCTGGGTGGATTCGTCGATCGTGACGGTCGCCAGATCAACCGTGGCATGGCCGCGGTCGTTGACGCTGAAGCCGTTGCTTGAGAGACCTTGCCAGTTGCTGGAGGCGCCGTCGTTACAGGTTTCGGACGTGGTAACGGCGTACTGCCAGGAATTGGTGTTGAGGTACTGGGCGTCGGTAGCCTGGGCGATAACCGACTGGCGGCTCTGCACAAGGCTGTTGATGACGGGCGGCTCGTTGATTGAGTCGACTTGGTGGGCGGCGTAAGCGTAGTTGCCGGCGTCGTCAGCAACCCGGAAACAGTAAGTCTTACCGGTCGCGCTTCTGGAGAAGGTGATAGCAGCCCGGTCTTGGGTCAAATCGTCACTCAAACCGTCCAAGTCGCGCCAACCGGTCAGGCGGTCGTCGCAAGTCCTGGTCGTCTGCAAGTACTGCCAACTGTCGATGTCGATGTCGGCGTTGCCGTCGGCCGTGTTGTCATTGTCGTCGTCTTGGCTGACGCTGACGGTTACCAAAGCGCTGTCCACGTTCTGAGCAATGCTCAGCTCGGGAGCGACAGTGTCGATCTCAATCGGGTCGGAATAACCGGCATTGCCCTGGCCGTCAACGGCCCTGAAACAGTACCAGCTGTCATTATCCGTGCTGGTCAGAGTCAGGCTGCGCTGGTTGTTGCCGGACGTGTCGTCGTTGCCGTAGCTCTCGCTCTCACAATCGGAGCTGGAGAGGTCGGCCGTAGTGGAGGCGTGCTGCCAAGTGGTTATGCCACTGGGGTCGTTGGACTGTGCCCGCAGGGTGGTCGCGGACTGTTCGACCGTAATCTCTGGCGCGGTCACGTCATAGAGGAAGGCGGCGTAATGCTCGCTGAACCGTTGCGAATTGGTCCGGCCGTAAAGGACTTTGACACACAGGTACTCGTCGTCGGTCGGGGTTTGGTGAGTGAAGCTGACGGAGTTGTCAGTCGCACCCGTCCTGACGGCGTCACCGCTATCGGTAAAGGTACTCGCCTTACAGTCGGCAGCGGTGTCAACCACGCCGTAGTCCCAATACTGATTGTTGGTGCCGTCGCGCAAGAACTTCAGTTCGTCACCCGAACCCGGCGTGACGGTTACGGTCACGACGTCGGGGGTGGCGTCACTGCTATCGTCGTCATTACGCTCGAAAGCTACTTGCGGGGTAGCGGCCGAAACGATGGCCCAACTCACATAAAGAGCCGCGACGACTACTAATGATATGGAAAATATTAAATAACTCTTGCGACGAGTTATTTTAGGGTTTAGAGATAACTTGCTCATGACCTATACAACCTTTTTAGATTTAGAAATAAAAATATAAATATTGTGTAAACTCCCTATTTATGCCACCAAATAGCATAAAAAGATAGTTTATGGCAATTATAATACACTAATTGCGCTTAAAAGACAAGTATTTTTAATCGCCTCTGTTGGAACCGACCGCCTAGGTGACGGAATTCCAAGCGTCCTGGTACTCGACCCGGCGGTCGGCGACCCATTTCTTCTTGGCGTCGTCGGATTCGCTGAACTTGGCGTCGCCTTCGTTTTCCAGCATTTTCAGGGCCGTGTAGTAATCGGGCCGCTCAATCAGGTGGGCGTAGGCGATGCGGCCGGAAGTCACGTAATCGTCGTCGTGAACCTTGGCCTCGGGACCGTACTCCGAACCGTGTTCCATCTCTTCCTTGACACCCTCGATGAACTGCCCCAAGTCAACCAAATCCCAGTCGACGCCGATCTCGTCGCCGATCTCTTTGGCGCGCTTCAAGGTCAGGCCGGGCCACGTCCGGGTATAATCCCGATCGTAAAAACTGCGGGCAATCGTTGTCTGCTCGTCGGTATCAGCTTGGTAGTCGTCTGCTGCCATTTTAAAAACTCCTTAAATCCTAAAACTATTCGCAAGCTCAATTATACACTCCGGACCGGAACGTAAATTGTTTTTATTGGAACGAACCCTATTCCTTGGACTTGGCGGCCCGGGCGATGATGAAGACGATGATGCCGACGACCGCTATGGCGGCCACGACGAAGACCCAGCTCACCCCGCCGTCTTCTTCGTCCGTCGTTTCGTTCGATCCTTCGCCGGGAACCTGGTAAGCCTTGTAGACATACTCGCCGTCATCGCCGGCTAGCTGGACGCGGAAGCAGAAGATTCTGCCCGCCTGTCCGGCATCCAAATCTATGGCGTTGTTGCCAGGTGCCGGGTCGTTGAACCCGATCTCATCGTTGCTGGAGTTGCAGTCGTTAGTATCGCTCACCTCGGCGTATTGCCAGCTGTCGGCATCGATTTCCGTGCCGTCCGCCGGCGCGACCGTTATGCTGGTCGGCACGTTGCTGTCGGCCGGCGGAGCCGTTTCGCTGACAACCAGACCGGTGGCAGCCTCGGCCGGCTGAGCCGCCGATGCTTGCAGGGGCGGAGAAAGCACATAGTAGTGGAACTGCTCGCCGCCCAGCTCAAGCTGCGGCCTGAAACAGTATCTGGACTGGTCGGCGTCCGAGCTCACGTCCAAGCTGGCGCTGGCTACGTCCGGCGAGTCGGCGCTCACCGTCGCCTCGATCGTCTTGGCTTTCTCGGCCAAAGTCAGCCAGCTCAATTCGTTGCAGTCCGTTATATCGCCGGCAGTCGACGGACCGACGTACTGCCAGATAATCTTGCCGTTATCATCCTCGGCGAAAGAAGTGTCATTCATGGAGCTGATGCCCCCCGTCAGAACAAGCCGGTTACCCTGGCTCCAAGACCAATCGGGATCACCGTGCGAATGCCCGGACTCGCCTGGCGTATGAGCTAAGGCCGTCTGCCAGCCGGCCAACAGCAAAGCCGAGGCGGCAGCTGCGGCCAAGGCGGCGGCAATCTTGACCAAGTGGCGCGAACGTATGCTAAGTTTCATCGTATTCTCAAATCCCTCTCTATAAATATCTGAGGAGCCGCTCGGCTCCTCTTGAAAAACCTTGTTATAAATTATAGGAATTATTGGCAAAAATGCAACACTTCAGGGGTTGTAACCGCTTAGTTATCGCGATCCTCAAAGCGTTCGTTGCGCTCCCGGCGAACCCGGGAGACAATCGCCCAAATGACGGCGCCGGCGAACAGGACGCCGATGACACCCCAGATAATCGCTTCGGCCGCCGCGGAGCCATCCTGGGAAGCCGCGTCGGTCAAAGCCAAATACCGCATTATCCGCTCCTCAGCCGGCGACGGGGCTGATTTTAACGGCCGTGCCGTAGACCAGAATCTCGGCCGCGCCGTCCATAATCATCGACGTGTTGAACCTGAGGCAGACAACCGCGTCGGCGCCCAGCCGCTGGGCGTCGGCCGTCAACCTCTGCATAGCCTGCTCCCTGGCCTGAGCCTGCAGCTTGGTGTACTCGCCTATTTCACCGCCGACCAGGTTGCGGATGCCGGCCATGATGTCCCGGCCGACGTTGCGGCCACGAACCGTACTGCCGCGAGCCACGCCCAAAACCTGAGTAATCTTATGCCCCGGAACCGATTCGGTATTGCTAACGATCATTAGCTCTATTATATGCGGGCCGGCCGGGTGAATCAAGCCGGGTCCGCTTGAATAAAACGTTGTAGTTTTATACTCTTTTAAAAGTAGTTTAGGGAATTTTTTAACGAGCGTGTCAGACACTTTCCAGCCGTCGGGCTGTTACAGCAACCAGGAGATTTTAGCGGCCGTTGAGGCCGGCCGGATAATCTGCCGTCCCTTCAACAAGAAACATGTCGCCGGCGCCAGCTTGGACGTGACTTTGGGCAGGTGGTACTACAAGACCGAATACAATCTGCCCTCCAACCTCTACAACCCCTTCTCCCAAAAGGACGTCGAGAACTACTTCGCCGGACCGTTTGAGGCCACCGAACACCAGCAGTGGGTCGAGCAAACCGGCCGCCAGCTCCTAGAAGGCATTCCGGCCAAGCACCCCATAATCGTCCTCAAACCCGGCGAGCGCATCCTAGCGCACACCCATGAGTTCGTCGGCATCAAACCGCCCGGGGTGACGGACATGAAAGCCCGCAGCACCTGGGGCAGGAACGGCGTCGCCGTCTGCATCGACGCCGGCTGGGGCGATCCGGGTTATATCAACCGCTGGACAATGGAAGTCTACAACCTCAACCAGCACCACAGCGTCGTCCTACCCGTCGGCGAAAGAATCGCCCAGATTATCTTTCATCACACCGGTCCCGTAGCCGGCGAATACAGCAAGCTCTCCGGCAAATACCAGCAATCGACTGATTTGGAGGAGCTGATGAAAAACTGGAAGCCAGAAATGATGCTGCCCAAGGCTTACAAAGACAACAGGCAGATGTCGCTGGAGGTATGAGCAAGCGACGGGCCGCCTTCATCGTCATCGACGGAGCTGACGGCAGCGGCAAGGCGACTCAGGTCAAGTTGTTGGCCGAACGTTTCGCGGCCGGGGGCAAGCGGGTCGGCTTGCTTGATTTTCCCAGATATAGCTCGGACGGCAGTTACTTTGTCAGGCGTTATCTCGCCGGCGACTACGGGTCGCTGGACGATATCAACCCCTACGAAGCCAGTTTGTTTTTCGCTCTGGACCGGCGCGACGCCAGAGCCGACATTGAGACGGCTCTGGCAAGCAACGACGTGGTTTTAAGCAACCGGTTCGTCTCTTCCAATATGATCCACCAAGGTTCAAGAATAGAAGGCCCCGAAGAGAGAGCCGGCTTTTTCGCTTGGCTGGATGACTTGGAGTTCAGCACTTTGAGGATTCCCAGACCGGATCTCAACCTGATTCTGGACGTCCCGCTGGCCATTTCATTGAAGCTGATGAGAGAACGGAGTCTGCTCAAGGAACAGCTCAGCGACATACATGAGAAAGATATCCGGCACCAGAAACTATCCAGGGAAATCTACCGGGAACTCTGCGACAGCTTCCCGAAAGCGTTCAAGCGCCTGGATTGCGTATCGGCAACCGGCCGGCTCCTGGAGGAGGGTCTTATCAATGAAAAAATCTGGCAGGTCATAGGCGCTTATCAGCCCCAGCTATTGTCCGATCCTTAACGGATATGAAGCTTTAAGAGCAGGCGGCCGCGCAGATCGGCCGGAGGCACAACGTAGTCAGCCGAGTCGGGATGATCGCCTTGCAGGTAGGCTTTGTTCTTGCCGACCGCCAGCAAGCGCTTGACAATTTCTCTCCCCTCCGTACCGGCGACAACGACCTGTCCGGCTTTATAGCGACGGCACCTTTTAAACAAGGCTACCCCGGCCGGCCGCAGCGTCGGCCGCATGCTGCCGCCTTCGATCTTCCTGATAAAAAACATCCCTTACGTTTGCTGGGTTTGGCGGAAAACGGTATCTAGAGCTCCGACGGCGGCGATCAGATCGTCGGCGACGGCCGTGTCGACCGTCTGCTTGACCTGGCTGCAGAGCTGCGCCAAGGCGTAGAGCTGATTTATCAGTTCCGGGTACTGCTCGTAATGGGCGGCTTTGAAATAATCGCTCCACAAGATGTAGACCTGCTGCTTGCAGGCTTGGGCGTGCTTGTCCTTGATCATCGTGTAGCGGATATACTGCTGGCGGGTTTTGTGTTCATTGTCATCCGGCAAAGCCAGAATCTTTTCCATCACCTTCCGGCAAGTGACGGCGCTGTTCTTCAGCGTGTCGGTTTCATAGTGGCCGCAGGGGCCGTCGCAGTGGGCGTGGGTTGATTTAAATAATTTCATAACGCATTCATTATAACTCAAACCTATCGCTTTGCTCTTGCCGCCAAGCGGCTATTTCCCCGTGGTTGCCGCTGAGCAAAATCTTGGGCACGGCTCGATCGCGGAAAGTTTCCGGTTTGGTATATTGCGGGTATTCGACCGCAGCCGACCCGCTGAAACTTTCGTTAACCGCTCCGTCCGGGTTGCCTAAGACCCCGTCGAGCAAGCGGACGACGCTGTCAGCGATGACCAGCGCCGGCAATTCGGCGCCGGTCAAGACGTAGCGGCCGATTGAGAACTGATGATCCGTCCATTCAACCAGCCGTTCGTCATAGCCCTCGTAACGGCCGCCGACCAGGATGAGATCCCGGTCCGAGTCGGCCAAAGCTTGGGCGTCAGCCTGTTCAAAAGTCTTACCTCTCGGCGTCAACAGGACAACTTGGGCGGAACCTTTGGATGGTTCTTGAGCCGCCTCAATCGCCGCCACCAGAGGTTCGATTCGCAGGATCATGCCGCCGCCGCCGCCATAAGGCGTGTCGTCGACCTGCTTTCTGGGGCCGATGCCGAAACGGCGCAAATCAACCGCGTGAAACTCGACTATCTGCCGTCCGGCCGCCTTGGCCAGCATGCCGACCTCCAAGTAAGCCCTCACGAATTGCGGAAACAAGCTGATGATGCTGATTCTTCTCATCGGCCACTGGCTGAGCGGCTTTCGGCTCAGATATCCAAATCGTTTAGGTCGTCAAGTTCGCGCTTCGTCTTGTCGGCCAAGGAATCGTCGTCTTCCTTGACTGCTTCCGCCGACTCTTCGTCGCGGGCAAAATCGGACGCGCCGGCCGCGAAAGCGTCCTCGTCAACGCCCGGGCCGCCCCCTTCTTCCGCAACCTCCGCTTCGGCCGGAGCCTGTTCGCCACCGTCAGCGGGGCGTTCGCTACTGGCGGGCCGCTCGCGGTTGTCGGCAATCCGCAGGTTGTAGTGGGCTTCGTTTTTGCTGCCCAAGGCCCTGAGCAAAACCCGCAGGCTCTGAGCCGTGGAACCCTTGCGGCCGATCACCCGGCCCAAGTCCTCTTCGTCCACATGCAGGGTTAGCAGGACGCCCCTCTCGTCCATAATCCTGTCAACCCTGACCTTGTCAGGCTTGCTGACTAAAGAGCTGACTATATACTTAACAAATTCCTGATCGATCATTGCTCGCCCTCCTCTTGGGCATCCTCATAATGCTTGCGCTTAACTAAATTAATAATAACAGATTCTCCCCGCGAGAAGACGCCGGCAGAACCGCGCGAGCGGCTACTTGGCGTCCGCTTGCTGTTCGGTCTCTTCCTCTTCGGATTCACCCCCACCACCGTCTTCCTCGGTTGTTTCTTCTTCCTCGGCCGTCGCCGGCTTATCGTCGCCCGCTTCGCTATCGCCCGTCGCCTTCTCTTCCTTCTCTTCCTTCTCTTCCGCCGCCGTCTCCGCGCTCGCCTGACCGTCGTCGGCTTCGGCCGTTTCTCCGCCGGCTGTTTCCGATTCCGGTTCGGCCGGCGTCTCAGCCGTCTCAGCCTCGGCTTCGGCCGGTGGGGCGGCCTCCTCGGCAGCGGCCTCCGGCGGACGATTGCGGCGCAATTTGTCCGGGTGACGGATCGATTTGGCCTTTTGTTTGGGCCGCTCGACCCAGGCCGGCAAATCTACCTTGTGGTCCATGAAGAATTTGACCATTCTCTCCGACGGCTGGGCGCCGTTCTGCAAGTAGACGGCGGCTTTTTCCAAATCGACGCCGTGTTCCTTGGTGTGGGGATTGTAAAACCCCAGATTGGCAATCACGCGTCCCGAAGTCGGGGCGCGACGCGAATCCTGAACCACGACCCGGAACTGGGCGTGGCGTCTGCGGCCGGTGCGTTGCAACCTGATGCTAACCATGTCTCAGGATTAGATTCTAACAACTCCCGCCCCGATTGTAAAGGAGCTAAACGTAGTCAATTTAACCTGTTTAATTGTCGACAGACGGCGGCTTGACGTTTTGGGCCCTGAGCGCCGCCTCGGCGGCGGCCTGCTGGGCCGCCTGTTTGCTGTAGCCTTTGCCGCTGCCGAGCAGTTGGTCGTTGACGTAAACCCCGATTGAGAAGGACTTGTCGTGATCCGGACCCTCTTCGGCCAAGACCCGGTAAACGGGGGTTTGACCCTCCGTGCTTTGGACATGTTCTTGGAAACGGGTTTTGGCATCCAGCCAGGAGCCGGCCTGCAGGATGCCGTCCAAAGTCGAGGTGATGTGTTTGTGAATGAATTTGGCGGCCGTCCCGTAACCCTGATCCAGATAAACGGCCCCGATAACGGCTTCGAAAGCGTTGGCCAGGATCTGCTCCCGCGACCTGGCCGAACTGCGTCTCTCGCCCTTCGACAGGCGCAAGTAATCTATGAAGTCCAGCTTTTTGGCCGCCGCCGCCAAGCTTTCGGTGCGCACCAGCGCGGCCCGCCAGTTGGTCAGGATGCCTTCGGGGTGCTGGTAGTTCAAATACAAGTGTTCGGTGACGACTATCTCCAAGACGGCGTCGCCCAGGAATTCCAGCCGCTCGTTATGCTCCTTGGCATCCCGGCGGTGCTCGTTGAGATAAGAACAATGAGTGAAGGCCGTTTGCAAAAGCTGCGGGTCCTTGAAGGGCCGGCCAATCAACTTGGCGGCGAGCTGCTGGTAGGTCGCAAGGTCCAAGTTCTTCAAATCTGGGCCCTCTTAATCTTGGCGGCAGCCAAATTGACCATGCCAGCCAGTTCTCCGTGATCTATCTTCTCCGCGGCCTCGCGGACGGGCAGCCAGGCGGCCTCCTTGACGGCAGAGCCGTCGGTTTGGTCCGAGACGGACAGGGCTTGGATGAGAAAAAGCTGCAACCGGGCAGGTTTGCGCTTGCCGGGCTTGGGTTCAAAACCGATCTGACCCAAGGTTTGCCAGACCTTGAGTTCGTCCGGCCCGGCTTGATCGCCGACCAGCCTGAGCACCGCTTCGACATCCGTTTCTTCCTCAAGCGGCCGCCCCGCCGGCACCGACCAGGCTCCGCGTTTGTTCCTCAGCAGCAGAATCTTCAAATCTCCTCTCGTTTTACGGTAGACGACCGCTCCGACTTCCGGCCTAACGGCAACCGGCCGCCGCCCAAAGACAGCCTTCAGCTTCTCAAGGGGGTTGAGTCTGGTCTTCATCGCAATCAAGACTTCGGCGGAGCGGCAGGAGCCGCCGCCGCGGACGAACCTCCTTGCTCCGGCGGTCCGGCGGCTATCCTCCCGGTCTCGCTTAATTGTTGGTAAAGCGTTCCAAGAACTCCGTTGACGAACTTGGAAGAATTATCGCCCCCGTAGTGCTTGGCCAGCTCCACCGCTTCGTTGATCGCCACCTTCGGCGGCACATCGCCCTTATAGATTAATTCATAGACGCTGATTTGTAAAATGTGGTGGTCGATGGGCGGGATCTCGTTCAAGGGCCGTTGCGGCGCGATCGGGCTGATGAGCTCGTCCAGCTCGGCCGCCTTGGCAACGACCCCTTCGGCCAGCTCGGACGTGAACTGACGGTCGCTGAGATTTTTCTCATGACGGCGGAAGTGGCGCTCCAGGATCTTATCCAAGGAGGCTTCGTCGCCTTCGCCGCTGCGAAAGCCGTATTCGTAAATCGCCTGCAGGGCGATGACGCGGCCTAAATGTCGACTGGAAGCCATGTTCTCAAGTGGTAACCGTTAACTGCGCCCGGGCCGCTTAAGTTTTCGGCTTGGCGGCCTTCCCTCCGCTCTTGGCTTTCGGCTTGGCGGCGGGTTTCTTGGGCGTTTTGGGGGCCGGTTTGGCTTTCTTGGCAGCCGGCGCGGCCTTGGCGGGCCGGGTCTTGGCGGCTTTGGGCTCGGGCGGAAGCGGCCGGGTCTTTTTCACCGGACCGGCCTTGACGGGACTGGTTTTGTTAACCGTCCGGCGCAACTTCTCCATCAGATGGGAACGCCGCATGCCGGTCTTGGTCTTGCTGGTTCTTTTTTTAGGCTGGGCCATTGGTTGGTTCTAATCTCGCACTCTATATCTTAGTTACAAGGGGGATTATATAACAAACCGCTTGTGAAAGACAATTGGACCGCGTCCGGAGCGGTAACCGTGATACTGTAAAAGGTTGTCAAAACAGCTATGAGGCCCGTCTGGCTCAGACTCCTTATTATTACAATAATATTTACTTAAACAGTATAAAATGTTATAATATAGACAAGGGTATCCCCTTTGGTCATACTCTTAGGATTCACGCCATGCACGCTATCAATCCCCCCTACGAATCGTTTGCCAGTCCGCGCAGCCGGCCGGAGGCTGGTTACCGGCCGCCGGGTTTGAACCGGCCGGAAGTCGTCGACACCATGGAACGAACGAATAACTTGGTCATCCCCGGCAGCAAATACAGCCGCTATGAGCAACTTAAGCAGCCGGTCGAGGATCCGGATGAAGCGGCTCGAAAGGGCCTGAAAGCCATGCTTCTGGGCGCGGTGGCCACCACCGCCTTGATATGGATCAGCGTTTCGCCGGAAGAGGCGGAACGGCAGCCCGAGCCGGCGGCGGCCGTTGAGAATGGTTATTACTACGATCAGGAAGACGGTTATTACTACTTGATGGATCGGGAGTAAGACGGCGGCCTCAACCTT
Organism: Candidatus Saccharimonadota bacterium; assembly: GCA_009839685.1. Classification (GTDB taxonomy): domain Bacteria; phylum Patescibacteriota; class Saccharimonadia; order Saccharimonadales; family VXPC01; genus VXPC01. The sequence continues at coordinate 9,428 of VXPC01000063.1, read as the reverse complement.
TCCGAAGCACGAAATTGATGATTTTGCCCGGTACGTAGAGAACCCTTTCCACGGCCGAGCCTGACAAATATTTAGCAACCGGTTCAACTGCGGCGGCGGCGGCCGTTGCCGCCTCCTCGGAAGCGGCGGCGCTGACCTCGACTTGTCCCCGCAAGCGGCCGTTGACCTGAATCGGCAAAGTAATCGTTTCATCTTTCAGATAAGCTTGGTCGACCTCGGGCCAATGGTTCAGATTGACGGAGTCCATGCGGCCGAGGCGCTGCCAGAGTTCCGAGGCCAGATGGGGCGCAAAAGGCGCCAAAACCTGAACCAAGGACTCCAGACAAGGCTGCCAAGCCGGATCGGCGAAATTATCTTCCGACGCCCGCTTGTACAAGAAGTTAACCAGCTCCATCTGGGCGGCCAGCGCCGTGTTGAATTTCAAGCGCTCGATATCCCGTCCGCTCTTGGCAACGCAACGATGGGCCGCCCGCAGCAACCCGTCATCGGCAGTCGAACCCCCGGTCTTGACCGGTTTGTTCTTCAGGTAATCGTCGACTAGGGCGAAAACGCGGTTGAGAAACCTCCAAGCGGCCGGCACGCCGTTGTGATCCCAAGTCACCTCCATGTCGGGCGGAGCGACCGAGCAGATGTAAACCCTGAGAGCATCGGCACCGTAGCCTTGCTGAATCAGCTCCAGCGGATCAATAACGTTGCCTTTGGATTTACTGAAGGCGCCTCCCGAAGGCGAAAGTATCTTGGCATGGAAATACATCCTGGAGAACGGTTCGGGCGTCGGCAGCAAGCCTTTCTTGTAGAAGAAACGGCTGAAGAAACGGGCGTACAGCAGATGGGCGGTGGCATGGTCGGCGCCGTTGTAGAAATCGACCGGAAACCACTTGCCGGCAACGGCCGGATCCCAAGCCTGGTCCCCGTCACCGGCGGACAGGTAGCGCATCTGATACCAAGAAGAACAGACGTAGGTGTCCATGGTGTCGGTTTCCCGCCTGCCGGGTCCGCCGCACTTCGGGCAGGCAGTATTGACCCACTCTTCGGCCTTGGCCAGCGGGCTGCGGCCGTCGCCGGCCGGCTGGTAGTCTTCGATCTCCGGCAGTTCGACCGGCAAGTCGGCTTCGCGCACCGGCACCGCGCCGCACTTGCCGCAGAAGACAATCGGAATTGGCGCCCCCCAATAGCGTTGGCGGCTGATCAGCCAGTCACGCAGGCGGTAATTGATTTTCTTCTCAGCGATTTTGGCCGATTTCAATTTTTTAAAAATTGCCTCCTTGGCGGCGGCCATGTCCAAACCGTCAAGGTCGTCGTCGGTCGCCAAAAGATGGTCTTTGGGGTTCTCGCGGATGTCTTTGTAGGCGACAAATCTTCGGTCCTTGGTTGTCCAGATAATCGGCAAGCCGTACTTTTCGGCGAATTCCATGTCCCGCTCGTCGGCGCCGGGCACGGCCATGATGGCGCCGGTCCCATAACCGGCCAAGACGTAATCGGCCACCCAGACCGGCATTTCCATGCCCGTCAGCGGATTGACGGCTTTCAGGCCGTCGACCTCCACGCCGGTTTTCACCCGCGCTTGCTGGCGGGCGACTTCGCTTTTGGTAGCCGCCCCCCTGGCATATTCCGCTATCTCGGCGCCGTTGCCCGCCGAGTTGGCCAGTTCCTCGACCAGAGGGTGTTCGGGGGCTAGGACCATGAAAGTCGCCCCGTAAATCGTATCCAGGGCGGTCGTGAAGACCTCCAGCGATCTCTCCTCCGACCCCAAACCCTTCAAGCTGAACCTGACCTCCGTGCCTTCCGAGCGGCCGATGTGGTTTTCCTGGGCCGCTTTGACCTGCTCCGTCCAGTCCAAGCCTGGCGTCGCTTCCAAAATCTCATCGGCATAATCGGTGATTTTGAAGAACCACTGCTTCAAGCTCTTGCGGCTGACCGGCGGGTCGTCCGCACCGTCGTGGCGCCAACACTTGCCGGCGCCGTTGACCTGCTCGTCGGCCAAGATGGTCTGGCAAGCTCCGCACCACCACTGCGAGCTCTCTTTCTGGTAGGCCATGCCAGCTTTGTGCAGCTGCAGGAAGCACCACTGCGTCCAGCGGTAGTAGTCCGGCCGGTTGGTGTAGATAACCTTGGACCAGTCAAAGCTGAAACCGCAGGCCTTGTATTGGCGGACGTAGTTGGCGATGGCTTTGGCCGTCGACGCTTGCGGCGAAGTGCCGGTCTTGAGGGCGAAGTTCTCGGCCGGCAGGCCGAAGGCGTCGAAACCGACCGGGGCGTAGACCAAATCGCCTTTCTGGCGGCGGTAGCGCAACAGAACGTCTGGCAGGGTGAAGTTCTTGACGTGCCCGACGTGGATGCCGGCGCCCGAAGGGTAGCTGAACATGCCGAAAGCATAGAATTTCGGCTGTTTGGAGCCGACGGCCACCTGGAGGTCGATTGCATAATCTTTCTCCTCTTCCCAGACCCGCTGCCACTTGGCCTCTACTTCCAGCGGTTGGTATTTGTCACTCATAATTTCAAGGGTCTCAAATAACTAACAATGCCTTTCATTATAAAGGAAGACGGGTCCGGTCTTAAAGGCGCCGGCGTTTGGTTTCGTACATTTCTAGCAGGTAAACCGGCAGATAGAGGAATTTGTTAAGGATCAGGTCGTGGGCGCCCAGCCAGTCGCAACGCTCGCCCCCGAAATTGCTTTTGAATTTGGTCAGGCGGGCAAAACGGTGTTTGTCGTTGCCCGGCGGGGCGACCCCCCACAGGTCGTACAGCTTCAAGCCCCGCTCCTTGGCGTCCAGCATGATCTGCCATTGCAACAGGTAGACGGCTTTCGCCCTCTGTCCCTCAAACGTTGAAGCCCCGTAGAGATAAGCCGCCTCGAAGTCGTCGTCAATCACCAAGGCGCCGGCCAAAGCCTCCTCCCCCGCCTCAGCGCCTTCGGGGGCAAGAGCCAGATACAGCCGGGCCTTGCCGGCTTTTGAGTAAGCGGCGAACTGCGCCTTGATAAAATCGGAGGAATTGGCGACGAAATCCTGCGCCGTCTGCGTCAAATCCAGCAGTTTCAAGAAACGCTCCATGCCGGCCGGCGAGCCGTCTTCCACGATCCGGATGCCCGAGCGCCGGGCTTTGCTGATATTGTTGCGGGTGCTCTTGTAGTGCTTGGAGCCCAGGATTTCCTCCGCGGGCCGGTCCAGGTCGACCTTCATCGTGTTCGGCGCGCCCAGATTGGCCGGCGCCGGCCTGAAACCGAGCCGGCGGATGAAGCGGCGGTTGTCGGCCGTATCGTCCAGGCAGGGCTGCAGCCTGATGAACGCACACTTGTGCCGGCGGGCGATTTCTTTCAGCCTCTCCATCACCGCGCCCTGCTGGGCGGCGTCCAGATCGCCGAAGACCGGATTGCCGGAGACCTTCAGAAACCGCGCCCGCTTGGCGGCTATCAGGCTGGCGACAACCAAGGTTATCGGCCGATCCTCCTTGTAAGCGACCAGCCGCCAGACCTTGTGGCCGAGCGCTTTGTAGGTTTCGGCCTGCTCCCAAGACGTCAGCATATTGAAGCCGGCCGGGTCGAATTCCCGCCGGACCGCCCGCCAGCTCTCGGGCGTGAATTTGGTCTTAAAGCGCAGGCCGACGTAAGGGGCGGCGGCGGCGGCCAAGCGCTTGACCTTGGCTTCGTCCATACCGCGGTGCAGAGGCAGGTTGACAATCTTCGGCGTCAGTCTTTCCCGTTCCGGGCAACTGCCGGGCCGGTAAACGGAAGCGTCTTCAAACCGGGGCGGATAAACCAGCGAATCGTACCAGTTTTGCCGCAGGCTGAAGCGGCGGCGCTTCAGGTGCTTGAGCAGGGTTTGCTTGATGCGCCCCGAGGCCAGCACCAGCGGGTAACGCAACAGGGACTGGCCGGCGGTCGCCGATTTGCCGGCCGGCAACAGGCCGTCGTAAATACCCGATAGGTTGCGGCGGCGGCTGATATCCAGCCGGATGTCTCTGAACTGTTCCAGAACGAAGCCGCAGCGGGCCGCGGGCAGGGCGACGCCGGCCATCAGGGGGCCGCCGCTGGACAGGGGCAGCAGCTTCAGGGATTCGAGCAGCCGGTGCCAGGCCTGAGCAGCCAAGCGCCAACGGTAGCAAAAACGCAGCCAGACGCTCAGCAGCGGGTAAAGCCTGTCGGTCAGCCGCTGGTAGCGGTATTCGGCCGTCGGCACCGGAGCATCGGCCTTTTCCGCCAGCTCCGGATTGCGGGCGATCAGCGCCCCGCCGCTAACGGCGTCTATCTGCTTGTCGCGGCCGAAAGACAGGACGACCAGGTCGCCGACCGAACCGAAAGCGGCGCCGTCGGCGTAGCGGTTAGCCGGGCAGTGGGCTAAATCTTCTATAATCAGCAGTTTGTGCCGCCGGCAATAATCAACCAGCGGCTTGACTTTGGCGGCGATGCCGAAAACGTTCTGCAAAATGACGGCGTCAAGGTCCGGGTTGGCCTTGTGCGCGGCTTTGAGGTGCCTGAGGGAGGGGTTGAAGGAACGCCGGCTGATGTCGGCGAAGACCGGGCGGGCGCCGCCGGCAACGATCGCCTGCTCGACAACGTAACAGCTGAAACTGCTGGTCAGAACGCTTCTGGCACCGGCCGCCCGCACGGCTTCGGCCAAGGCGGCCCGGCCCCGGTAGTAAAGCCAAACCCGGCCGCCGTATTCCTTGGCCAGCAAAGCCTTGAGCCGGCGCTCATCCGCGGTCGACGCTTTGGCTGTCAGAAATCTAAGGGCGAAACGGAAGGAATAATTGGAGCCTAAGGCGTCAAAGGTCATTGGTTCATTAAAACTTTTAATATGGCCCGTGTCAATTCGGCCGGGTGGGTCAGGTACGGCGCGTGGCCGGCGCCGGCAAGAACCTCGAAACTCTCGACGTTCGGCAGCCTTGATTCCAAAAAGCGGCCGGCGGCCGGGCGAGTCACTTTGTCGTTCTCTCCCCAGACAAAATTGACCGGGGTCCCAATCGCCGGCAGCTTGGCTTCCAGTTCGTAGTCGGAATCGAGCATATTGCCGAGCGTCGGCTTCATGTTGGCCGGGGCTTGGTTGTAATCCCCGGCGCCCAGCAGCCGGTAGACGAGCTTGCGCAACGGGGTGATATTCTTGGCAAAACCGAAAATCTTGCTCAAATAACGGAAGGCAGCGTTCCGCAAACGCAGGAAACGGCCGGGCGGCACGCCGGCCGAATTGAGCAGTATCAAACGGCCGATTTTGTCTGGCCGGGAGGCACAATAGTTGAGCAGCAGCCGCCCGCCGTTGGAGTGACCCAGAACGGCCGGCCGGACCGCGGACGCCAACCGTTTGTCCAGCCAAACCAGATAATCCTCGACGGTCCAGACCTTGCGGCTGGGCGACGTCAGGCCGGGAACCTTGAGAAAGACGGGCTCCACGCCGGCGGCCCGCAGCAAATCAACCGTCGGCTGCCAAGGCTTCAAGGTGTATGTCCAGCCGTGAAGAATGTAAAGTTTTTCCCGCCGCGTCGGCGGCCGCTCGGATTTGACCATGGCTTTAAGGGCGCAAAACGCGACGCAGCCGCCCGGGATTATTGAGCAAAGCCGCGTCGGCCTGATTCTTAAGTAAGGCTTCTACCAGTATATCCAAAAAACCGGCGCCTTTGAAGAGGATGGCCTCCTCGCCCGTCACCGAATCCTTCAGCAGTTTTATCAAGGCCGCGTCGGCCCGGGGCGACCAGTGCAGATCCGGATACCGTTTTTCAAGCAACGGACAGGCGTATTGCTTCAGCCGCCGGCCGACCAGAAACAGGCGGTCGGGTTTGAAATCGATAATCAGTTCGGCCAAATCCCGGTGGGCCCGCTCGACGAAACTGCCCTGTTCGGTCATGTCGCCGATGACCAGCCATTTTTTCGCGGCGGAAAATTCCTTGAACATCTCCAAAACGGCTGCCACCGCTTCCAGTTGGGCGTTATAACTGCTGTCGATCAGCCAGCACCCCTTGTAGCCGGCCAGCAGGGTGCTCCGCCCGGGCGGCGCCGGCCAGTCTCGGCAGTCGGTCTTCACCTCCCGCCCGCAATGCTTGAGCAGGTCGGTCATCAGGGCCAGCGAGTCGGCCAGCTGTCGCGGTAGGGGCTGGCTGAAGACGAACTCCCGCCCCGGAAACTTGAAAACGGTTCCTTTTGGGCCGACCTCATAAGACAGCAGTTCGCCATCCGACCAACTTATCGGCGCATCCGTTCCCTTGAGGCTGTTCCGCATCAGGCGGCTGGAACCCGGAGCAAAAATCCGCTCGCTGGCCGCCCTGACGACTTTGGCGAAATCCTCGACCACCAGCTCGAACGGCTCCCGGCCCTGTTTGCGGGCCGCCCGGTCAAAAGCCTGCAGGTGCGATTCGGAAACCGTCGTCCACAGACAGATCGCCGGGTTCAACCACCACTTGAAATAGCGGGCGGCGGCCGTTTCCGACACGTCGTACTCGACCAGATAAAACTTCTCTTCCCGGACCCGCTTGAAAAAGGCCGCGAAAGGGACGGCGGCGATCAGCAGCGGCCAGCGCCAGCGTTCGGCGGCAGCCGGCAGACCCAAGACGCTGAAAGTGATGCCGGTCTTGGTATTGGCTCGGTAAGAGTAGGCCGCTTCGGATCCGAACTGCTCCTTCAGCAGGTAAAGCAAGTTGGTTTTACCGACCGAACCGGTGATGACGATGACGGTCGGCCGCCAACGACGCAGGTAGACGCGGCTGAAAAAACAGCAGTAAGGCTCCAAGAAATTCTGGCCGATGAAGACTTTCAGGCGGTTAAGCAGGCCGGGCGTTTCATTCATTTGCATTCATCGATGCGGCCGCTGAAAACCGGCGGGGCCGAATCATGGGCGGCGGCGATGGCCTGAGGCTGCGGGCCGCTGGCGACCAGACCCGTGTCGATTCGCTGGTTGCGGTTCAGCACTTCGGTCACGACTTGCACGTCGGCGCCGACTTCTCGCGACAAGTATTCAACCAAATCCGAGTAGTACGAATAATAGGGGGCGACGATGAAGTCGCTGGCCGGCAGGACGCCATTGTCCAACGAATTAATAGGCCTGTCGAGACGCAGTTCCAAAGGATGCCTGACCTCCGTTATCTGCCGCGACCAAGCGTCAACCACTACGGTGTGCGTGACGCTCCATTCGCCGGTAGCCTCACCGGCCGGCAAATCCCTCCTCTGGCTTTCGTCGGCCGAAGTGGCGTTGAAGTAAGCCACGAAAGCCGGCACGAAAAGCCCGTAGTCGACCTTGACGTCGTATTCGTAAAGCAGCCGGCCGCCGGCTTTGATGGTTCTGACGTTCTCGAAATCAACCGAGTAAGCTTCCCGCAGCTGATCGACTATCGCCCGCCTCTCTTCGGGAGGCAATTTGCCGTGCAGCAGCACGCTGCCGTTGGCAAGTGAATACATCATGAAATGCTGCATGCTGTCAGGCGCCGCGGTCGCAACCTCCGTACCCGCTTGGCCGAACGGCGGCTGCAAGCCGAGGCTGTCCAACTGATTCCGCCAGTCGGCCGGGGCCGGCCGCGCATGGAGGTCGTGGCGCAAGTAGACGTCGGTGCCCGAACCGCAACTGGATTGTTCATACCATTCCTCATACTGGTCAAGCTGCAAGCCGAAACCGTAAAGGTCGGCCAGATTCTGGTCATAGCGCAGGACAATCTGCCGCCAGCCGAAGCTGGTTTCGGGCGCGAAATTAAAGCCCAGCTGGCTGCTGAGGAGGGCCGTTTCGCCCGTTTGGGCCGGGACGCTGACTTCGGTATCCAAAATCAGGCTCCGGCTGTTGAGATTGTTGTCGATCGCCTGCCAGAAGACGGTCTCCTCGCTGACGGCGCGGCCGACCAGCCAGAAAATACCCAAGGCCACCAGCATGAACAGCAGCCCCAAGGCGAAAGCCAGCGGCACCGAGACTTTTTTCAAACACGCGTAAATCCTTGACATCTAGGCAAATTATACACTAAGTAGGTGGCGCGGCGGCCGGGTGTAGTAGAATTAAAACGAATCATAAATAACAAATAGAGAGGATTGGCGACTATGACGGATATCAACCTGTTCGGACTGACCATCCCGGAGGCGGTCTGGCGGACCGGACTCAACCTGGGCCTGATTATTCTGGTCCTGTTCATCATCAAGCATTTCGGCAGCACGGTCATCGACAAAATCGTCAGGCGAGCGATTACCTCCGACCGCTACTCCTCGGCCAAAGCCGAGAAGATGCGCGAAGACACCCTGATCAGCATCCTGAGCGCCATCCTGCGGGTCGCCCTGTGGATTTTCGGCACGATGCTGGTTCTGGCCCAGCTGGGAGTCAATATCGGGCCCCTGATCGCCGGCGCCAGCGTTGCCGGTATCGCCATCGGTTTCGGCGCCCAGGCCGTCGTCAAGGACTTCGTGTCCGGCATCTTCATCATCCTTGAGAACCAGTACCGGGTCGGCGACGTTATCACTTTGGCCGGCATTACCGGCACGGTCGAGGAAATCACGGTCCGGCAGACGATTCTGCGCGACGTCGACGGTGCCAAGCACTTCATACCCAACGGCCAAATCGGCGTCACCTCCAACCTGACGATGGATTACTCCAACCTGGTTTTGAATATCGACATCGCTTATGACGCCGACATTGACAAGGTGCGGAAGACAATCGATGAGGTCGGCGCCAAAATTGCCCGCGACGACAAGTTCAAGGATTTGATCGTCGAGTCACCCAAGTTCCTGCGCGTCCAAGAATTCGGCGCCCACTCGGTCGTGGTCCGCGCCATGGGCAAAATGAAACCCGGCAGCCAATGGCAAGTGGCCGGGGAGATGCGGCTGCGGCTCAAGCAAGCCTTCGACAAGCAAGGTATTGAAATCCCTTACCAGCAGCTAGTAATCCGTAAACCTGAAGCTTGATTCTTCGGTTTCGGCCGGGGTTTCGGCCGGAGCCTCTTCGTTATTGTTGCTGACGTATCTGTAAAAGAACCAACCGGCAACCGCCAAGACGAACACTATGACGACCAAGATGATGATAAAGGTCCGGCTCCAGACCCGGCCGTTGCTGGCGCTGCTGGAAGTGTCCAGATTGGCCAACTGCTCCGGGCCGACATTGGGATTCATAAGTTCCGGCGGGACTCCTGCCGGCGGAATTCCAACATTCGGAGCGGCTGCTTCCTGCGGGGCCGGCATCGCGCCGGCCGGCTGTTCAGCTGGCGGAGGCGAAACCGTCGGAAGCGGTTCGGGCTGGGGCGGCTGGGGCGGCGAGATGTCCTGAGGCATCGGCGGCGGGACTTGCGGCTGGGGCATGGGTCCGGGAGCGGGCGCGGGTGGAACCTGCCCGGGTAGTTCGGGTTGCGGCGGCTGGGGAGGAACCGGAGGAGCGGGCGGAGGCGGCGGTTGAAAGCCGGGCGGTGGTGGTTGCTGGGGGCGGTTGGGAAGAAGCGAACATGATTGAGGCATTCAACGTTGCGGGGAATTGTAGGAC
>VXPC01000059.1 GCA_009839685.1 Candidatus Saccharimonadota bacterium | reverse complement strand
GTTCGATGCATTCGTGGTCAAGCCATTGATATTGCTTTGGACCTTCGTAAAGATTCGGAAACCTATGGAGAACATGTGATGGTAGAACTAGATAGTGAACGACTTAACTCAATATACATACCTCCTGGTTTTGCTCATGGGTTCCAAACGTTGTCAGACAAAACTGTCCTACAATATTTCCACTCTGAGTTCCATGAACCAAAAAGAGAGGGTGGAGTTAATGCACTTGATCCTGATATCTCAATAAATTGGCCCTTACCAGTCTATAAACTTTCTGACCGCGATGCCAATTTACCTCCACTTAAGAAAGTACTACCTCTATGAATCAAAATTGCAGGCATTGTAACTGCACATTAAATCATAATTTTTTGGATTTGGGGTTTTCACCACCTTCTAATGCATATTTGACAAAGGAATCACTGTCCAAACCAGAATTAACATATCCTTTGCGACTTTTCGTTTGTGAACATTGTTGGTTGGTTCAAACAGAGGATTTTATCAATGCTGACTCATTGTTTGATAAAGATTATGCCTATTTCTCATCAACTTCAAAGACTTGGCTAGAACACGCTGCAAATTTTGCGGAGGAAATAATTAATTTTCAAAAACTTGATGAAAATTCGTTTGTAATAGAAGTTGGATCGAATGATGGCTATTTCCTTCGAAATTTTCAAAATAGAGGTATTCCTTGCTTAGGAATTGAACCTACTTCAAAAGTAGCTAGTGTTGCTAAAGCACAAGGAATTGATGTACTTGAAACATTCTTTGGTACTAAATGTGCTTCTAGTTTGGGAAAAGCAGATCTGATTTATGGTGCAAATGTATATGCACATGTACCAGATATCAATGATTTTACTGACGGTATTGCATCAGTATTGAAGCATGATGGAATTGCAGTATTAGAATTCCCACATTTAATGCGCCTAGTGGAATTTGTTCAATTTGATACTGTATACCATGAGCATTTTTCTTACTTATCGCTTCTCACGGTAAATTCTATCATGGATAAATCTGGTCTTCGAATATTTAAAGTGGAAGAATTAAATACACACGGTGGTTCTCTTCGAATTTTTGCTTGTAAACAAAATGCAAACATTACTTCAGATCCTTCAGTTCGATCAATAATTCAATTAGAAAGACACAGAGGTATGGATACAAAAGCTTTCTATAGTAATTTCCAGCATCAGGCAGAAAGAACAAAAAATGAAGGCCTTAAATTTTTGATTGAGGCTAAAACAAATAGTCAAAGCGTTATGGGGTATGGTGCAGCTGCAAAGGGTAATACGTTTCTTAACTTCGCGGGTATAAAACCCGATTTAATTCAATTTGTTTGTGATTCCGCTGAATCAAAGATAGGTAAATTTCTTCCAGGAAGTCATATCCCTATCCTATCACCTGATGTTCTTTTTAAAGAACCACCAGACCATTTAATTATTTTTCCATGGAATATTGCTTCCGAGATAAAAAAACAACTTGCTAGCCTGGTTAGTCATGGAACACGTTTTTGGAAATTTATACCAAGTATAGAAGAAATCTGATGGACAAGGTTTTGTATTCGAAGCCATCTATGGGTGAGCTTGAATTTGAATTTGCGTTAGATGCCCTGCACAATGGCTGGGGCAGTAATTGTTACGACTACATAATTGAATTTGAAAAGGCCTTTTGCTTGCACTTAGATGTACCTTTCACAGTTGCAACATCAAGTTGTACTGGTGCTTTGCAATTAGGACTTGCAGGGATGGGGATTGGTCCAGGAGACGAAATAATTCTAGCTGAAACTAATTGGATTGCAACTGTTGCCCCAATAATTCATTTGGGTGCTACTCCAATCTTTGTAGATATAGATCCATTTAATTGGTGCATTAATCCCAGCATGGTAGAAAAAGCAATAACTAACAAGACAAGAGCTATAATTGCTACACACCTATATGGCAATCTCTGTGACATGGATTACCTATTGAATATAGGTCATAAATATAACATACCTATAATTGAAGATGCTGCCCAAGCTATTGGATCGGTTTGGAAAGGTAAAAAAGCTGGATCCATGGGAAAGTTCGGAACATTTTCGTTTCATGGATCAAAAACTATTTCTACAGGAGAAGGTGGAATGTTTGTAACCTCAGATCCAGATCTTTTCGAGTCTGTTTTAACTCTTTCGAACCATGGTAGATGTAAAAAAGAAAAACGCCAATTTTGGCCTAAATTTATTGGTTATAAGTTTAAAATGTCTAATTTACAGGCTGCAATTGGTTGCGCTCAATTAAAACGCATAGACGAACTAGTTTCACGCAAAAGAGAGATACTATCTACTTATCGAGAAAAATTATGTGTTAGTGACCGAATTAAAATGAACCCAGATATTCCAGAAACAATTAATGGTGCTTGGATGCCAACAATAGTATTCGGTACCAAAACTGGGGTGAGTAGAGAAATACTTCTTAATGCTTTTAGGGCTTCGAATATTGATGCTCGCCCATTCTTTTATCCGCTATCATCCTTACCAATGTTTGATAAGAAACCAGAAAATATCCATGCTTGGTCAATACCAGACAGAGCAATTAATCTACCCAGTTACCATGATATGACCTCCCAAGATATAAATCGAGTATGCTCAACACTAAATCAAATATTCAAAAAATTTATTAACAAATAGCAATATCAAAGTTTTACTTTCGTTAAACAGTACTTACACGAATAACTATCTCTAATTTAAGATTCATAATGAGTATTATTATAATTTTTCTTCACTCAACATTTAATTTTCTTTGCGTTGTTAATGAGAGATCCTATGACTAATGGGAAATTACAGCAAAGGACAATATTGTATTTGTTGAATCAGACCTACCCATGAGTAACCAATATTTAATTTGGGGGAGTTCAGGTCTTGCCCTAATACTTCAGGAAATTATTGAAGAACAACGGGGCCAAATTGTGGTGGTTGCAGACAATAACAAAGATGCTGTTTCCATTGATCCGAAGATACCTCTAGTAATCGGTGACACTGGGTTAAAAGCATTTTTAAAAGATTTTTGGCAGAATAATAACTATGAGAAATCAAGTAAAACTCTTAATGGTGTAGTTGCCATTGGTAGGATTGGTAAAGACAGAAATTCTATTCTGAGATATCTCAACAAGAATGGAATTCGAACACCATCAATATTGTCAAGTAATTGTTATATTTCAAAAACGGTAAGTATAGGTAACGGTTGTTATGTTTTACCAGGTGCTGTACTAGACAACAACGCTAAATTAGGAGATGGTTGCCTAGTAAATATATCAGCAACAATTGCGCATGAGACAATAATTGGATGTGGAACACATATTGCTCCAGGTGCAACAATTTGTGGGTCTGTAACCATAGAAGATGATGTGTTTATTGGCGCAAATGCTACAGTTTTACCACGCCTATTTATTGGTGCAAGATCAGTAATTGGAGCCGGAGCCGTGGTTACCCGAAATGTAGAACCTGATACTATAGTAATAGGTAATCCTGCTAAGCCTATTGTGAAATGTTCATGATCAATTATATTCCCTGAATTCAATAAGATTATTTCAATCACATATCGCTTAGAGTGGATATTAATGACAGCCAAAGATGACCGTTTAGAATTTGAATCTCAAACAATTTCTCAATCACACAGATTGGGAAAAGATAAGCAAGTATTTAGTCAAGCCACTGAAACATTAATAAGTCTTGACCAATACGACTATCCCTATTTATGGTCTTGGATGGGTGTTCCTATTATTCAACTTCCAGCAGATATAATTGCAACCCAGGAAGCTATTTGGAAATCTAAACCCGATGTGATTATTGAAACTGGTGTTGCTCGGGGCGGTTCTGTAATTTTCCTTGCATCCATGTTGGAGATGATAAAATCAAAAGGATTCGTTATTGGTGTGGATATTGATCTCCGTCAACACAATAAGGAAACCATAAAAGAACATCAATTGTCACATAAGGTAAAACTTGTTTCTGGAAGTAGTGTTGATAAAAATACTATTAGGAATATTGAGGATTTACTTCCAGAGAAAGCAAAAATTATGGTAATTCTCGATTCAGACCACTCACGTGATCATGTACTTGATGAACTTCGTATCTATTCTAAATTTTGTACTAAAGGGTGCTATCTAGTAATTGCTGATACCATTCTTGGACACTTAAACAAATCTCAAGCCCCTAAAAAAAGATCACAATTACTTTACCAAGGAAACGAACCTCTAGCAGCACGAGATATTTTTCTTGCGGAAAATGATAGATTCGAGATAGATAAAACTTTAAACGGGAAACTTGTTTTAAGTTCTTCACCGGGTGGTTATCTCAAGTGTGTTAAAGAAGCATATTAGAGAACCTTTTTTTGGGTTCTTTAGATAATTCAATTTTTATTTGGTAGTGAATTAAGTTGGTTAGCCTAACAGTTGCAATTCCAGTATTTAATGGAGAAGAAAATCTAGAAGAATGTTTGAATGTAATTTTGACTCAAACCTTCGAAGATTTTATAGTTAAGATA
>VXPC01000045.1 GCA_009839685.1 Candidatus Saccharimonadota bacterium | reverse complement strand
ACTGGGGCCGGTCGGCGATTCTGCCGCTCTCGGCCTCGTCCACGTACTCACGGGCCACGGTGTAGCCGTTGGCTTTGGCGTACTCCCTCAGCGCCCGCAACTGGGCGGCCACGGAGAGGTCCACGTCCTGGCGGTCGCTGGAGACACGGGCGTAGAGGGCCGCCGGGGTCAGGAATTAGAACTGCTGCTTTTTTGTCATATGTGCTTCCCTTTTTTTGTCGTTGTGGATGATTACCCAGTCTTACTCAACATCATGAAACATCCGAGCGGCATCTGTCAAGAAGTAACTGTCAGCAGTTGGGTAGTGCGGTCCCTATACCATCCTACCGGACCTGGGCCAGCGCCGACAGGAAACGCGGGGCGTTGACGATTATCGTGCCCCGGTGTTCTCCCAGGGGCAGCAGGTGCCAGCGTTCGCCGGTGACCAGGTAATCGGCGTTGGCGGCAGCGCACTCTAATATCCGGTTATCGGCGTGGCCGCCCTCGATTATTTCCTCCAGGCGGGGCGGTTCGATGACGGTGGCGGCGTTTTGAAGGACGCTGATCGCCCGTATTACCTGTTCCTGGCTCCAGCCGAATTTTCGCGTCAGCACCCCGGAGACCTCGCCCAGGATGAACCAGGACAGGAACAACTCAAACCTTCCCCGCAGCGCCAGCTCCAGCACCATTCGTTCGTTGCCGGGGAAGTTGAGCGCGGAGATGACCACGTTGGTGTCCAGGACCACCCTCATGCTTGGGACCGGCCTGCCTCGGCCCGGTACTCTTCCACCAAGTCAGCCACGTCCTCCGGGCCGATGCCCCGATCCCGGGCCCGATCCTCCCCGTAACGGAGCAACTGCCGCCACTCGCACTCCTCAATGTAGCGCACCACCGCCTCCCGCAGGAACTCGCTCCGGGAACGGCCCTGCCCCTGCATCGCTTGGTCCAGCCGCTCCGCCATCTCCGGCGGCAGCGAGAAGGTGATGGTCTTCGTCGTTCTCGGCATGGTCACCTCTTGTTATCCGGTCTTACTCTGATGGTGAGCCACCGGCGCAACCCTGTCAATCATTTCCTAACTGATGCCCGATGTTTCTGAGAAATGCCGTCTCACCGTGCTGACCGTTAAACAGCTGGCACGGTGGTCCGTCCGTAAGAGCCTGGAGGTGACTTGCGTCGACCAGCCGGTGAGGAAACGCCCCTCGCCGTCCCGTTGGGCGATGACACACAAGGCGCGGAAATAAAGCGTTCCCAACACTTTCCCGCTGACAACTGCTCCAGGGAGGATAACCGGCAGACCGGAGGATATCCTCTCCGAGGTGAGGTTAGTGTACCAGAGCGCGACGGCAGGAATGGATTGCCCAAAGAGTCGAGAGCGTGCCACGGACCGCCGTGGTGGCGAATACGCATGTCATCACTCCTCAACCCCTATTGGGTTTCAGGAGCGTGGATGCCGCCTTACTACATGGTTTTATTGTTCACCGAGGAACCACGATATGAACAAGTTCCCGCTCGGCTGGTAGGATGGAGTCGGGAAACCTAGCGCTTGTAACTGGCAGTTTGGCTGCAAAATTCTGATAGGCCGTGTGATAAAAATTCCTAAGAATGAAGTCGGTAAATTGAAGAGGTGTCAAGGGGGCAGAGACTGGAATCCTACAGTTCCTATACTGACCGAGGGTTAGGTGAGACTTGGGATGGATCAGGATTCGGTGGATCTCTTCTGATGCATCATAGTCGAAACGCATGGGCACGTGGACGATGCTACTCGCGACGATGTCCGCATACAAGTCGTCGTCGAAATAGACCTGCGGGTCGTTTTGAAACTCTGCGAGGGAAGGCGACGGAAGGAAGGCAAGCCGGTGCTCGACCAACCCACCTTGGACGAATTGATAGGTCATTTGTACTAATGCTCCGTCGAGCATTTTGAGGTTGAAGGCGCGTGACTCTGCAAGATCCCTGTAAATCTCCTCGTATGGGCGGTCTCGTAACGCGTCGCCAATGTATTCTGCCCCCGGGAAACTGACCCTCACCAAAGGACTTGCTCTGCTGTCAAGGTGAGGGAAATTCTGGTCGTCCGAAAGACCTGTATCCATCATGTAGAGGACTATCTCTTCGATTTGTGTCCTCGTTGCGTTGGGCGAAGGCATTGTCGTTAATCCATAAGTTCCCGCAGTCTGGACATCGCATCTTCTGCCTCGATGTTGCCGGCCTCCCAATCTTGCAGCAGCATTTGGATTTCCGGCTGCCGGCCCTGACCTGTTGCTTGGTCGGCACCTCCCATGTCCCGGTGAACTATTCTCAAGTTTTCCCGCTGTTCGGACGTAGGGTAATGAAACCTCAAAACAAAATTAGCTTCCTTTAGCCTTTGAAACTCCTCGATCAGAGAATCCATGTGGCTTCCAACACCCAGAACCCGAATCCAGGACTTGCTTCTTGTGATCGCCGTAAAAAGCTGGTTCCGTATGGACGCTAAATTCATAGTGGGAAGGTTGCAATCTTGTGCATTGATTACGTAGACCATGCCGGCTTCGTTTCCCTTGACTCGATAGATCCCCGTGAGGGTTATGGATGCGGCATCCTGTCTGTAAAATGTATCCGCCCTGGTGTCCACACCCGCTAGATGGGAATGAATGCCCATTTCCTGAAGCGCCCGCCGCACCACGCCGACTTTGCCACGCGTTGAGCGAGGGTCGGGATTGATGACTACGATGTCATCGTGCCGCAACTCCTCTTCCCTAAGGTTGTTGAAAATAGACATAGCCAACCATCGGGCTTGGTCTTCTTCGCTTTCGAATCGGTGAAACTGGATCAACTCCTCTATTTTGGAGTGCTCTTCCAAGAAAGTAGGGCTTGTATCCTCAGTTCTTCGAAGGACGACTTCTCGGCCTTCCTCAAGTTCCCCACTAGCCACATGATAGCCCACGTCCGTCCAAAGCATTGGATTATCAAACATCTGAATGAGGCCAGTTTCGCTTTGCTCAGTAGGAGTTCGATATACTCCAAAACCGAGAGCGTGTGCCGTCACCAAGACTGGCCGGGAGTTGCGGTAGCACCTTTGTAGGATAATGTCCCGGCGGGGCCCTTCGGATTCGGGGTCGTCTCCCCATATTTGCATGCCTCCTGCGATGACTCCGCCAAACATCGTCTCCGGAGAAGGGAGAGACTCGCCCGACAAGCTTTGCAGTTCGTCATAGGCATAAACTAGCCTTTTGGGATCCTTCAGTAAAGACAGGCAAAGTCGAAGGAACGGAGGTGTGAAATCCTGTGCTTCGTCGACGAGCACTGCATCATACAGCTCTTTGGGTTCATGCGCCTGGTTTAGGGCGACTTCAGAAATTCTGCCCAGCGTTCCAATCCGCCCAAACATTCGTGCTGCCGTGCGGAAGTCGAAGTATTGGAGATTATGAGTTCGACAAAACTCAAAATACAGGCCATCTCGGTCAGGACCTCCTGGTGCGCCCCACCCATGGATCACCCTGATGCGGTCCCAGTCTGGTTCCTCACCGGTCATTTCAAGAAAGAAATTATGAATCAAGCGCCGGAAAAATCCCTTTAGAGATTGGGTGTTAAAGGTGACCACGATTCGCCAATCGGGGTGTTGGGCGTGGAGGTAGGCTGCTTTTAAGGCAAGCACTATGGTTTTGCCTGATCCCGCCAAACCACGAATCCGCTGTACTCCTTCGACGGTTTCGATTACCGCAGTGCTCTGCTGGTGGTCCAGCGTAGCGATGGAGTCCTCCAACCGTTTCAATCGTGCGCCCAAGGAATCTGGCTGCTCAATGACCCGCCTTGCTCTGCCTTGCCGAATCGTGGAAATACTTTCTATTGCTGACAAGGTTGACCGATAAAGGTCATGCTCCAGCCTATTGCCTTGAAGTTGTCGCACGGCGTCTACGATGGTCTGTCCGTTCGTGATGCGGTAACCCTCTCCGTTCTGAGGGAGGGTCGGCACGCCGGGGGCAAATGATATCGTTTCGATGGGCACCCGGAGCTGTCGCCGATCGTTCAACTGCGGATATACCTTGAGCTTGGCTTCTAATTTGTTGAATGAGTCGTCCTGGCGCTCTCGGTAGCCACCGGCGTCGGTTCCCTCCACTAGGTCAAATATCACGACACCACCGTCCTCGGAGACCAGCAACGCATCTATGGGATACGAGCCAGTAGAGGTGCCCAGTATTGGGTACCCGATAAATAGTTGACCTGACAGGTCAGGGGCGCCGGTCAGCAACCTAGCTAGCTCGCCACTAGACGCAGGCTTGACAGTTGTGCCCCTAACAACATCTATGCTCATGAGAGTCCTCGACGGCCGCCAATATTTCGCGGCGCATGGGCAGTGTCCGATGCAACTACAAAGTCGCTAGGACGAGTCCATGAAACCGCAAGAGGTGAAGCCCATCGCTCGTCCTTGTATGGTGCGCCACCGGTGCAACCTTGTCAATTATCTCTCCGCTCCAGCGATACCCTCGACCAACCGACGGACCGTGACCGCAACAGATTCGCACCGTGTCCAGAAATCACGCTCGTGGGAACCCGGCAAGAGCTGGGTTTGATGTCATACCCGTGTACAGGGATTGGTGTCGGTTCCCTTTTGGGCATTTTTCAGCCCCTTTTGAACTCAAAACGTATGGAATTTTTCGGGCCGAAATCCGGTATGTGCAAGCACTTGGCGGTAAGGACCGGTTCCGAAAATCCCGGGGATGATTCCCATTTGAGCCTGTCTCAAAAGTCGGGATGCCGGTTGGGGTGTAGACTGTGAGCAAGT
>VXPC01000021.1 GCA_009839685.1 Candidatus Saccharimonadota bacterium | reverse complement strand
ATTCAATCTAACCGTTTTAGAGAATGGAGTCAAGTATTCGCTATAATCCCCATAATCTGGGCCATCCGGACCGAATCCCCCCACCCCGACGTCATCGGTTTGACTGAAGTCTGGGACAAGAGGTTCGCAGATCGCGTGGTGCATGAGCTGCGGGATTTGTATCCGCATGCTGCGCATGGTTCGACTCTATCGCCTGGCGACTCGTTTCTGGCGTTCACACTTCCTGACTGGGATGTTCTTGGCGCAGGTCTGTTGCTACTGAGCAGACATCCGTTCGACGGGGATCCCACTTTTCATCCATTTAGCACGGAGGCGGGTTTCGACGCCTGGGCCGACAAGGGCGTCTTGGCGGCCAGAATCAACGTACCGGGTGCGGCAGCAACAGTCGGTGTCTTGCTGACCCACCTACAGGCCGACAGAGACCAGGCCGAGGTGCGTCGGTTACAGTTGGCGGATGTAGCGAATGTTGCTGACAGTCTTCGCCTGTCACGTACGCATATGGCGCTAATCGCGATGGGTGACTTCAATGTGATTGCAGAAGACCACAATGGCCTCCAGACCGATGAGTACAAGTACATGGTCGAACTGTTGAACCTCGCCGACACGTGGCGAGTCCAACATCCAAACGACCCGGGAGCGACTTCCGCCGGAGGCGTCAATGACCTCATCAGGGAATTCGGGGAGGACAAGGGCGAACGGAAGCGGCTTGACTACATTCTCTATGCGCCGAGGCCGTCCTTCTATGTGCACTGCGAACCTACGTCGTGCGAGCTATTGAAGTACCAGAGCGCGCGCGGAATCGGCCGCGACGACGTTCGCGACCTCTCGGATCATTATGGAATCGTCGCCGAGTACCGAATTGACGTCCGACCGTTCGGGGCGATTACGTATCACATCGATGCACACCCTGACCTGCCGGATATGGAGATGCCGGCGCTGCGTTCACTGTTGGCATGGATGGAAGACGCCGCTATTGGCTACGCGCGCGCAGATCTTACTGAGGAAGCTCCGATGATCCGAGTGAGTTACGCAGACGCACCTCTCGGGATCGGGAGGCCGGCAGCGGAGCGACTAGGGTGCGTATTCCTCGATCCGCAGCCGCTTTTCAATTGCCGCGGCGACCGATGGTCCTGGGGGCTTGGTTACGACGCGCAAGCGCGACGGCTAGATCTGGCGTACGCACTTCAGCACTTCACGGGACGCGCACTCCACAGCTTGTCGCCAAGGTCGGACTCCGTAGAACAGACGCTCGACGAACGAGAGGCAGCGCCGGGATCGATAATGACCCCTTACCAACCCGAACGACAGTTGGCAGATGCCAAGGGGGAATCTAGATCCGATCATCACGCTCACCTAAAACGCAGCGATATCGACTACATGACGGCGTTGTACGGCAAGCGAACCGTGCCGCTCGACTGGCGAGACAAAGTGCGAGCATTGGACAATGACGCCACGATCAAGGATATCCTGGAGTCGGGGCTTACTGGCACTAGTGGGTCACTCGGCAAGGAAATTGTCCGTATAGAAAAACAGATTGCAGAAGCGCAGGCAAAAATCCCAATCGACGCTGATGTATACATCACCAGCCTTGTTTGGTGCGGTGGCATTACCGACCCGGGACCTTGGCAAGACGAAGAGATTCGTTTTGTCCTGACAGCCTCCGATGGAATGGGCTGCAGGGACAGGTACTACTACCCGTCAAAGTCAGGGCAGCACGACATCAAGAGCGAGGAACCAACTCATATACCTGTCGCGTTCAACCCCTTTCGGATTGAGCGCATAGATTTGGATTTCGAATTGAAGTTGGAAGTCACGGAGTTGGACAGCGGCTTCTTTGGACCCAACAAGTCACATATTCAGTATCTGCGATTCGCCGATCATGGTTTGAAAGGAATCTTCAATTCCATCCGTTCCCCTGGCGGTCGGCCCTTCAAGAGCTTGTCTCGGCGAGTGGTCTGTAAGGGAAAATGGGATGCTGTAGTGCGGGTCGAGTTCCTAGCCCACGGCCGGGAGCGGACACTCGGAGACTTGATCCGGTCCCAAGAAATCGCAGCATATACCCTCAAGCGGTTTGATCCTTCCGGTGCAGGATTCGGACGGGATCTTGAAGCGGCTATGGACTATGAGCTCTCGCGCGTTCTGGGAGAGTCGACATGACGGCGCAGCAGTCGGTGGAAGTCGTGGAGGGAGTGGGATCAGTTTATGGTTCGCGGCTCCGAAGGAACGGGATCGGCACCCTGGCTGAGCTTCGCCATGCCTCGATTGCGGACATTGCCGCTGTGACAGGGGGTGGACGAGTGCGCGCCCGCTCTTGGAAAGGACAGGCGTGGTTGATGGCGGCTGGAATGCCGAGGCACGCCGCCGAGGTTATTGTGCTATCTGGGGTCGCTTGTACCCTGCAGGAATTGATTTCAGCGGATCCAGACGAAATTGTAGACGTTGTCCGGCGCGCACAAGAGGATTCGGAGTCGCAAAGGAACAGGATTCCAGACGATGAGCGCATCGACGTTGATCGCTCGCTCGCGGAGTATTGGCAGCAGATGGCATTGATTGCTGTAGACTTCGAGCCGCGGGTGCTTCCTCCGACAGCCGTTACCACTCAGAATCCCTCCATATCGTCTGCGATCAGGCGGGCTGTAGACACGGCACTTGGAGATATACCTTCCATCGCAGACGAGGATCGGATCACGATCCGCGATCAGATCGCCGACGTCTGCCGTGCACGTGTCTTCGAACCACCCACCGACGAGGACGAAGCACATGTCCACCGGCTCTTCGCCGATGTGCCCCGGATTCTCGGGGACGAGGTGCTGCGGCACCTCGGTCTCTGGCCGGCGGGAGGTTGGCTCCGCCGCTTGGCGTGGCGCGAGACCACTCATGTCACACGTTTTGCGCCCATGGAACTGCAGCACGTGCGGCGGGACTTGTTTCGTGGGATATCACCGGGGAGAGTCTATGGTTTGGTCGCGGAGTCGTTGAACCGAGCGATCAGGGCGCAGGGTCCGGAAGCGTTGTTCGCGATTGCCGTGGCGCTCTCCCGCTCGCTTTTGGATCCCGGATTACCCGCTCTTGGTGGGACGGATGGAGGAATTGCCGGGCTTGACGGCGCAGGCGTTCGACTTGGGTTGGTGGGACAAGGTTGGGATCGCGCACATCCAGCATTTGCAGCCACGAAGTTGACGTCGGAAGGCGTCTCAGTGCCTGAGTCGCCTTGGAGCTCGCTTGACACTGCGGTCTTGTCACAGATCGCGGCAGTCCCCATGCCCGCACAGGAAGCGATCGCTCGACCGGAGCTAGGGCCCAGAGGGATCGCGCCGGCTGCCAGGGTGACACTGTTCGCAGCTGAACCGACGGCCGCCGCGCTCGCGTCGGCAATTGACCGGGCCAGTTCCACTCTTGGCGCTGGTAGCGTGCTGCTAGTGCCTCGAACGTGCGTGGGCCTCGTCCGGGGCCCAAACGTCCGAGCACTCGTTGACTTGCCGCTTCCGGCCAACCCCGAAACTCATGCCGCTCTGCTGCGCGCCGTCGACGCCGGTGTCACCGTTGTAGTTCCAGCTGGTATTGGACGAGGTGACCTCGGGAATCTACCGATGGATCACCTTCTTGTGGAGCCGGACGGATCCCCGCCCGTCGGTCTTTCGTCGATTGTCGGTCCCGCCGCCGAACCGGGCGTAGCCGAACGGTTACAGGAGTGTGCGTCTTCCGGAGTATTGGTCGTAGGTACGTTGTCGGCTTGGTCTAATCACGGTGCCGGCGTGATTCGTGTTCCCGATCTCTACTTCACGGTAGCAGGCGGTAGCGAGCGCGTTGTCGCGGGTGCCGGGTTTACTGCAGGATGGCACGGCCCGCACGCTGCGGCGGCTACCGCGTCGGGCCTGGCGGCACTAGTCCTCCAGGCCACAACTGTACATGGAAGCGGTGAGACGATCGAACTGATTCGCAATCTGCTCGAACAATACACTCCGCCGTCGTGGGCGAGCACAGTCTCAACTCGTCTCATTACACGAGGCCATCGGCATGCTGCGCGCGTATGTGCGCTCGGGATGGCTACTGGAGACACTATACCTGCGGGTAAAGCAGCTACACATGATTCGTCGGCTGCATGTCTCCTGACGAAGATTCGCCGAGAGTAGACGCGGCCGTCATTCCCCAGGTTGGTCTCAAAGCGCCAATAGGCCTTTCGCTGCTTGACGTCAGCGGGATTGTACCATTCCAGCTTCTCCCCGAAATCGTGCTCCTTCTCGATATCGTGTCGGTCGGCGTAAAGCAGATTGAAATAGTGGTTGCTGTGCTCTCCGGTGATTACGAGCTCGACTCTGAGCTCGTGGCCACCGCCCAAGTACCGCCGTGTCCTTTCCGTCCTTCGTCCAGTCGTTCGGCCGGGCGATGACATTGAACTTCGGAGCCGGTGGCGAGTTGCCGATTTGCCACAGCTCGATCTCCAGACCGAAGAACCGAGTGCCGGTCTCGGGCACCTCGTTGAGTCAGTCCAGTGCCGCCCAGTGCTGGTCCGTGAAACTCTTCGCGATCCACACCAGCACGCGCGCCCAAATGCAAGCCACGGGGTGAAGTCGCTCTCCTCGTTCCGACTGATGCCGTCCACTGATTCCGATTCGATTCGTCCACTGATTCCGACACAAAGTGTCCACCGATTCCGACCCATTTCGTCCACCCGGTTACGCCGTCATTGTAGCCAGCCGCAGCCATCCGAGCCGAACGAGGCGGTGCGCGATAATCCTCCCAGGGGTCTTGAGCCCCTGTTCCTCGGCAAGGCGGGAGATCTCCTCGAGGGTGACGGTGGGTTTCCGCTCCAGTTCGAGGTGCTC
>VXPC01000006.1 GCA_009839685.1 Candidatus Saccharimonadota bacterium | reverse complement strand
ACAAAGAAGCGAGCCTATCTTCTGTATCAGTCTCACAGTTGCCCTCGTTCAGACGAAAGGTGAACATATCTACTTAGGCGCGGCAATGCTTCTTACTCCAGTTGTGATACATGCCGTCGAATCTGTGTTTGAGAACAGCCCATGCGCTTTCGATTCCGTTGGTGTATGCCTGCCATGCCATCAATATTTCACCTTTCCCATCTTCGATCAGCATAGCTTTTTCCGACCTTCTCTTTCTCTCATGCCGAAAATGGTCGTTAACCAATAGAACAAACAATCCACGGGTGGCTCGAGAGCCGCCAATAATCCCATCAGACACGGCTCATCGAAACATCACAAAGCTCACGAAACCTCATCTAGCGAACGGCGGAGGGTGGCAACCAACTTCTTGCAAAAACCCTCGTCGTCATCCCTTGACCAAGGTACGGTGGTGCAGTGATTCGTGTCGAAGTGGGTCTTTTTCTCGTCGAACTTTTTCTTTTCGCAAATGTAGATGACCGGCTTACCAAGCCCTTCCGCATACCCGGCCTCCCAATACGCTCCATTGTTGTCGTGGGTGAGATCGACGATGACGAACTTCGCATCCCTTATTTGAACTCGCATAATGTCGTCGATGACACCCGCTCTGGAGCGGTCATCCAAGTTGATGAGTTCATAGTCGGTTCCTTCCTTAACTGCCGGTTTCAATACTTCCCGAACAAATGAGTCGAGTTCGGCTTCGCCAAATTGCATGGCGAGAAAACCGTAGTTACCATCGAACCCCCCGCGTTTTTCCTGCTCGTACTGCTTCCATCCGTCGAGAGTGAGGTTGACATCTCTAAAAATCGTCCCCTCAAAGAGTCTGGTAGGCTCCGACATCTTGATGATGCCACGCTCATACAACTCTTCTAACATTTGTACAGCTAACTTCTCACTTGAAACGCCAACAATTCCGCTTATTCCAGACAACTGTCGAATTGGCTCTCCTGATCCCGATATTTCATTTCCGATATACCGAATAAGATTCATAGCTTGTGTTGCAGGGCTGGTGAAGCCGTTAGTGGTTTTAGCTCCATCGTTCATCTTACTTTCCTCATTTCAGATTCGGTTGATTATTGCTTTCCATTCCCAAATTGCATCTTCAACAATGCCACTCCATCACCCTTCCCGCATATTAACGAAGGCGAGCGCATGCGCCCTCAACGAAGTGGCAAAGTTTCTGAAACTGATCTCAGGGTTTGGTTCTGAGTAGCTACCGTTCATGCCCTCATTCCTGTCCGATAGGATCAAACAAGCGGCGTCGTACAATCGCTCCCGAACCAGACGTTCGCAAAACAGTTCATACCGCTTGGCGTAGGATGCCTTTTTCAGTTGCTTTAATACTTTAAAGTGGGGTTCTGATACTCGGGTAGGCTTTTGTGAACGAGCCGCATCTTCCAACAGCATGAGCCAGCCCATCCAGGGTTTCTGAGAGGGCTTGAACGCCCCTTCACGATAGGCAGTCAAGATATCCTTTGCACTTCCCAGTGCTTCTTCGACTCGATTGTTGAAATTGTTACCGAACGAAGGGCCAACGTGAGACTTAAATTCGATACTAGCGAGTAGTTGCCCATCCACAACGACCACCAAATCCCATGCTTTCGTGGGCCGAAAATAACCGGGTAACGCCGTTTTCTTTTTCTTATGTATCGTATGCTGCGGAAGACCCGCATCTTCCAATATGGATGCAAGAAGCTCGATGAACCCGTCGAGTTGCGCGCCGCCGGTTACAGCGCGTCTGCCGCCTGTATCCCTGACGCCTGTCGTCGTGCCTTGACTCTCGCCTTGTTTAAGTCGTGTCCGCCAGAAGTGCGCAACGGCGTCTGCGACTTTTTCTGAGTAATCCACTCTATTATTTCTTTTGAATCGATTCGGGGCAGATTTCAGCACGGGACAAAAGCGAATCTGTCGATTTCTGGATTCTTTTTTGGGCGAGATCAAAATAGTGCGGGTCTATTTCCACCCCGATGGAGTTTCTTCCCCACCTCGCGGCGGCGACCGTAGTCGTGCCCGTTCCCATGAACGGGTCCAGCACTACGTCACCCGCGAAACTGAACATTCTCACGAGACGCTCAGCGACTTCCTCCGGGAAGGGAGCGGGATGATTCCGGGTGGATGCGCCTGTGACGCCGGACCATATACAGCGGAACCACTCTTTGTGGTTTTGGTCCGAAATGACAGAAAGAACACGGTCCACAACGGATGGCTTGCGGTATCCCCCGGGTTTGCGCTCCATCAGAATGAACTCGATGTCGTTCTTGATAACGGCGTTCGGTTCATATGGCTTACCCAGAAATCCGCCTCCATTTCCCGACGCCTCGAAAGCGGCGTTCGCTATCTTGTACCAGATAATCGTTGCGAGGTTGTCATAGCCTATACTGCGGCAACGCTCCTGTATGGACGCATGAAGGGGCACGACCGTATGCCTACCCTTATTTCTTCGTCTCGATAGACAGACATCTCCCACCACGCAGACTAGCCTTCCCCCCGGCACGAGAACCCGGTAGCAATGCTTCCAGACCTTATCTAGCTCGTCTAAAAAACTATCGTATTCCTCGATGTCACCTAACTGATCTTCATGATCCCTGTATTTTTTAAGCGTCCAATACGGAGGAGAAGTGACGACGAGGTGGACAGTCTCATCTGGAATGAAAGACAAGTCGCGGGAATCTCCTTGAAAGAGCCTGTGCTTGGTAGGCAGTTGCCGGAGCACGTTTTCTATTTGCATCAGGAGTTGATGATCCTTTGCGATGCGAGGAATGTCCGTCTGCGGATTTTCCAGATCGCAAACAGCGTCGGGAAGGAAGGCTGAATAATCCTGATTCACGCTCATCGGTTATGTTCTCAACGTCAGCAAGATGATAATACCATGACGCTTCACTATCGTTCGGGGTCTCGTTCGGGCGTGGAATATTTCGTAACACACATACTAGCGGGCATTTATTTTTTCGTCAAGAGCTTTCGTGAAATTATCGCCTTTTTAATCTTCATACAAACAACCTCACCCCCGGATACACCCCCTCCCGCCTCAAATCCGTCTCGTCATGTCTGGCGAAGATGAGGTCGGGGCTGTCGGGCGGACACACGGATCCGCCCCTACGCCTCCCGGTGATCCATCTCGGGGAGTGTCGCTTTTACCCCACTGACAAGGAGAATTTTAGGGATTTGTAGGGGTCGCATACATGCGACCCTGCCTTTTTTCGCCAGCCCGGTCGGGCCGCATATATGCGGCCCCTACAGATTCGATTCCCCCACCGGCCCCGCCCCCATGAAACCTACCGGTCAATCGGATCCCGCGGGTCGAACTCGCTGCCCCACACGCCGCGGCGGTATCGCCTGGCGAGGTTTTCCGCCGCTATCAGTTTCTCCCGGTAGCGCACGTTGGGGTGTTTCACGAGGGCGCGGCCCAGACCCCGCAGCACCATGAGCTCGTTCACGTGGCCGCCTTCTTCCAGGAACACGTAATAAAGCGTCTGCCCGGAGCCATCCACGGGCTTTTCGTCGATTTCCAGGCTCACCGTCCTGTTCCCGATGAGGCGCTTCAGGTACGCGAGGGCCTGCTCGGCGCCCGGCGCGCCGGGCGCGGGGGCGGCCGCGCCGATGAGCGCGGAGCGCAGGCCGCCGCCGAGCCCGAAGCTCGCCCCGTCGTAGACCTTCGTGACGCGTGCTTTGAGGCGTCTTCGGGGCTCAGCCCCGTTGGCGGGGGCGCAAGCAAGCGCCACGAGCGCCAGCGCGCACAGAAAGGAAAGCGTTTTTTTCATCCTCGCCTCATCGTTTCATCAGATTGCCACGGAGCGGGCGCGGCTCGTCTTTGCCTTCCCGGCCCAATCGGCGCCTGTTTATACCACAGGACGCGGCGATGCGCTTTTTGACCGACCTTGCATGCCGGGCGGGGCGCGGGGACAATGAGAAAGATGAAAAAATCGCCGCTGCGTTTGAAGATACTTGGAAGGAAGCAGGCTGACATTGGCGGATACGGACGAGAAGCGGATATTCATCATCGCCGGGCCGAACGGCGCGGGCAAGACGACGTTCGCCACGGAATTTCTGCCGAACGAGGCGGACTGTCCGCTTTTCATCAACGCCGACATCATCGCGGCGGAACTGAATCCTTCCGAGCCTCATCTGGTCGCCTTTCAGGCGGGCAGGCTGGTGTTGAACCAAATCAGGGAACACGTCCGCAAGGGAGAGAGCTTCGCTTTCGAGACGACGTTGAGTGGCCGCGGCTATGCGCGCCATATACCCCGTTGGCGGGAGCGGGGCTACCGGGTCAAGCTGTTCTTCCTGTGGTTGCCGACGCCCGAGATGGCGATAGCGCGCGTCGCGCAGCGCGTTCTGGAGGGAGGCCACAACGTGCCTGAGGCGGTGCTCCGAAGACGGTTCGAGGCCGGCTGGAGCAACTTCGAGGGAATCTATCGGGATTTGGTGGATGGGTGGATTTTGTACGATAATTCGGGAGATGAGCCGAAACGGTTGGCGGAGGAGTTGAGAATATGAGTTCACAAGGCGGAATCCCCGCGCAAAAACCTCGCGATCCTGACTTCGTCGGAGCCGATGCGGCGATGCGCCGGGCGGCCAAACGCGCGCAGGAACGAGCGAAAAGAACGGCTGAAATGGCCGCAGCGAACAAAGGAAGCGCCGGATCGGGCGAAATTCAGGGAACGAACACCAGGCGCGACCCGCGCGAGAGAGGCCCCCGCAAGGCGACATAAGACAGGGTTGTTTAAAAAGCCTCGATTCCGTGATTCGGCATATGTAATCGACAGACGAGAGAGAAGATACACTCCCCCCTTGAGGGGGAGTCGAAGAGGCCGAGCGTTTTGTGCGA
>VXPC01000026.1 GCA_009839685.1 Candidatus Saccharimonadota bacterium | reverse complement strand
AACTGATCGGCGACCTAGCTGGCACCTACTCGCGCAGAATCAACATCCAACATCGGCTCGTTTACCAAGTGCTCGACGACAGGCGAATCGTGAAGGTGCTGCGCATGTGGAGCCACTACGAGTAGTGCTTTCGAGGCCTGCCTCCGCTCGCTACGCTCCCTGCGCCCGGCCCGCAACGCGAAAAGGCCTCGAGCGGGGATCATTGCGAAACCCGAGGCCATCTTCCTGGGGATGTGTGCAATTTTGAGTTGCCATTGACACTCCCCGCCATGCCCGCATTCCCATGCGGCGGGCTCGCCGACCTCATCGCTTCAGTACGCACCGCATGCGCTCAGGCACGACGCACGCACTGCGCCCCTCCGCTGGTGCATCTCTTAGGCCCCGTCGGATTGCCGCGACGGCGGCCGCCTTCGACGCGGATTCCCCGTCCCGGCGCAATGTCGGCGCTCCCAACGAAGAAGCTTCGGATTTCTCGACTGCGCCATGCGAAAGCACGTGCTGCCGCGCAGCCACGCGCTGTTCCCGCCAACCGGCGAGGTGGCCGGCGCCTTGGCGCGGATCGAAGCCTCCGACGACCCCGAGGCGGCGAAGCTGGCGGTTCAGTTCTTGGCGCTTACGGCGAAGCGGCTGTGCGAGATGCGGCGGGCGACGTGGGTCGAGATGGACCTCGAGGCGCGGACCTTCGTCAGCGCCCGCAATCCCTCTGAGTGCCCTCTGAGTGCCAGCTTGCCGGACTTCATCCTACCTGCTACGTTTACACTCAATCGACGCCCGCATTTGAGGGGATTCCGAGATCAGCAATGGCAGTGTTGATTTGGCAGATCGTAGTTGCTGGTACCGTGCTCGTGGCCAGTCGTTTTCACAGGCGTGGCCATCTGTATATTGCGATTGCATGGAGTGTATTCACGATATCGGCGGTTTATTCATCGTCTCTGGTTGTTCTGCAGTTGCTTGTGGCTTGGGGGACTGCGGCATACGTGCAAGCTCATCGACGCAATACTCAGGATGAGAGTCCGTCAACCTATCAGTTTCCGTCGGCGCAAGCTCCTGCGTCGCGCCCCAGTGGGTCAATCGGCGGGCCAGCGACACCATCCTTGCCTGAAATTGGTCAATGCGAAAGCAGGCAAGTGAATTCCGAGCAAGTCGGCCAACCAACTCCAACAACGAAGGGTGGGTTGCCGTGGTATCCGACCTTTCAGGAAGCGGCTGCTCACGCTAGGGAGCAGTTGAAAGCAACCGTCACGCGGGATGGGGCGGGATATCGCGTTGACGTTCATTCTGCCGTCAAAGCAAGTGAGGCACGAGCCGGGACTGCTGGGACCTGCGCGAAGGTGAGCGCGTCACCGAACACGAGCGAACGAGAACATACGCTGGCGCTCCAAAGCACTTCCCGGAGAATCAGAACTCGTGAGTCGGACGCGTTGGGAGAGACGAATTCGGTTCTGGAAGAAGAGGCGCGGGCTGCTGTTCTGGATGCGGCGTTGGAGGATGCCTGGAATGAAGCCCAGGAGATTGAAGACAGTTTCGTTGACCATAATGTTGACGTCTATTCGGATCATCTTGAAGATGCTCTCGACAATTGGGCGATTGAAGCCGGGGAACCCGAATACCTCATCCGCGACTCGTCGCCACCTGCGTGACCCGGTCGGACACCCCTTCGACACCGAATTCGGGCTTGTGCGCCTAAACCGACCTCGGCCTAAACCAAAAAGGGCACATGGATGCAAGTGTCTTCGGCCAGTCGGTACTCTTGACTGGTCATCAGGACACGCAGGTCGTTGGGACACACGCATTTCTCGCCCAACAGGCGCTATCACGCCGATGTCATTCGTGAGATGGAAATGGCGCGTGTCCAGTTTCCCCTAAGCCGCCTTTAGCCTTTAGGAACGTTTGGGCTTGTGGGGACGGAGATCGCATACCCCCGCCGATCACGTACCCCTGCCGCTTGATGACAAGCACCACTTCGCTTTCTGAGGTGTTTGGGGCCTTGTAGAGCAAATGGCCTCAAGCAATTTGGTCGCTCGACTGCCCTTGGTCGGCAACCCTGCGCTGCCACGCCACGCCGTGCTCGCAGTTCTGGGGAGTGTCCAAGCCGTTGACGTGCATTGCGCCCAAGTTGTATTGAGCATCCAGGTTACCCTGATCGGCAACTTTAAGTGGATTGAGTTGTGTAGTCAAATATGACATCATTCCGGGCCGTATGAGCAAACCGATGCGGCCAATCGGATGGGTCAAAGCAGCGCGAAGAGACTATGAGGCATTCCCGCCAACTGCCCGCGACCGCATCAACACTGCATTGACTATCGCAGCAAGTGGCAGCAAAGCGGACATCTCCAAGCCAATGAAGGGTCTCGGTCCAGGCGTCATGGAGGTCGCCGTCCGGTACCGGATGGACGCATGGCGCGTCGTCTACGTCACTGACGTCTCAGGAACCTTGTGGGTACTCCATGCTTTCCAAAAGAAGTCGAAGCGAGGTATCCGGACCCCGAAGCCCGAGATTGACCTCGTGAAGGCGCGCCTTCGTCGTCTCAGAAGGGAGTTGACAAATGACTGATGAAGCGGATTTCGAACTCGTCACCGGAACAGGCAATATCTTCAAGGATCTCGGAGATCCCGATGCGGACCTCAAACAAACCAAGGCAGTCTTGGCTGCTGACATTGTTTCCGCGCTGGACGGTTGCGGGTTCACGGTTCGCAAGGCCGGAGAAGCTACCGGCTTTGCAGCGGCAGATTTCTCACGGATCCGCAACGCCAATCTCGGCCGCTTTACGATCGACCGTCTGATGCGCATGCGCACGGCTCTGTATCGTGCCGCAGAGCCGCTCGTTGCTCATCAGTCGGATGTGCCTGTTCCAGACCTCGAATCCAGTTCACCGGGACCGCGCTCGGTACGTACGCCGATCATCGTCGACAAGAGCTACGCCCAGGGTGCCCATTCGCTTCTCGATCTGCAGCGCGACTGGCGCTTGCTGTTCCCCGACGCCTTCTTTTTCGAGGTCGCATCGACCGATCCGTCGGCGCGCCACTCCTGCATGTCCAAACTTAATGACCTTCATCGAGCCGGAGGCGTCCATGTCGCGCCCAATGTCGGGGAAATGCTCCGAAAGGAAATCCGCAACCTAGTCCGTGCTGGCCCTCCGTCCGCAAACCTCATTCCAGGGCTAAGCCTTGACGCATTCTTCTTGCAGTTCGACGAACTGTATGAGGCTCGAGGTCATGAAGTGACGCGTACCGAAGCCGATTTCGACCGCGACGTTGATGGCCTCATTGAGAGGGCCAACACGCTCCACAACAGTATTCGAGCGGTGCTCAACGGCTCCCAACCGCGCGAAGGAGTTTATCAGGATGCCAAGCGGACAGTCGCGGAGGACAGGAGCTTCATCTCCAGCTTTTTCGCGGACTTCGTCTGCCGGGGCACCCACGCCCCGCCTCGTGCGTCCCGCCTCGCAGAAATCGCTCGGAGCGGAAATCTCGGCCCCGATTGGACAATCTACCGCTGGGTCCAAGTTCAGCTTCTCTACGCCCTTGACTTTCTGGAAAAGCACGGCCAATTGGAATCAGCGAAGCTCACAGCCAATCAACGCGTGAGGCTGCAGCATGACGTGATCGACATCGAATATGTTGTTCTCGGTGTACTGCAGGGCGCTCTGGCTTCAAACGACAAGGGAATGAGGGCGATGTTCAGAACGCTCCGGCCAGACGGAGTGGTGTTGCCGTACAGCCTGAATTCCTGAGCATTCCGAACTCAGCCGAGTCTCTCTCGGAGTAGTCCCAAGTAGTCAGCGCACTTCCTGAGAAACTCACGCCTCGCATCCACGTCCGTGATCTCCAACGCATGTTTCGCTGGCAGGTCGTCACCCTTCTCAAGATTGTGCACGTCGTGAACCACACACAGGTTCTCAACGTCGTTGTAGATCGCGAGCTGCTCATCCTTTGGCAACTCGTACAACTGCGGGAATTGGTCGGCTATCTCCCGGAAGGGAACCCGGTGATCAACGTCGAAATCTGAAGGGTCGTTGGACTCGAATCCAGTGTGGGGGTCGCGCCAAAAGCCAACCGCGACATGTCCGTTGTCACCGAGCGACACCGGCTCCAACGAAAAGTCGATTAGCAGTTGCTGCCGGGTGTCGACGCCGTTCTCGCCAATCGTCCAGTACATGCTCTCACGGAGTTCGGCATAGTCGCCTACCGGCACGGCGACGGAGTCCGCTTCGGGCAAGAACTCGGTGAACATATCGAGGGCATCCGCCACATCGTCAATGATTGGAATTTCCTTGAGCCAATCCCAGATAGCCATCGCCGGTGGCCTCGTCGCCTTGCGTTAGTCGTTTGGTCTCGTCACCTTGTCGTAGAGCATCTTCGCCCCGATCGCGCCACCTACCCCGATCGCGCCAAGGACAACAGCACCTCCGGCGATGCCGAATCCTCCTGTAGCAAGGGCGCCGCCGCCCAGCCATGCGAGCGTCGCCTTTGTCGCCGCTGCACCGCCTAAACTGGATATCGTCGTACCGGTGCTCGCCGTACCCAAGGAAGCGATCAGAGTCGATACAACCGCCGGTGCTCCCGCGCCGCCGGCAACCCGGGCGGCGATACGACCTCCCCTTTTGGCTACCCGTACGGTTCGGCCAGCCTTTGTCTTGCTTTTGCTTGCCGTCATCGACTTACTCTCACCTAATCGCACATACGACAAGACAGTCTGCCGTTCACCCTCAAAACCCGCAAGTCGCGAGAGCTGCAAACCAACACTGTAGAGCAGACGAGATAATGTTGCCGGCTACCGCGCCAGCTGCCCGTCGGAATCGATGATGCGGCCCCAGCGGTAGTCGTACTTCAGGTTTTTCACGGCC
>VXPC01000020.1 GCA_009839685.1 Candidatus Saccharimonadota bacterium | reverse complement strand
CTCCCGCCGGGGCTTTTTTGCGGGCCCCAGCCATTGCTTCCCTCTGCAGAAAAGCGGAAAGGCGGCCCCGGGAGCCGCCTTCTGTCTATCTGCATACTACTACATTTTTCTCTTATGTCAAGTATCTATGGAGATAAATATCATAATTTGAGGACAAAAAATTCCAGAACATCCGGTTGACCCAACCGTTCGATGGGGGGCTGCTAGTCCTTCGCCTGGCGCAGCCGTCCTGCGCCGTCGAGGCTTGCATCGACAACGGGCAGACGGAACGGTAGGCTCCGCCGTCCGAATCCGCCTTTGGAGGCTCGCCCGCCCATGCCGTCCCGTATCGTTCTCGCTGGCCTGCCGTTCCTTCTCGCCGGCGCGCCGGCTTTAGCCCATCACCCAATGGATGGCGCCATGCCGGAGACCTTCATGCACGGCCTGCTTTCCGGCATCGGCCATCCGGTGATCGGGCTCGACCATTTCGCCTTCGTGGTGGCGCTCGGCCTGGCGGCAGCCTTCATGCGCAATGTCTGGGCGCCGCCGCTCGCGGCCATTGTCGGCATGGCGGCGGGTTGCCTGCTCACGGTCGGTTCGGTGGCCCTGCCGATGGTCGAGCCGGTCATTGCGCTCTCGGTGCTGCTGCTGGGCGGCATGGTGCTGTTCGGGCGCGGCCTCCCGGCTCCCGCCGCAGCCCTGCTGTTCGCCTTCGCCGGCCTCTTTCACGGCGCAGCATACGGCGAGGCCGTCATCGGCGCGGAGCCGACACCGATTCTTGCCTATCTGACCGGCCTCGCGGCCGTGCAGATGGCGATTGCGCTTAGCGCGGCGTTTCTGGTGCGCGGCGTCTGGAAGGCGGCCTCGGCGGCGGCTCTCCAGCCGCGGCTCGCGGGCGCGGTCTGCGCCGGCATCGGGCTGGCATTCACCATCGAGGCGCTGGAGGGAGCGATTTTTGTATGACCGACACTCGCGACCACTTCCCAACCGATTCCGACGCCTACTACATTCCCTTAGACGAGCCGGACGCTCCCGACTACGAAAGTCGTAGCTACCTCTCCGTCGTCGAGGTTTCGCACTTTACAGGATTGCCAGTTCGCGAGATTCATCGGCGGGTCAAGTCAGGTCAACTGAAGGCATTCAAGTCGGCTAGCGGTCAATATCGATTTGACTTAGCTCACATCGAAGCTTTGCGTCGTGGAACCTACTCCACGACTATGGATCGATCATCAGCAAATACCTTCGAAATTCATAAGGGTAAAACACGACAATTGATTGTCTGTGGAGATTCGCGTGATATGTCAACACATGTCGACAATGAAAGCGTCCATCTAGCAATTACTTCACCACCTTACTTCAATGCAAAAATGTATTCCGATTCACCAGCCGATTTAGGAAATTTACATGACCTCAATGCTTGGCTAGAAGAAATCGCTGATGTATGGAAAGAAGTCTACAGAACGCTGCAGCCAGGCCGTAAATTTTTCCTAAATATAATGAATCTTCCTGTAAGAGAAAACAAGACATTTCGATCCCTAAATCTCGTCGGACGCAACATAGATCTATGCGAGAAAGTAGGTTTTGCATTCAAGCGTGACATTATTTGGCATAAAACAAATGGAGTACGTGCTCATTTTGGAACTTATCCATATCCCGGTGGCATTCTACTAAACCATATGCATGAGTTCATTCTTGAATTTGAGAAGCCCAAAAATCGTCCAGGACCAAAATATTCACATGTTAAAGCAGAACAGAGAGAAGCTTCTAAGCTTGATAAGGACTTTTGGCTTTCCCTGAAGAACTCCGATGTTTGGGTGATGAAGCCGCAAAAAAGTGGTGAAAATCGTGGACATGCTGCTCCATTCCCTGTCGAACTTCCTAGTAGATTAATTAGAGCTTATACCTTCGTGGGTGAAACTGTATTAGATCCTTTCTTGGGATCAGGAACTACCCTAGAGGCAACAGCGATTTTAGGTCGTGACGGCATCGGTTACGAGATCAACCAGGAATTTTGCGATTTAGCTGCGCAAAATCTACAAGGAGGGTTATTGTGAGTCGAGCGTCTGGGAAAATACTCTATGCGCAGACAAGTGACCTGCGAGGACGCTCTTTCTTAGAATACAGACGTGATATGAAGAAAAAGGGGATAGCGGAGCTAGAGTTCATTCCATATCTTCAGGATCTTCTTCAAGAGCGATATGAAGATAACTCCGTGGTGGTGAAAAAAAGTGGTGGCGATGCACTATTGTGGTTTGGTCGCACGAGTAAGCAAGTGACACGAGAACCAGATTATGTTGCACAGCTCCCGGATGGAACTCAGCAATTGTACGAGTTTCAAATAGCAGAGGATAGTGATATTAACTATTTCGATTTTAAGGTGTCCAAGGTTGGTAAGAAGATCCGTGGTAAAGACGAACGAAGGCCACACCTGGATAGGGAATTCTTTTACATTCTTAGGGATCGAGGGGAGTATGCATTTTTTACTCCAAAGTGGGTATTGCGTAATGGAAGGTATGGATTTGTGCAAGCGTGGCGGGTGTCAGCGTATCGGGTGCCGCGAGGTAAATTTCTGAAGCAGTTCAAAAGTGGTGGAGGGAAATTGGAACGGGTAATAGATATAGTAAAGGACAAAAGAACGTTGTTGGAATTTCAGGAAGAGTTCATGGATAAAGAAGTTACTAGACTGGCCAGGAAGTTTCAACAAGTTGTCGATGATAAAAAGTTGGTCGAAGTAGTTCCGAATTCCTTGAAGGGGTTTTATGAGATTTGTTTTTTATTGGATCGCATTGGAAGGGGACCTAGTGCGCCTAGCGTGTGGTTAGTTTATCTGACCAGCTTCTATCGAGACGATATGACGCGCTTGGAGTTTGCTAGATTTATGTACGCACTGGATTTTGTGTACTTCAAGTGTTTGCAGCTTACAAGAAACGAAGTCGCCGCTTGCTCGAAAGCGTTGGAAAGCGCATTGAGGTACGTTAGGCGTCAGGCAAGTGGATCGAATGGCTCTTTTCGGGCGAGTCCAAGGGAGTCCGCTGTTGAAGCGACACGGAGGATGGTATTTGGGGTTAATCTATTGGAGGACCTTATCCAAGATGCAATTGTAGAGTATGGGATGCCGTTGAAGCCGATAGAGAGTATATTTCAAACGATCCGGGACCCCAGAGCTACCGCAGGATATATTCGTAGAGCGGCTAGCTGATTGAGCGTTGGTGATCGGGTTGGTTAGCGACGAGCGCGACAGAATAGGTAGGGGTCAGTGGAGCACGCTCGTTTGCTGCATCTAATAGTGCTATTTCTTCGGCATCGTTTCGGCGAGCGGGGCGACGCGGACTTCCACGGTCAGGGCGCCGGCCTTCTCGAAGAGAAGCGTGAGCGGGAAGCGGTCGCCTGCCTTCAGCCCGCCCTTCAGGCCGAACAGCATGAGATGGTCGCCGCCCGATTCAAGCACCGTCTCGCCGCCTGCCGGCAGGTCGATAGCCTCCACCTTGCGCATCATCGTCACGCCGCCTTCGTGGATATGGGTGTGAAGCTCGACGCGCTCCGCGGCCGGGCTCTCCGCGCCGACCAGCCGGTCTTCGCCGCCGGCATTGCGGATCGTGAGCCAGGCCGCGCCCGGGCGGGAGGGCAGCAGGATGCGCGCCCGGGCGTCCTCCACCGTCAACGGCCCGGCGGCCGAAGCCGGGGCGGCGAAGGCAAGCGGCCAGGCCAAGGCGGCGGCGAGGACGGCGCGCAGCATCAGGCGGCGGTCAGCACCCGGAGGCCCCGGTCGAGGCCGTCGATGGAGAGCGGAAACATGCGGTTGGCCATGACCTCCTTGACGATCATGGTGGACGGCGTGTGCTCCCAGCGCGTCTCGGGCCGGGGGTTCAGCCAGATCGAATTCGGCCACTGGTCCAGCATGCGCTGCGCCCAGAGCAAGCCCGGTTCCTCGTTCCAGTGCTCCACGGAGCCGCCCTTGTAGGTGATCTCGTAGGGGCTCATGAAGGCGTCGCCGACGAAGATCACCTTGTAGTCCTTGGGATAGGTGTTGATGACATCCCAGGTCGGCGTTCGCTGCTCATGCCGCCGACGGTTGTCCCGCCACATATATTCGTAGGTGAAATTGTGGAAATAATAGTATTCGAGATGCTTGAACTCGGTGCGGGCGGCCGAGAACAACTCCTCGCAGACGCGGATATGGTCGTCCATCGAGCCGCCGACATCGAAGAACATCAGCACCTTGACGCGGTTGCGGCGCTCCGGGCGCATGATGATGTCCAGCAGGCCACCGTTATGCGCCGTGCTGCGGATCGTCTCGTCGAGATCGAGTTCGTCGTCCTCGCCGACGCGCGCGAATTCGCGCAGGCGGCGTAGCGCAAGCTGGATGTTGCGAATGCCGATCTGGACGTGGTCGTCGTAGTTCTTGTATTCGCGCTTGTCCCACACCTTCAGCGCGCGGCCCTGCCGGCGGCGGCGCTGGCCGATGGCGACGCCCTCCGGGTTGTAGCCGCCTGTGCCGTAGGGCGAGGTTCCGGCGGTGCCGATCCAGCGGTTGCCGCCCTGGTGGCGCTCCTTCTGCTCCTCCAGCCGCTTGCGAAGCTCCTCCATGAGCTTCTCCCAGCCGCCCATGGCCTCGATGGCCGCCTTGTCCTCCTCGCTGAAATACTTCTCGGCCTGGAGCAGCAGCCATTCCTCGGGAATCTCATCGCCGAACAAGGTCGCCGTTATGTCCTCGACGCCCTTGAAGAAGGTTCCGAACACGCGGTCGTAGCGGTCGAAATACTTCTCGTCCTTCACCAGCGCGGAACGGGACAGATAGTAGAAGTCGTCGATATTGTACATCACGAGGCGCTTGTCCATCGCCTCGATCAGCATGAGGAATTCGCGGATCGTCGCCGGGATCTTCGCCTTCTTTACGTC
>VXPC01000001.1:19289-38220 GCA_009839685.1 Candidatus Saccharimonadota bacterium | reverse complement strand
ATCGTCGACATGGTCGCCGGCGTCGACGCCTTCGCGGGCACGTTGCACGCCCAATTCGACCTTGTCATTCTGGTAACCGAGCCGACCAAGAAATCCGTGGACGTTTACAAACAGTACCGCAAGCTGTCGGAGGAAGCGGGGGTTTGGAACGAGGTTTTTGTCGCCGGCAACAAGATAGCTTCGCAAGAAGATGCCGACTTCATCGCCAAGCATGTCGACCGGGGCAAGTGGATCGGCAATTTGCGAGACTCGAGCCACGTCAGGGCGGTCGAACGGGGAGAAAGCCCACTGGACTTTGACCGCTTGGAAGAAAGCGACAAGGAGCTCTTCGCAAGTATTCGCCGGAAACTGTCGGACACAGACACCTCCTTCAATGACCGCCTGGGGAAGCTTCACAAGCTGCACCAAAAATACGTGGCCCAAGGCCACGTCAGGGAGCGCTTCGGCGATCTTTCAGACCAGATAGATCCGAGCTTTAACTTTGACGAACTGGTTGGACGCCATGGCTGACAACGTGTTTTCAGGCGACGGCGCCATTCTCGACTACCTTGATCCGGGCAGCGGGCCGCCGACGCCGCTGATCGAGTTGCCGGCGGATCTCAACCCCTTCAAGACGGACGGGGTCAGGATATATGCCAAGCTGATGCACGCCTTGCCGCTGCTCAACGTCAAATCCATCCCGGTTTTCAACATGTTGAATGAGGCCGGCCGCAGAGGGGCTTTGGCCGACGTCCACTCTCTTGTGGAGAATTCATCCGGCAATACTGTCTTCTCGCTGGGCGTCGTCGGCAACCTGCTGGGCATAAAAAACACCAAGGCCTTTGTCTCGCATGAGATTACGGACGGCAAACTGAAGCTTCTCCGATTGTTCGGAGTCAGCCCGGTCGTCAATGAAGAACCCATCTGCCCCGACCCTTCCGACAAAACCAGCGGGGTCTACAAGGCGAAGATGATGGGAGAGGGGGAAGGGTGGTTCAACCCCGGCCAATACACCAATGCCGACAACCCCGCGGCCCATGAGGAGCAGACCGGCCGGCAGATCTGGGAACAGACCAAGGGAAAAATTGGCGTTTTCTGTGCCGGCCTGGGCACGGCCGGCACCATGGCCGGGTCGGGCGGTTACCTGAAAAGAAAAAACGCCCGCATCATCAACGTCGGCGTGGTCCGTCCACCCAACAACCCCGTCCCCGGGGTCAGGACGGCCAACCTCCTCAGGCAGGTCGCTTTCGATTGGCAAAGCGTGACGGATTCGCTGCAATCGGTGGGAACGATTGATTCTTACGAATACAGCCTGCGGCTGATCAGGCGCGGCATCTTGGCGGGCCCGAGCTCGGGCTTCAACCTCAAAGGCCTGCTGAAATACCTCGGCGAGCTGTCAGGGGCCGGCGAACTCGACCGCGTCAGAGGCGAGGACGGGGAAGTCGTCGCCGTCTTCATCACCTGCGACACGCCCTTCCCCTACATTGATGAGTATTTCGAATATCTTGAGCCGGCTGACTTCCCGAAGGTGGAGAACGAGGAGCTGCTGATCGATGCCGGGGCGGGCGCCGGCTCGCGCTCCTTGTCCCTGCTGGGCACTCCGGCCGGTGAAAAAACCGTTCTTGAAGCCTATAGTGATATCTTCGACGAGAGTCCGGACTCGCTATGGGAGAAGATAAATAACGGCGGGACGGTGAGTCTCAACGAGAACGTCGCGGTCATAGACGTGAGGAAAGCCAACGACTTCGACCACTTCCATGTTCCAGGCGCCTTGAATATGGAGACCGGCTTTATCGAGGACAACCTGGGCTATCTCGCGCAAAAGTACAAGCGCCACAAAGTCTTCGTCTTCTGTTACCGCGGCAATTTGTCGCAAACGGCGGCCGCCCTGCTTAAAAGCAAGGACGTTGACAGTTATTCGGTCAGCGGCGGGACGGTCGCCTGGTCCGAGAAAAACCTGCCGCGGCAACGCCCCGGCGTCTGCAAGGTCAGGCACTCCGGGCCGTAGGTTATCGTTTATCCCGGCGAGATCGGCCATAAGCCGGACGGCAACGAGTCGTTCCGTTGCGGCTCCGGCCGAACTCGTGGTAACATAGGCTATAATGGGACTGTCAAAGAGCGAAGTATTATTCAATACCCCCGGCGTGGATCCTTTCGAGGACACGTCCGCCGCGGAGGCCGCCGATATGCCGGCAAGCGGCTGGTTTCTTGACGCCGGCATAAGGGTGGGGCTGTGCGGCGCCATGCAGCTTTACAGGTACGCGGAAGCTGCCTTTGAAGAGGGCGGCCGAAGTATGACATTGGTCGGCAGCGAGCCTTATGCCATAGCCTATGAAAACCCCTATTACAATTTCAAAGACGTGGAGCCGTGCCTCAGGGAAGGGCAGGAGCACTGGCTGGGATTGGATTTTGACGAGCTTGACATTACGCCTCTGGATAACGGCGGGCGCTTACTGGATCAATCGGCCCCCATGGGGTTTAACGCCCGGCCGATCCGCATAGTCCCGGGCGGATTCAAGCGGGCGGTTTCCAGCAGGGAAGAGCTGGGAGCTGTACTGGTAAATGCCGCCGTCGGCATGTCTCTTGAGGGAAATGACATCCGCGCTTTGATAACAACCGTGGCAAATAAAACCAAGCATCTGAATTAGGCCGGACCGCGCACTCGGGCGCATTGGACTATTGCGCCTTTGACAGCCAAGGCAACGGTTCGCCGAGCCGGGTTAGAATGAATCAATGGCTAAGATAATTGATGACGCCGCGGCCCATAAAATACCCGTCGAACTGCGGCAAATCCTCGCCTCCGACCAATCCGCGCTGAAAACGTGGAACAACCTGACGCCGCTGGCGCGCAATGAGTGGATCTGCTGGATAACCTCCGCTAAGAAACCGGCGACCGGAGCGCGCCGTCTGGAGCGAGCCAACAAAGAGTTGAGCGCCGGCAAGCGCCGGCCTTGTTGCTGGCCCGGCTGCCCTCATCGACAAAAATAAACTTTCGCTTGCCGGTTTCCGGCGAAGAGCGGCCGGACGCTCAGACTTCGGCATACAAATCGCCGTTGTCCAGCGATCGCCAGCAAACCAAGGCGGCCAGGGTTCCGTAGGGGCTGTAAGCGTCAGCAAGGGGTTGAAGGCGGCTGATTTCCGCCGGCAAGCCGTGCATTCTTGACAGCGCCACTCGCAAGCCCAAATCGCGCAGGCTGAAAACGTCGGGCCGACCCAAACCGCTAATCAAAAACATCTCGGCCGTCCAAGGGCCGATACCCGGATATTCCGTCAAATGCTCGATTACCCGTTCGTCATCCCAGCCGTCAAAAGCCGACATGTCCAGCCGGCCGTCGATCAAAGCTTGGCTAAGGGCCGTCAGGGATTTGGCTTTGGCGGCGGAGGCTCCGCCGTCCATCAGCTCTTCAGGGCTCGGGTTGGCCGGGCGGCCGTCAGCTGAAAACAGCTTGGGTTGCAGGCGTCTCCAAATACTGTTGGCCGCTTTGATTGAAATCTGCTGGCCGACGATGGATTTCATCAGGACGGCCGGCCTTTTTTCAGGAGCCTGGGGGGTCGGCAAACCGACATCGGCCAGATGGCGCTCGGCCAAAGCGTAGAGCTTTCCGTCGGCTCGGCGAAAGTGCTCCAGAGCCAGCCTCTTGGCCGGTTCGAGTTCCTGATGCCTGCCTGTTTTCAATTCGTTTCGCTCCATTAGCAATCTGCAGACCTGACAATAACACAATTCCCAGCGGCTGTGAATCGTTGCCCGGCTTCCGTTTCGTAAATTTACTACCGCAGCCTGTCAATGTCATAATATGGACATAATGGGAGCGGAAAGCCGGCTCTTCGGAGAGCCGGGCATGCATGAAAGCCGGGGCGAGGTTTGCCGGAACGCCAAAGTCGCGATCTCGGGCAGCTTAAAACGCCACCTGGAAGAGGTCGGCCGGGCGATCGACGGTTTCAGCTTCCTGGGCGCCGAGATTTTATCGCCGCAAGACAACAATATCGTCGATGAACTTGAGGGTTTC
The DNA here is from genome assembly GCA_009839685.1 of Candidatus Saccharimonadota bacterium. Taxonomy (GTDB): domain Bacteria; phylum Patescibacteriota; class Saccharimonadia; order Saccharimonadales; family VXPC01; genus VXPC01. The sequence goes on along the minus strand of VXPC01000001.1, from coordinate 34,234 downwards.
GCCTTTTTAGACTCAGACCGGCGGCGATCAATCAAAGGGGTGCAGAATCGCCACTTCGCGGCCATCGGCCACGCCGACATCCTCTACGTCGTCTGCCCCGACGGCTATACCGGCCAGTCGGTTTGTTTGGAAATCGGCTACGCGATCGCCGCCGGGACGCCCGTGCTGGCGTCTTCCCGCCCTGAAGACGTAACGGTCAACCAATACGTTGAGAGAATTGCCGACCCCGCCGGGGCGATCGATTGGCTGGCCGGCCGACGACTAAGAAACCCCGGATCCGGGGGATTGATTCTGCTCGACCCCGAGCAGACAACCGAAACCCTGCACGCCGTCGTGGAAGACATAAGAGCCGGCTTAACAGACCGGCAAAGAAGCGCGGGCGACCATACGGAAGAATTGATTAGAGCCGGGCGGGAACTGCTCCAAGCCCCCGGTTGCCAAGCCAAGTTCTGAAAAACCGTTTATGCTTTGATACGGACGACAAATAGCTTACACTTTAGAGGTTGAGACAATGCCCGAAGGAGGGAAGAGTGCCCGAATCTGGAACCGAACATAAGCTGCTGGCCGCGGCCGGTGAAACCGACTCCTCGTCGGCCGAAGCGGCGCACCAGCAGGCCAAACTGGCTTTCGAAACGTCCTGCAAAGTATTCGACGGGGCGATCGGCATTGAAAACGCCTGGCGCAACTTGGACAATTGGTGGGATTCGCCCAGATATGGCGGCGGCCTGTACGGCGGACACGAAAGGGCAGACAGGCAGAACAAGGCCGTCGTTGAGATGATCGAAACGTTCAACGGTTTGCAGGCCGCTTTTAATCAGCTGGATGAAGGAGTCAGGGGGCAGCTGTTTGAAACGACGGCCGTTTTTGAGTCGGGCGGCGGAGAACAATCCGCCGAGTTTGAATTTGACCTAATCAAGATAATGCAAGGCGCGCGGGCTCGACAGCGTCTCCAAGGCTTCAAGCTCGACGAGGCGGATGCCTGGAGCGAGGAAACCAAGCAGGCGTACGGCCAAGCCGCATGGGAGGACGGAGCTCTCTATCAAGGCTCCATACTGCGAGCCGCGGAGTTCATCTTCGGAGAAAAAAGAAGGGTGCGTATCGGCAGCAGGCGGAAGGCGACGGACGAACAGGCGGCGGCTGTCTGGCAGAGAATGGACGAAGTGGGACAGAGTTTGGGCGATATGTTTCTGGCGGCTCTTAGCAACGGCCACCAAGAGGCGGTTTTGCGCATATACGAATGGATGTATAACTTCAACGTCGGCCTTCTCAACCCGTCGCTCCAACCGATTGACGGCAAATATTCGGTCGATGGGATGGGCGAGCAGCCTTCAATCTGTCCGTTTCCGGACAAGTACAGGTTCCAATTCGCGTTCTTTTTCCTCTGCGAACACTTGGCAAACTGGAGAAACAACGCCCAGGAGAATATGATTTACAAAAACTCAATGTGGGGATAAGTCCGGGCAGAGCAATTGCGCGATTGGAATTCATTACCGCCCTTAAAGACTATGAGAAACGATCTGACTTACAAGTACTACCGGAAAAACGGCAGCAGGGAAGCCTGCTTGGTGTTGCACGGTGGCGGGACGGCCGGCGTGGAATCACCGTTCATATCCCGGATCATCTCAGCCGTCGCCGACAGCCGCAGAAGCGTTTTCGGGTTCAACATGCCTTACTTGGAAAGGGGCGGGCAATCCACGAGCGAAGGCTTGGAGGAGGAAGTCGAGGCCTTGGCCGAAGTCATTTATTTTTTGCGCGGGGAGGGTTATGACAAAATCACCGTCGTCGCCAAATCCCTGGGCGCTATCGTCACCAGTTTTTATCTGGAGAAAAATAAGGCGGCAAACCTCGATGTGATCATTCTCGGCTACGTCATAGGCGATGTCAAAACCGCCGCTATCGCTCCTTATACGAAATGTGTCATCCAAGGCGAGTCGGATCGTTTCGGCGGCCGCCAAGCCGTCTTGGACGAGCTGGATCGTGCGGGATTCGGCGGCAAGATAGAGGTCGTGGAGCTGGCCGGTGCCGATCACAGCTACCGGAACGCGAGGGGCGAACCCGAGTTTCAACCCTTGGCTATAGACTGCTTGCTGGCAAGCCTCAGCGACTCGGCCGACAGCCAAGCCCGCCCCGATAAAAGGTGAGCCGTAGTGTAAAATACGGTTATAAATCAGAACTGCAAGGGAGACAATAATGGCAAGAGAGAAAACTGAATCAGCCGAGCGCAAACCGGAACTGACATTCACTTACGCGGTGTTGCAGGTTTTGGATTTGTGCCAATACGAAAGCCCTATTGACAGAACAAGGCTGGAATATTTGATGGCCGGCCTCCAAGTGTTGCTATCGAGAGAAGACGCTGAAACAATGGCCGACAACCGGATCATCCAGCTTTTTAGCGGAGCGATAAGGGATGAATCGGGAAGCAACGACCTCATTTTGCACGATTCGTTGTTGTACCTGAATGAAATGGGTTACACGGAGCAAGTGAACGTACCCCACGAAACGGCCGGCGTCGGCAGCTATCCCGCGCTTTTGGTAACCGCCAGGGGCAAGCATCTGCTTCGGCAATTCCCGGAATTCAATGACGCAGCCTCAAAGGAAGAAGCCGAGTTCGTGCTGCACTTGCTCAGACGGATTATGAAAAACAGCGGTCTGAACGTACCGGCGCCGGTCTGGCTGAGAGACCGCGAACCGACGGGCAGCAACGGATCGGTTGCCGGGGCGGGCGAGGAGCATAAACCGTCGCAGCTGATGATGATTATGGAAGGAATAGCGGCAAAGCTTGACGAACGAGAGCTGGCCGCTCTGGCGCAGCATTCCTCGATACACGATTTGCCGATGCTTGGCAATTTGCTTTTGACGGCTGTCGCCAGGCGTGAAGGCGGGGATGCGGTCAGAAAGAGAATATACGGCCGGAATCGGCACGACTCCTTTTTAGGCCAAGTAGTCTTGGATCACTGCAGCGATGAAACAAAGCTTGCGCTGCTTGACGAACAACCCTTCAGCACTATCAAGGACGCTTGCGATTTCGCGGAAGTTGCCGGGGCGACGGTGCGCCGGGCGCTGAGGGAAAAACTGCATGCGGACGGCAACGTTTACAACCTCCCGGCTTGGCCGGAATCACAATAGCCTAGCCCAATGAATGCCCGGTGGAACCGTTCTAAAAGGCTGGTGCTTTCAAGGCGGGGGCGTCTTTGGTAAAATTACCAGAACCGAATAAGGAGAGACAGCCCATGCCCTTCAGTGAAGGCGAGAGAATCACCATCCCCAGCCCGATAGACGTCCACGTCCATTTGCGCGAGCCGGGCGGGGAAGCCAAAGAGACGATTGAGAGCGGGACTTACGCCGCCCTCCGCGGCGGCTACCAAGCCGTTTTCGACATGCCCAACAACCCCAGCGGCATGGAGACCTGGAGCCGGGAAAGACTGGACGAGAAGATCGCCATCGCAAAAAACAGCGCCCAGACCAACATCGGTTTTTACGCCGGGGTCAATTTGGAAGACCCGGGTATTGACGAGTTTCCCAAAATGATAGGCGACGCGGTCGGGCTGAAGCTGTACATGGGCCACACCACCGGCAACGCCAAAGACCACGATCTGGAAGCGGCCAGGCCGGCCATCGATGCTTGGATAAGGGCGGCTTCGGAGTCATACGACGCTGCCGCCCTGCCGCCGATTTTGCTCCACGCCCGTGACGGCATCGGCCGGGAAACGGCGGAATACGTTGCCGGCCGGAGATACCCCGTCCACTGGTGCCACCTGTCCACGGCCGCGGAAGCCCTCTACGCCGCCAGCTTAAGCCGGCGCCACCCCGATCATTTTACGGCCGGGGTCACGCCCCATCATTTGACGATGACCGATCGCGACGCTCAGTTTAAATACGGTTGGAACGGGGCGAGAATGATGCCGCCGCTTGAGCGGGAGGCGGACGGCGAAGCGCTGCTGGCCGCTTTCAATAAAGGGGATATTCAGATTCTGGAAACCGATCACGCCCCGCACACGCCGGCTGAAAAGCATCTGGCGGAAACGACGTACCCCGAAGGCCACGACGAAGCCGATTGCAGAACCTGCTACGGCATCAGCGGTATCGAGTGTGTCCTGCCCGTGATGATGAGCCTGGTTCAGCGGCGACTGACAAGCTTGGAAAGATTGGTGGACGCGACCTACCATCAGCCGGCCCGCATGCTCGGCCTGGCGGCGATTCAAGGGAGCCAGACGGTAATCGAGGCCGGCCCTTACGTTATCGGCGAGGAGGATCAACATGGCAAAAGCCGCAACCACCCCTATATCAATTGGGTAGCTTGGGGCAGGGTCATGGACGTCAGAATCGGCGGCGTAACCAGGATAAAAGACGGCAACGATACGGGCAAAGATTTCCAGAGCCTAATCCTGCGGGCGGGCGATACGGTATGATTCACAGGACAGAGGGTAGGCGATGAGGAGCAGGGAAGAACCCGGAACAGCCGAGCCTTGGCCGGAGTTTCTGAACGGGCCGCTGGAAAGCCCGCTGATCAATGCTGCCGGCCTGATTAACGGTCCGGAAAAGCGGGGCGTACTGCGCGATGTCGAAACCCTAGCCGGCAGCGCCATCGGCGGCATTACCGTCGGCTCTTGGACGCTTGAGAAACGGCTGGGCAACGCGGCCGAACACGGCGAACCCACCCATTATTACGATCCTTTGAACAAAGAATTGGTCAACGCCTTGGGCCTGCCGAACGTCGGCATTGAGACCGGCGAACGGATGGTCGAGGAGATCTTGGACATAGCGGGCGAAAAACCCGTCTTTTTCAGCGTCTCGCCGGCCGCGACGGAAAAAGGCGCCAACCCGGTCGAGGAAGCGGTCGAGCTGGTTGACCGCCTCTTCCAAGCCGGCGCCGGCATTGTAGAATTGAACGTCAGCTGCCCGAACGTCGTGACCGATTCCGGCACCAGGAAACCGCTCATGGGGCATGATTCGGCCAGCATGGAGAAGCTGAGACAGGCGTTGAGTTGCCACCCCGACTGCGAGGTTTTCGCCCGGCGGCTGGGCGTCAAACTGCCGCCGTACCTTGGTGTCGAGGAATTGAGAATCCAACGCCGGGTAGCCGAAATCCTGACTGATATGCCGATAGCTTTCCTGACAGTTTGCAACACCGTCCCCGGCCGGCGGCCAGTGACGGATGACAAACGGCCTATCTTAGCCGTTCCCGGCGGTTCGGGGGGCGGCAGCGGGCCGGCCTACTGGGAGGCCGGACGCTTGCAGTTGGCGAGCTGGCGGGCCGAAACCTCCGACGCCTTGCCGATTATCAGCGCCTTGGGAGTCTGCGACGGCGAGGAAATCGCCGTCCGCAAGGAGTTGGGCGCCTTGGCGGCCGCCGTCAACGCAGAGCTTTGGATGAGCGACAATTGGCAGAGAACCGTAACGAAGATGCTGGGCGAGTACGCCGATTACTGCGACTGACGACCGTGCTTGACGCCGCAGCTGCGTTTGAAAACTTCCTTGGCGGACGCCCGGTCCCGGTTACCCAAAGACAGTTCGACCCGGTAAACTACCACGCCCGGGCCGCAGGCGTCGCAGTACTTATAGTAGACCTGCTTGGCCGCTGGAACGTTCTGCGCCCGGCCGCCCCTCGCGCAAGCTTGGCAGTGCGGCGGCGCGGGCCGGTCGGGAATGCAATAAGCATTCTTATAAGCCGTTTGCAGCTCTTGTTGGCAAGCGGCGCATTTTGTCAGCAGCAGCTTCATGTCTAAAAACCCTTACTTGAATTATACCGCTTCCATCGTCCGGCAGTTGTATACTTAAGATACTGACCGTCCGGAGATACTGGATCATGACCAAGAAAAAACTGGCAATCATTTCAGCCATCGGCCTGCCGCTCCTGCTGGTTGTCGGCTTGCTGGCTCTTTTCTTAAGAGGCGCCGGGCCAGCCGGCAGCGAATTGATTGACGCCGTTTCCGCCGAAATTAAGGCGGACTGCCGGCCGTACGCCAGATCCAAGCGCTACGGTTCAGTTTACGGGATATGTCGAAGCGGTGGAACGGAGTTGCGCATCGACGACCTCAGCCGGTCATCGGAGGAACAGGTCGCCAGATTTAAGGCGGCCATGCGGGTCAGCTGTTATTCAGCTCTCAACGGCCAAACCCTCAGGATTGATGCCTTGGAAGGCGAGGGTTTGCTCATCAGCGCCTACTTTCTAACCGACTTCGCCGACCATCCCGATCTGCGGGATACCCGCGACCGGTTGACTGACGGCGGGCGGCAAACCGTTTTGGCAGATATCTGCCAAGGAGCCGAGTCGGTCGGCGGCGGGGGAGTCAGGTTCACGCCCTTGGCTTGGTCGGATCTGTCCGGATCGGCCGAAGCCTTGACGGCAGCCGATATCGGCTGCGCTGAAAACACTTTTCGCCTGACCGACTTCGGCGTCATCGGTTTGAATTGTTCCTCAAACGTCGTGGCTTTGGATCTGGGCAGCCTGAAGCAGCGGGCAAAAGATGCTTTCGACAACGGCTTGGAATATCTTGACTCATGCCCCTCTGAAATAAGAATGAAACTGGTCCGTCTGGGCGGCGATACCTACGCCATGACCGCGCCCGGCGGCACCGACGATCTCAGCCGGCGACTGGCGGCGGCCGGCCAGAAAACCGAGATAATTGAGTTCTGCCTCGGCACCACGCGCAGCTAGGCCGCGGCGGCGGGTTGAGGGCGGGGAGTCAGCCGCCGGCGGAAGGGTTCAGTTTCTTTAAGACCGAACCCATGGTCAAGACTTGGTAAAAACGGCGGCCTCTTCTCCTGACGGCCGCCGCGTAAAGCAAATGAAGGGTGACGGCGGTTGGAAACGCCAAGTAGAGCAAGTGGTAGGCTCTTGAGAAAGTGGCCGGGATGGCGCCGAAAACGAACAGGACGGTCAGGCTCAAACCGGCGATTATCAACAAGTGACGGATGAAATAAAGGTAGGCAAAACGACGGTTCCAGTTGTGAAAGGTCTTGTAATCCTTGTAAGTTTCCGGCAAACCGGCAGGACTCATTTTGAGCAGAAACGCGTAAGCTTTCTCGGAAGCAAAGCGCTCGTAGTGCCTCATGAACCGGTCGTGGTTGAGCAGCCGGCGGTGATGGTAAAGCTGCAGCAGCCAAGCTGACAAGTAGCCGCCGAACAGCATGCCGACCGCCGCCAGCGAGCCGGTAATGATCAAGTGCAGGTTAAGGCTGGCTTCCATAGTTGAAACTCCCGCTTCAATCCTTCGGCCTACGCATTTTGGCCATCTCGGTCTGGGCGGTCAAAAAGATGGCTTCCCGGCGGCTGTTTTTTCTTTTCAAGATAACCATGTCGGCGATGGTCGCAACGAGAACCGCGGCCGCCAAAAGCGAGAACCGGCTGAAAATAATATCCGGGTTAGCGGAGAGGATGGAGATCAGCCCCAAGGCGGCCAAAATCAGGGCGGCGGCGATGGCGGCGGGCAGATTGCGGAAGGGGTTTTTGAGCAGTTGCCGGCCGAAGCCGGACACTTCGCCCCGCCTGCCCGGACGGACGCGGTCATCCCTGTAAGCCCGCAGGTTATCGTCGAGGTGGCGTTGCAGGCCGAGACACCGCAGCCTGAAGTTTTCCAGTTCTTTCGCCGGCAGCAGCGGCGCGTAGCACAGCAGGCGGTTGTCCAGCAGCTCGATGTCATAATCCCTGACCGCCAGCATCGCCTCCATAACTTCGGGCGTGATAACGCTGAGCGCGTCGATTTGGTAATACTTGGGCACGTAGGTGTCAAAGGCGGTTTCAAAAGCCGGGCCGGGCGACAGTTTCTGAGCTCTGGAGTAGATGTTCTTGAACTGTTTTTTCTTGGCGGAAACGGAGTCGAACAGCATGTGCGGCACCTGCTTTTTCAAATCGGCCTCAAGTACCGTGTAATAAACCTCGGCCGCCTTGTACCGGCCGTGCCTTCCGTGGCGCATAACGTCGAAAACGGCGTCATAAAGCCTCCAGCCGGGGCCCTCGGCTATCATCCTGACATCGTCGACTTTGTCCAGCTCCTCATTGACGGCCGCTTTGTCGATATAGGTGGAACGGGCCGGATCATCGGCAAGATAGCGCCGGCCTTTAAGCAGGCGGCGGACATAAACGACCTTGGCGGCGTTGCCGCTGAACCAGCCCAGGCTCAGTACCAGAGCGGTGGCCGCTATCAACAACGGCAAGATCCCCGACGCCGAACTGACGGACAGGGAATTGCCGGGGGTAAGCGAGAGAGCGAAAAAAGCAATCGATATTATCAGCAGCGCCAAGGAGGAGCGTACCAGGCCCAAGAGGGTTTTGCGGCTGTAAACGGCGTCAAGGCCGTATAATTTTTTCCAAAGCAACTGCGAATCCTTTCGGCTTGAATCCGTGTAGTCAATCATCGCAAGTCTTGGCAGCGTCTGTCAATACCGCCTCAGGCGTCGAAGTTGGACTCGCGGAAGCAGGGGTTGTGCAATTTGTTCCACAGCCGGTTGCAGCGGCTGTAAAGGCGGATCAGCTCGGCTTGGCGCTCCTTGAGCCGGCCGCGCGGAACCACCTCCGTTCTGATACTCAAGGCGCCGCGGAAAGCGGCGTTGAGCAGACAGCGCTTGATGTTGTAGCCGTAAACCGGCAAGCCGCGCCTGAAACCGTGCCTCAGATGTTTGGCGATCGCGATTTCGGTCCGGCCGACGTAGCGCACCTTGCCGTCCACCCGGTAGGTATAAACCAGGCCGCAGCCTGATCCGGCCCTCAAGGCCTGGTCCTTAGCCAGCTTGTCCTCCAAGACCCCTCTCTTGCCGAACAGCGCGGACCAGTGCGCCTCCACCCGCCGCCAATTGGCGGCGAAATCACGCGACAAATGGTAAGCCTTGCCTCCAGCCAAAGACAAGCTGGTCTGCGCGGGCGGCAAATTGAACCGCGACCGCAGCCGGCGCTTCGACGCCGGCTCGCCGTCTCCCCGGTCACGGAAGTAACTGTCCATCAATGTCTGTTTTTTGTTTTGAAACGTAGGGTCATTCTAATACAGCCCCGGCTTTAAATCAGTTGTGTTTTTGATAAAGAGGACCGGGCTTAGGCCGGTTCGGCCAAAACGGCCCGGCGCTCGATGATCCTGATAACCAACGACAACCCGGCGACGCCTAAAACATAGAGGAAGGGCACCGAGAAAGCGGCCAGTATTACGTAAACTCCCTGATAGAACCCGAACACATAGCCGCCCAGGCTTGAGCAGGCGCAGAAGAGTAACGCCAGCAGCGCCAGCTTGGCCGCCCGCTCCGAACGCGGCGCCGGCTTCATCCGCACGCCGAAACTGGCCAAGCCGAACATCAGGCTGAGGTAGGTGATTGACAAAATGCCCAGAACCGGCAGCCGGTCGTAAAAAACGGAGCCGGGCAGGTCAAACTGCAAGCTGGTGATGTAAGCGACGGCAGCAGCGTGCATCACGGCCGATAGCAGGAAGAAAAAGAGGCTGAAGGAAATCAAACGGGCAGTTGCGACCATGCGGCTTCTGCTCGTTTCGCTGAGGCCCGGAAACTGCCACAGCTGCCTTTCTATACCGGCGTAATAGAAATGAATGTAAACCGCTGTTAAAAACCAACCCCCTATAGCCGCGAACGGACTGCCAAGCAGCGGCGACACCAATGCGGTTAGCCCGGACAGCAGAGTCATGCCGGCTATAAAAACCGCCAGCAAAACGTCCCGCCGTAAAGACAGCCAGTTAAAGCCGCCGCCGGGGCGCAAGTAGCGCCGCTTGAACACTGCTGCCACCGTGTAGCGTTTTTTGAAATCGTACAAACTTTCAGCCGTCATCTCAACCTATAATGTATCATAGCCAAATCAAGGCGCTGCTGTCTCCTGTAGGGGTTGAGACAAGGGCTGTCCGGGAGTTCAAATATTGTTTTCGCAGCGGACTTCGTCTTCGCCTTCAAGCTGATAAACGTAAGCAATTGACTGAGCTTCGAATAGGCGCAGGCTGCCGGTATAGACCGTTTCGTTTACACCATAATCCTCAACGAGCGTGCGAGGGAACTCGGAACTGCACTCCCTACCTAGCCAGATATGTATGGCATCTACGCCGGGCAGGAGGGTTTCACCTTGTGCTCGGTCGGTCGTTGCGGCCTCAAACATAATAACGGTTCCGTTCTGCGCAATCACATCTGTCGTGACCGCCGTATCCCTCACCATTGCGTCGGGTCGCGAGCTCCCGCCGCCATAATGGCCCCAGGCATAATAATCCCAAGCAATGGAGCCGACTACGTCGTCCAGATCTTGCTGGGTCGCAGGCAGGCCGCCTTCGTTGTTGGCAACCCACACATTCACCTCCGCCTGCAGGCTTGTCACATCGGCCTGTCTTTGAATGTTCCTAGCGTTGCGCTGTATGGCTGGCACCACTATAATGACAATAACGGTAACCCACAGCAGGCTCAGGATCGTAAACACGATTGACAAAATGACGCCGGCCAGAGCCAAGCCGTGGAACCGGCCGCCCATCCGCTTGCTCTGGCTTAAGCCAATAATCGAACAAATCAAGCCGGCCAGAGGAACCAAGAATGCCAAGACGAAGCCGACGACGGCAATGGTATTGCCTTCTTCGGGCCGAAACTGCCTGCCTTGGCTAGCAGGATATTCGGGAGGTACCGGTTGCGGATTCTGATTGTCTTGCGGGGGCACGATAATCTCTTTTCCTGAAGGCTGATGCTAACTGCCCCAAGTATAACACGGCCGGCCGAGCCTAACTCTGCTCCAGTTGGCAAAGCCGGGAAGCCCGTTATTCGGTTTCAGTCGTCGGCGCCAGACCGTGTTCCTGAGACACCGCGACGATATCCCGGCCGAGCCGGTTAATGGAGGCTATGATGCAAGCCGTAAAATCCGCCTCAAACTCGGCTTCGGTCTCAATGCTTAAGATATTGCTGAAATCGCAATCGGCGAAGAAGGACCGGAAGTAATCTTCCAGAACGCCCATCAGAGCGGTTTCGTAAGCCTGCTGTTCTTCGGCCGTCAGCGCCGCGTAAGCGGCCATGAAATCTTCGCTGACCAGCAAATCGTAAGCGGCCAGAAAATCAGCCACCTCCGTCTCGGCAATACCCAGGGCCACCAATTCGTCCACGAAACTTTGCCGGACCTCAGCCGGATCAATGTCCGCCTCTTTGCCGTCGTCCGCGCCGGTCTGAATGGTCTGCTGGTCGGCGGACGGGTCGGAAAGGCTGAACAAGGACAGACCGCTTAGCAAATTGAAAGGTTCCTGGCCGGAGCCCGGGTTAGCAGGGTCGGGATCCGGGTCGGCCGCGGGCTGCTCGGGTTGTTCCGGCAACTGTGCGACGACGGGGTCGGTATCCTGTTCGGTTTCCTCGTTGACAACCGCTTCCCGGTTAACCGTCTCGGCTGTTTGCTCCGGTCGGCTGCCATTAGAAGTCAGAACAAGAGCGACAATCAAACTGGCGGCAACCAGCAGAAAAGCCCCGACTACGGACAGGGCGATAATCAGCACCCGGTTGCGGCGGCGGGGCGGGGCCGGCGGACCCGCGGGCGTCGGGTAAGCTTGATAGACTCCTTGCATACCTCCATCCTAGCTTAACCTTCGGCCGACAGGAAAGGACTGACGGCGACAATCGGCCGATTAACTGATGAACAGTGGTTGTATTTTTTATAAAACCTGAGCGGGAAACCCCATTTTCCTGACTTCGGGAAAATGGGTTCACGGGACGGGCCCGCCTCGCGCCGAAGCGTCCGCTCAGGCTTCCAGCTGCTGGAGCTTGAACTGCTGGTGCCTTTCGGCCGCCAGCCGGGTCAGCTCGGGGTCTTCATCTTGATTGACGAACTTCATGGCCTCGCCCAGCAGCGGGAACCTCTCCGCTACCGTGTCGTGCATCTGGCCGACCAAGCGGCGGTAATTGGGGTGTCCTTGGGGCGAAGTTCTCAACTCATGGAAGTGGAAAGCCTGCCGGGCGTTATACGTGATCCGCCAGCGCATGTGATGGCCGAGCAGCACCGCGTACTGGGCGACGACCTTGCCGGCCGCCTCTTCCAGTAAGCGGTAGAGTTCGGCCGAGGTTTCAAAGCAATCCTCCCAGACGCCCTTCAAGCCCGCCTCCTCAACCAGCGGCGTGATCTCATAACCCATGTAGGGAGTCAGCGTCTGCCAGACCAAGCTGCTAATCAGCTTATGACGCTGCAAATCCCGGAAAATGCCGTAATCGCAAACGATGTCCCAACTGAACAGCAACTCCTCCAAAGCCCGGCCCGGCTTGTGCCGGCGGTTGAGCCGCTCGCCGATATAGGTCCAAAAAATCTCCCGGCGCTGGTCTTCGCCCAAAGTGGCGACTACCTCGCGCAGCTCCTGCAGCGATTCGGTGGAATATTCGTAAAGCATGTCAGCGACTAAATCCAGCTCGCTCTCAAGGTTGCAGCGCACCAGTTCGGCATACGGTTTCGTCGCACCGGCCGGCAGGGTCAGGTCTTCCGGGATCACCGAGCGCATCGCCGCGGCCTTTTCGGCGTAATAGGCGCTGGTCGCCCCGCCGCGGTCCGGCTTGTCCGCCCGCTCCATGAAAACCCCGATATTCTCCCGGCAAGCCGCCAAGACGGCCCGGCCGATCGTTCTAGCTTCCCGCAACTCATCCGCTTCCAGTCTCACGACCATGCCTTCCAAAGCTTGGGCCGAACCGTAGATGCCGACGGTCGACTCAAGGGCGACGGGCAGGGTGCCGCGGACGGCGTCGCAAGCTTGGGCGCGAATGGAATTGCGCAAGGCGATCGCCTCCCGTTTGTTATCCGGTTCGGGATGCTGGTCCTGCAGCTGGGAAGTTATCGTCTCGATCATCGACGAATAATTGTCGAAGATACGGTCCATCATGCCGACGTAGGCTATTTCCGCCTCCGGTTCGGCGCGGATCTCAGCCGGGATGTGATACTTGTAGCGGCCGTCCGAACCGCGCTGGTCGAAACGGATGTAACGGGTTGATTGCTCCAGATAAGCCATTGCCACCCGGCCCCATTCCAGCTTTTTAGTCATCAGGTTGGAAGCTCTCTCAACCACCAAGTGCTGGCCGGCGAGCTGCTGAACCGAGTCGTCACCGTACTCGGAGATGACGCGCCTTAACAACTTTTCGTCCTTGGCCTTGACGGGATCGAGAAATTCGTCCAGCAAAATGACGCGCATGTCGTCGCCGCGGCGGCTGAGGCGGGCCATGGCGGCGGAAGCGGTTACCGGGCTAAAACTGTCCCGGATGGCGTAAACGTCCTCGTCGGGGTCGGTAACGATATCCAACAGGAATTCGCGGCCGGCGGCCGTGACCTGCTGCCGGCCTTCCGCATCCGCTTCCAGCAACGGAAACCGGGCCGCTTGCAGCCCTTCTTCCTGACTTTCCTGGCGGTCTTGTTCGGCTGTTTTTTCAAGTGATGACACGGTTGCAAATCCTTTGCGATATTCCAAAATAATCCACTTTATTCTAAGCCCGGGACGGCCTGTCAGGCAACCATAAGCGATTCAAAAAGCTCCGCAAGGAGTGTGGTAAAATGGCGGCAAATGGCTGAAACGTTTGGATCCGCGGCGGAACGCGGCGTCACCGACGCAACGCTGCTGCTGGCTGAGACGGAAAAGTTCTACCTTGAAGAGTTCAAGTCGGCCTACGTGGAGCTGCCGGCGGACTGGCAGACCTTGCGCCACATCGGCGCCCACGTTGCCAAAGCCGGCCTCAAGCTGGTCGAATACCGGACCGGCAGCCGGCCGGTTTACGATATCGTCGAACAGGTCATCCCGGACTTGGCCATCTACCGGAGCATGATTATCAACTTGAGCCGCGAGGAATTAGAACTTCCGGGCGAGTTGGTTGGAGGCGGCTGCGAAGACGACGCCCTGGCCTCCATCCTTGCAGCCCAGGGGTTGATAGCCTCCGTCATTGAACCGGCCGAACACGGGCCCAGATCGGTAGCGGCTGGCCTGCCGCCAGGCGAGTTGGAAAAAATCGCCGGCAAGCTGCACGCCGCCGCCACGGTCTTGGCTGAAACGCACGACATCGATTTGACGGAAGCCCAACGGATTCGCATGGACGGCCTGCTTACAGACTTATAAAACTAAAGCGACTTGCTCCAAGTTGATCCCCTCCCGGCGTTCGGCCGGGAAGGGGAATCGGGCGATTGGTTGCCGGAACGGATCAGCCGTCCATCGACCAAGGGTTGCCGGGCTGCCTGCTGGGGCGCGTTCTCCATGAAAAGTACGCGCATACCATCGCGCTCAGCGCAAAGACTGACGCGACCCCCGCGTGGGCGGCCAGCCACCATGGGTCCGACTGGAGCCTGTCCGACTCCTCGTAGATGTAGAAGAAGTAGACCAGGCCGGACGGCAGGATGACGATGATGCAGCAGACACTGAAGATCCGCCGCACCCACAGCGTGAAGCGGGACTTCTTGCCGGCGGCGGTCTGGTTGGCAGTCTGAGTCATGGCGGACTCCTCTCTCCCGCCGGAGCGGGGGTTGAGTTTGCTTTCGGAAAGGTTGCGGTGTCCAAATTTGAACCCGTAAACCGGCAACCAATCGCCTCGATTAACCTGCGGGGTCTCAGACACTAGCCCGGAAGGGCGTCTCTTGAAACTCTCAGCAGGTCGCCTTAGTTTCAAAGAACACAGCCAAAATGGCTTGTTGGCAACTATAATAGTACTTAAAGATGCCCTTGTCAAAAACAGCCGCTTGGTAACAGGCTAATTATGTTGTATAATTGCAGCCATGGCAAATAGTTTGGAGAATTTAGGTGCCGCGGATCAAGGGTCATCCGTCGCCGGGCGGCCGCATGGGCCGGCACCCGGCAATAGTAAAGAATCACCCAAGCCGACGGATGAAACCGAGTCAACGCCGAAACTGACGGAAATACCGGAAGCGCGACAGTTGCCGGAGTTTCTGCCGACCGTCACCGAACCCGCGCCAGCTGCGATCGCGGGCGAAACCGAGTCAACGCCGAAACTGACGGAAATACCGGAAGCGCGACAGTTGCCGG
>VXPC01000001.1:9264-19279 GCA_009839685.1 Candidatus Saccharimonadota bacterium | reverse complement strand
GAAACCGAGTCAACGCCGAAACTGACGGAAATACCGGAAGCGCGACAGTTGCCGGAGTTTCTGCCGACCGTCACCGAACCCGGACTGGCGGCAATCAATGCCATCCGGCAACCGTCTTTCGACAGCCAATGGCTGACAGCCAGAAAGATTAAAGTCGAGAAGAAGGGCAGTCCGGCCAGATATACCGACCTCAGGCCTGAGGACTGGGAAGATAACCCGACCGTGCTGATTGCCGATAGCTGGTCGGTCGGCAAGGGTAGGCTCAAAGAAGTAGCCCGGGGTTTATATGAAGACGGCCGGCGAGTCATAATCGCCGACCCTAGCAAGTATGAATACCCGCGGCCAAAAATCCCTTGGAGCGAACGTCGGGAGCAAATCAAAGCGGCGGCGACAAATGCCGGGGAATGGCTGAAGACCGCCAAGGACAGTACCAAAGAGTGCTTGAAAGAATTCGCTCTCAAGGTCAGAGATAATGCGAAAATGACAGTTGCCGGAGAGCGGCCGCCACGACCCCAGCCCACTTGGGACGATGAATACCTGCGGATAAAGACCGCCCTTACCAATGGCGGCAGGCGCCTCAAAGCGGCTTTGAGTAACGCAGGCGCCCGCATGAAAACCGCCATAGCCGAGAGGCGGGCGCGGACGAAGACTCTGCCTGAAGATTTGCATCCGGTCGTCGCCGGGCAGGTTGAAGCTTTGATCGACATCATTGACGACAGCTGCTTGGAGCAAGTCGAGATTGTCAGCGATTCGACCGGCTCACTGGCAACGCTGATTGCCGCACAGCGCCGGCCCGAGCTCTTCAATAAATTGGTGCTGGCCATGCCGGCCGGTGCTTTTGAAGTTTCGGTCGAATCCTTGCTGAAGCGTTTTAGGCCGAAGTTGGGCCAGCGCTTAACTAAAGACGCTGACAACCCGAAAGTCAACCAGCCTATCAATCTGGGCAGCCTTATTTATGCCCTTAAGCAGCCCTTTAAGAGTTACCGGGATATAGAAACTATTACCAGCGCCCGCGCTAGAAAAGCGCTGGCAGATTTGTCCAAGAGAGAGGACATTAAAGTAGCGGTCCTGCAGGCCAACTCCAATCTGATTCTCCCGCCCGAGGACATAGAGAGGAGTATATCGACCCGTCGCGGAGACCGGGACAGCAAGGGTCGGTGGCGCAAGAGCGGGGAACTGCTGGTTGACGCTTACAGCATCCTTATCGATCGCCGAGCCGGACACTACGATTTTGTAGTTAACCCCAAAGACTCTACTGCGGCGGTTCTGGATATCCTGAAACACATGTAGGCGCAGCCGGCCGCTCGCATCGTAGAGCTTACGGTTTGTCCGCTCTGAACTTTGCGGTATGATAACTGCAAGGTAATTGGGAAGGATTGCGATATGGAGCTGAGACCTAGAACCCCCGATAATACTTGGGGCACTACCGAGCCGATCAAAAGCCACGATCGCCACGGCCGGGATTGGCCGGATTACAGCATGGACGGCGTCATGGCTCTGCACGCGCTACTGGGCCAGGCCGAGAAAAAATTTGATGAGGATTTGCCCGAGACGTTCTGGCAGGAAACGGGCTACCAGTTGTTCTCGCTTGACGACTTGCTCCGAGCCGTCAACGGTTACGAGTTGTCGGACAACTACCGCTCCCGGTTGGAGCACGCGGTGCACGACACGGCAGTCTTTGACAGCTGGCGCGAGGATATAAGTTGCCGGCCCCAAAACATGGCCGCCGGCTCGGATCTGGTAGGCTGGCTCGAAGAATGCCGGAACCTGTCAGCGCGGTCGTTGATTCACAATGACCTGCTCAGGGTTGATTTTTACGCGACCTTTTCCCGGGCCATTTGCTTGGAGCCCGTCTTGACCGAAGCGGAGGAAGGCGGCGATCGCTACGATATGCTTGACGCGGAGAAACACCGGCTCTATCAAGAAACGACTTTCGGCATCTTGGGCTCGGACGCTGACGAGCTCAGAAAATGGGTGGGTTGGTTGACGGCCACTTTCAGCACAGGTGAGCGGCCGAGACGCGCTTACAAGGAGCCTTACAACAGCCTGCGGCCGGGTCACTTCAACCCGCGTACCGGCTGGCAGCCGGTAGACAGCCATCTGCCGAGCCGGTCCGTCCCGGTGGAAGATTACTTGCCGACACCTATCCTGATGGCTCGGCAATGGGTTTATGAACACTACACGGAAGCCACCCGGCAATACAAGGACGCGTATAGCGTAAACCTTAGCGAATGTTGGTCGATGCTGCCCGGCTTAGTGGAAACGGCTCACGCGTCCTTGGCCCAGACAGAGCAGCAACTGCTCGTGACCGAATTCGACCCCGGGCCCTACGGTTACCGCAGCGATAGAACCAGAAAGATGATGTCCGAGAACTCAGTCGAACATATAGAAGAGGTTTACCGTCGCCTAGACCCCTTCGAGCCGACTTTCGGCAAACGCGTAGCGGTCGATTACCCGGATTAGGCTACGATATGCCAAAATAAGCGCCCGTCCCCACGGCCGGAGCGGCAGTTTGACTTTTGGGCTGCCATCTGTTAAAATGGAATCGGATTTATAAAAACAAAATCAAACATAATTTATAAAACAAAGTAGGGGATCCTCTCCATGTCTGTTTCTTTGTCCGGCAGGATTAGCCGCCTGCCAGCCTCTTTAAAATTCATAATCGCCGGCGCCTGCTTGCTGGCCGGTTTCTATTTGGCGACCAGTATCTTAATGGGTTTGTCCGCGCAAACCGCGGACGTGGCGCCGACGGTGCCGGAGGGTTACCATACGGCCGCGGACAAATACACTTACTACAACTATCAAGGAAACAGAGACCTCACGCCCGGCCATACGGCAGCGAACGACGCCTATGCCGAACACATGGATACCCATTTCAAACTTTTCTTTAAAGAGGAAGGCGGAAGGTTGCATATCTCAGTCAACATCCCGCGCGCGCATTACCCAGCAGGCATCGACCGCAGCGCCTGGCGGTACTCCTTAAGCGGGCTGGGGAGCAACCCTACGCCCATGAACGAGGCTATTGTTTATAGCACCGTGGCCGATCCCGCCGACTGCAACAACAGCTCGCTGAGCAAATACTACAGGGTGCCGGAAGACCTGGCAGCCGAAACGTCTTGGCCCCTGGAAGTCAGCGACTATAAGCGCTACTACTGCATCAGGGTCAACCTCAAAGTAGACAAGCCCGGCTTCGATTACCAACCCCACCGTACTTTCTTGGCCGACCGGGCAATCATGGCCGACGGGCTCAACGAATACCTGGATGATTTCCCGGGTTTCTCCCGCACTATTAATCAGGATACGCACTATGACGACTCCGGCTGGTTCCCGAACTCCGGCCCGAGCGAATTCCGCAACGCTTACCAATCTCACCTCAACAACCACTTCCACCTCTTCAGCCGGTACGAAGATAACGAGCTTGACTTGCGTTTCGTACTGCCCGGCCATTTCGCCATTGAGACCGGCCGCGACATCAACGACTTCTCACTGGAATACATAGAATACGCCACGGTTGCCAGACGGGGCGATTGCGACCGCGATTTGTTCGACGATGACGAAGTGGATACGACCCGCAACGATGAACCGCCCTTGTCAGTATCGCTGACGCCGACAGCTGGCGACTACGGCCGCTACTATTGCGTTAAGACTGGCATAAAAGGGGAGAGGACGATGAGCTTCGACTTCAATTCCTACAGGATCTTCTATGTGCCGCAGATCATGATCAACCCCGACCCCGACAACGTCTGGCTCTACTTCTGAACAAACCCCGGCTGAGCGGGAGCGATTACCCGAACCACCTCGGCCTGCATGACAGTCAACACTCTTATGGTTTTTCTTGATTAATTGTCAAAAATATAGTATAATAATAACTATGTCAGAAAACAGGGCGGAAAAAATAACCCCTATCAACCAGGAAGAAGCCGCGCCGCTAGACAGTCGGTCATCTGGTGAATTCCAGATGGAGGCCGGGCCTAGAGCGGCCTTCGAAGAAACGCAAGAAACTAGTTCAAGCGAGAGCGCTGCGATTGAAAAGCCCCCCCCCAAGAGCCCCTAGCCGAACTGGGCCAGAGACTCGAATCGTTAAACACAAGGCTTGAGTCGCTGCGCGCAAGATTGCCTAAGAAGGAGGTTGCGCCGCTGACATTTGATGAACGATGGCAGACCATCCAGAAGAAAAAAGTCAGCAAAGAGGGCAGCCCGGCCAGATACACCGACCTCAGACCCGAGGGCTGGGAAGATAATCCGCCCGTGCTAATCGCCGGCGGTTGGTCGGTCGGTAAGGGTAGTTTGCGCGAAACGGCGCGTGTCTTGTACGAGAATGGCCGCCGGGTCGTAATTGTTGACTCCGGCCGATATGAAAAACCACAATCAAGGAACGGGCGGTTGAAGGCTGTCAAGAACAAGGCCAAAGAATGCTTGGAAGAGTTCGCGCTCAAGGTCGGGGGTAATGTCGAAACTACTGCTTCTGTAGAGCAGCCGCCGCGACCCCAGCCCACCTGGGACGACGAATACCTGCGGATAAAGACCGCCGTTATCAAAGGGAGCAAGCGCGTCAAAGCCGCTTTGAAAAATGCAAGAACCCGGATCAAAAGTACCGTGGCCGAGAGACGCACGCGAACAAAAACCCTGCCCGAGGATCTGCATCCGGTCATCGCCGGACAAGCTGAAGCCTTGATGGATATTATTGATGACAGCCGGTTGGAAAAAGTCGAGATTGTCAGCCATTCGGCCGGCTCGCTGCCGGCGCTCATTGCCGCCCAACGCCGCCCGGAACTTTTCAGCAAGCTGGCGCTGACGATGCCGGCAGGTATGTTTGAAGATTCCGTCAAGGAACTGCTGAAACGTTACCGGCCAAAACTGATTCGCAGCCTGACAAAGGATACATTCGATAATCCGCGCACCGGTCTTTCCATAAACCTTGGTGGCTCGGCTTACATCATAAGAAACCCTTTGAAGAGCTATCGGGAAATAGACGCAATAACCAGTACTCGTATCAGAAAGGCTCTGAGCGAATTATCCAACCGGGATGATATCAAAATCGCCGTCCTGCAAGCCAATGCAGATCCGCTTTTCCCGGCCGAGAAGATAAGTGACAACATAATAACCCGCCACGGAGACCGCGATAGTCAAGGAAAGTGGCGCAAAGCAAACGAACCGCTGGTCAATGCCTACAGCAGTTTCATTGACCGCCGGGCGGGTCATGACAACCTGATGATTAACCCCGAAGACTCCACCGCGGCGGTACTAGATATCTTGGAGCACATGTAGACACAACGGTTAACGGATACCCCGCGCAAGCGTACGCTCGTCCCTGGTAGATTAATTAACGGGCTCGGCGTACAATTACGGGCACCCGGCAAAAGCCGGACAGACGCGGATTTGAAGAAACGATCCTTTAAAGCAATATGGAAAAGATTGGAAGCGCAAACCAAGAACACCTGATGGGTGATTGGCTACTGGAAAAGGCCCGGGCAAATGAGCCCATCCACACGCTGCTGAGCAGACTGGTGGCCAACATCGCCAATTGCGAGACGGTCATTGAGAACGGCCTGCTCCACTACGAATATCTGGAAACACAGGCGCAGCGACAAGCCGAAGCCTGCCGGTCGACAGGCCGGCCAGAAGACGCTCGCTTGGCGGCTTATTATTGGCGTCTGCAAGCTTTTTACCGCTACATGGCGAATCACTACCTTGAATACGCCTCGAAAGCCTTCGGGCGAGAGGATGGCGCCAATCTCAACGGTGAATCGCTTGAGACTTTCCATGTCCTAATTGATGAAGCCCGATTGCGCAGCCCAGACAGCCCCGGTGGGGAAGAGCCGGCCGAATTCGCATTCGGCCGCGAAGAAATTGCGAACAGCATGTTTGAGGAGGCGCAAAGACGCAAGTTCATCACCAAGCACCGACGCTACAACCTGGCTATCAGCCGCCTGCTCGGTCCTGAAGAATTAGCCGGAAGGAAAATACCCCTATACTACCTGGAGCCGCTCTGCCAACTGGCGGAAACGTGCCATATGATCGCTTCGGAGGCCGGACTGGCACAATTCATCATCTTACCCGAGGCCGGCTGGTCGGACTGCGACCGGTTGGCAATATGATCGTGTAACGCTTCCCGAAGATCTGGCTGGGAAACGGAATCGCGGGCATTCCTAATCGTCTTGTGTTTGCCAGACGGCGCCGGACGGCAGTAAAATAGAAGCCAAACTGGGGTTACGCGGACAGGCATGGAACAACCAAAAGAAGATGACGGCTGGCTTTATGACGAGTACTATTATCGTGAGTCCGGGGAAAGGCAGGCGGCCCGTAACTTGGCGGAAACCGACCCCAATTTCGACTATTTTGCGACCGTTCCGCCGAAAAAACCGAAGGAAGCCATCGGCCGCTATGTCAGAAGTCACGGCTTCAGTGTTCCCCTGATTGAAGACCAAGGCGAGTGGGAGCGGGCGCTTGACGACGGCAGCGCCATGCTGCGCAGCGAGCTGGCGCAGGATTACGACGGGTTGTCCGGCCTGCTGTCCAGCGCCAAGATCAGCCGCGAGTGGCATGAAACCGCCATGCTCGGCCGCTACTACGACACTTACGATGAGCGCCAGCCGGAATTCGTGGACGAGATGTACTCCTTGATGCGGGCCGGCCTGCGCAGCGGCGAGTTAAGCCCGGTGGGATTCATGAACCTGTTGTCGTGGACCGCCTGCGAAAGCTACTTTGGCCAAACGATAAGCAGCTACAGCCTGCGCTTCGCCGTTGACTGGAAGAGCCGGCAAGCCAGCGCCTGGCGCTTTATAGAAGGAACCAATATCAGAATTCTGGCCGATCCCAACGTGGCCGGACGCTACCATCTGGGCGTGCAGTCGACGCCCAGACCCGGGGGCTACCGCTCTCCCGAAGCCTATCCCGGACCCGGCTATTACCGGGTAGAAGCCGACGAGCATGACAAGCCCAAGAGCTTTCGCAAGCACCGCCAAGACTTCGTCGCCAAAGCTTGCATAGAGCTGTATGAAGCGGTCCGCGAGCTGCCGTTCTTCTCCGCCGCCATCGCGCCGTTGATGGAATTGCAGGTAGACGAAGCCGGCGAGGTTCATTTTCTGCAATATCTGAAAACCAATCTGGCTGTCGACTACGTCGAAGCTTTTGACCTGCCCGAGGGGGAAGAGGTGACGGAGTTCAATAACGTGCGTGGCATCACGCCCGAAGAGGGCTTGGAAACCCGGATCTTCTTTCCGAACCTCAGCCATCTCCGGGAAGCCGATTTCCTGCGAAGGATGGCCTGCAAAGCGATTTTGTACGACCCTTTGTCGTTGGACAACAGCAACCGCTTGGTCCAACAATTGTTGGCAGCCGAGGTTTCGCTCATCCTGAGCACTGCTTACATCAGCTTCCAGGACAACCACTTCGACAGCGCACCCCTCTACCGAACGCCGCTGGCCATCGGCTGGGCCAACATGGGACCCGACGACAATCTGGCAGCCAATAAAAAATTGGTGGAGGTCCTGGAGGCGGGCAAAGACCTGTCGCGCGCTGGCATGCTCGAAGAATCGGCCACGCCGGTAACCTACGCGGATATCAGGGTGACGGCCAACGGCCGCCACGCGACCATTGAAAGCGATTGGGAAATAAAGACCATGGCTTGGGAGAACGTCTAAAAATCTTCCGGCGCGCCGGTTTCCAAAACGTAACGTCCGTCCGTCCGCTTCAAGACGTAGATGACGTTCTTGCGCTCAACGACAATCGTCCAGCCCCGCTGCAAGGCGGTTTGCTGCAGCTCCAGGTTGGGGTTGAAGCAGATCGGGGTTTCGACCATGTTAAACATCTCGATGTCGCCCATGGTGTCGCCGACGGCGATCGAACCCTTCAGGCTGAGGTTGTGTTTCTTGATCATCTCTTTTAGGTGCCGGCCCTTGTTTTCGGCAGTGTAGCTGGCCGAACCGGTGAAGAAGCCGTCGCGGTGGTGGAAGTCGGCGCCGACCCAGTCGTCGAAACCGTGGCGGAGACAGAAGTGGGACACGGTCCGCCCCTCGGAGCCGGAAATCGCCAAAATGACGTAGCCCTTGTCCTTGAGCTCCTTGATCAGCCGGGTCGTGTAGAGATAAATGTACTCGGCCGTCTGTTTCAGCACCCCGGCCACGATTTCCTCGTAGTGGCTGACCTCGATCGCGGACAGGTGGCGCTCGATCGTCCGCACGCACAACTGAACGTAGTCGCTGAAAGGATCCTCGCCGCGGCGTTTGCGCCAAGCATCATAAGCATCTTCGATCTGCTTGGCTTCTTCTTCGGGAATCAGGCCGCGCCGGCAGATTTCATGCACCACATTGAGGAAAAGCGCCTCCCTCGCAACCGTGCCGTCGATGTCGAAGACCGCGAACGGCCGCCCGGCGTCTGTTTGGGGTAGGGGAGTATCTTCGGTCATGCGGTCAGGTTTTGAAATATGGCTAAATTATAGCAAGGCCGGCGGATATTGGGGCTGGAGCCGGCATTACGCAGATCGGCAATTTTTCGCGGGGCTTGCAAAAATCCTTGGCTTCAGCCGGTAGCGAGGCAGGAAACCATCAGCCAATCTTGCCCCCCCCCGGGGGGGTCTTCTGTTATAATTGGAGGAAAACATAGACGTGTTGATATGGGAGAACAGAGGTTGAATAAACCATACCTCGGAGAATTTATAAATAAGAGCCGGCTGGGTTCAAAAACTTGGTTCGCGGCGGTTGCGCTGACGGGCATCCTGTTGATAACCGGCGCGGGCATGATAGCTCTCGGAGCCTCGCACGAAGCTGCTAAAGTAACTCGGCTTGTAATCTCCATTGAGCAATCGGGCTTGACAATAACCGCTAGGGCGATCGGCGCGTACACCCAGTCCGAACCCGCTGATTTCAACGTCACGGCCTGGAAACAAAAACTTGTCAATGTCGGCGATTATTGCAATGAAGAAAGCTTCAGCGGGGATTCCCCCAATAACCCGGCAATCAATCGCTCGTATGCGCCGACGTTTCAATTCACAATCCCCAGCACGGACCAGGAAGCATTCCGCAATAAATGGCTGTGCTTGGCTGCCATAGATGAAACGGGCCTTATCCAGTACGCGTCGTACGGCATTAATTTAAACGACCCCGCGATTTCCGTTAAGAAAACCGAGGCCACGATTTTCCAAAGCGCGATTTTACGGACGTCCGCCAACAGGAATATTGACCTTCGGGTCGGCAGGGTCACCGGCTACCAGTACGGTCAGGCAACAAAGTTGAGCGCGGGCCGGGTCGGCAGCGTGTGCGAACAACTCTTCAATAACGTTTACGCCGACACGCAGCTTGAAGGCTACTCGGAGCGAGGCATCAATATGCGCATAGTTTTCGCCGGCGGCCATATAACCTCGGTTCTGCACGAGAAATCCAAATACGATTACAAATACTGTTTTGAAGCCACGGACAGGGACGGCAACCAGGCTTACGTCGATTTTGAGGATAACGAGTACAACTACGATCCGATAACGGACACCTACAGCAACATAGACGTTATCGAGGCTTATTCAACCTCTTTTTGGCACCCCCACACCAAACTCGAAGCCCGGTTGATTAACACTTCGGGCAATGTCTCTTGGAGGGTCTCTTACCCTTCGCATGACAGCGCCGGAATCTGCGCCCCCGAATACCTGGAAACCGCCGGCTTTGAGATATGGCCGGCGGGCGGATTCAAGGAAATCCCCGCCACTACGGAGCGGGTCGATGAATCGCGGACCGGGTATTACCGGATTGACAAGGGCGCTGTGAGGAATTTCGTGGTGACCGCGCCACAAGAATGGCAGGATATGCTGGAAGAAAAGTATGCGGATTTACGTTCCAGGCCTGTCGCTTATTTCTATTGCATTCACGCCGTCGATGAAATAGGCAACGATTACTACAGGCCGTACCGCGTGCTGTACTGGGATCCGTACTGAGCAGCCGGCCGGCAACCCTCGCTTGCTTTAGCCAAACCTTGGGGGGGGGGGGGGGGGGGGGGGGGGGGGGGGGGGGGGGGGGGTGGGGGGGGG
>VXPC01000001.1:0-9254 GCA_009839685.1 Candidatus Saccharimonadota bacterium | reverse complement strand
TTTTTTTTTTTTATCCCTCACTATGCTATTGGTTATTCCTCTAGGTCTTGTGGGATCGTATTTGTGTTTTAGTGACTGACCCTCGCTTGCTTTAGCCAAACCTTGCCCCCCCCCCGAATCTCTTTGCTATAATGGAAAGCAAGCATAATCACTGGCGCAAAACGCATTGACACGAGAGAAGGAAACTTGAAGGGATCAGATTTTAAGAATCCGGTAGCTGGGAATCGATTCGGCTCAAAAGCTTGGTTTGCGGCGGTTGCGCTGACAGGTATCCTGCTGATAGCCGGTGCGGGCGTGATAACCCTTGGGGCTTCAAACGATGGCGATACTCATTATGGACCGCCTTACAGGACGCGAGTCGTACTCTCCGTTAAACAGTCTGGCCTGACCATAACTGCCGAACCTGTTGCCAAATACATTTGGGAGCGGAAGGAATTTTCTGTCCCCGATATTGCGGAGTGGAGGTGGAGGTTTGTAGATGCCGGTGATCGCTGCGACAGGGAGACCTTCAGCGGACATGCACCAAACAGTCCCGCGATCGGTTATTTGCGGTCAGCGACATTCCGGTTTATTATTCCCGACGCGGATCAGGAAGCGTTCCGCAATAAATGGCTCTGCCTGGCTGCGGCCGATGAAACGGGTTTCAACCAGTACGCACTGTACGGCATCAATTTAAACGACCCCGCTATTACCGTTAAAAAACAAACTGTCGGCTTCGGGGGGCAAACCGGCGCGTTTTTCCAAACGTCCACCAACGGAGACATAGCCAGCTACCGCGTCGGCAGGGTCACCGGCTACCTGTACGGACAGGCGGAAAAACTGAGTATCGGACGGGCCGGGGGCGTATGCGAACAGCTCTTCAATAACGTTTACGCCGACACGCAACTTGAGGGCTACCCGGAGCACGGCATCAACATGCGCATAGTTTTCGCCGACGACCATATAGCCTCGGTTCCGTACGAGAAGTCCAAATACAATTACAAATACTGTTTTGAAGCTGCGGACGAGGCCGGCAACCGGGCTTACGTCGACTTTGAAGAGCGCGAGTACAATATAGACGTTATCAAGATTCCTGCGCGCGGCATGAGAGAGCAGGACAGCCTTGAAGCCCGGCTGATCAATACTTCGGGCTACGTATCTTGGAAGGTTTCCCATCCTTCGCGCACAGACGTAGGGATTTGCAATCCAAGCAATCTGGAGAATGCCGATTCCGAAAGGTGGCCGGCCGGCGGATTCAAAGAGTTTCCCGCCACCGGAGTGTGGATCGGCCGGGATTATAAAGGGCGGCCGGGCTATCGTCGGGTTGACAAGGGCGTGATCGTGAATTTCGTGGTGACCGCACCGAGGGAGTGGAGCGAGATGCTGGCTAGCGCCGACAAAGATGATGTCTACTTCTATTGCATTCATGCTACCGACGAGATAGGCAACGATTACTACAGGCGGTACCGCATGCAGCATGTCGATAAATATTGAGCAACCGGCCAAAACGCCCGCTTGCATGCGCCGGGCGTTAGATTATATAATTACGGGGTATTGGAGTTGATGCGTGTCGGACGAAAACGATAGCCAAAAGGAAGACAGAAAAGGTTTTTGGGTTAGTCTCAGTTTAGCTTGTCTGCGGTACTGGCCGCTGACTTTGCTGGTTTGGTTGGCTGTGCTGGCGGGCAGCGTCTATGTCTACACCCAAGTTATCACCAAAGACGGCTTTCCCAGCATCAGCACGCCGGTAGTCCTTGTCAGCGCCGATTATTTCAGCGATGACGCAGAGACGGTCGACGGGGAAGTGGCCGCGCCTCTCGGTGAGATTTTCGAAGATGTCGAGGACGTCGTCAGCGTGCAGCTGACTTCTGACAGCAACGGCGTTAACGGCATCGTAAGTTTTGGCAGCGACGTGGAAAGCCGGGAGGGGAAAGACCGGATAGAGCGAGCGCTGGAAGAGAAGCAAGCCTTGCTGCCGGACGAGCTGGAGATCAGGGTCAATATCATTGAAGCGGCCAGGTACTTCGGCCAGTACGACCTGCTGCTGACCGTCTACGACCGCACCAACCAAAGCGGTCTAAAACAGATTCAAGAGGTGGCCGATTTCACCGCTGAAGATTTGAGCGGCGAAGCGGGTCTTGAGGCCGAGTCGATACCGGTACTTGTCAACGACGGGCAAGGTCAAGCGGAGCGGCAAATAGGTTTCAACCAAGTAGGGCTGCCGGACGGCGATAACCTTAATTTTTATTCAGCTATTCACATAGGGGTAGCCAATACTTCAGATGACAGAGACACTATTGAGCTGTCTGATTTAGTTGAACAAAAATTAGATGAGATAGATTTGAGTTCTTTTGAGGGAGAGTTTGAAGCGCGTATAATTGAAGATTTCGCGATTGCCGTCAGGGAAGATATCGGCAATCTGGAAAACAACCTGCTGGTCGGCATAATGATCATCAGCATCATCAGCCTGCTGCTCATTTCATGGCGGGCGGCCATCGTCATCGGCCTGTTCATGATTAGCGTGCTGGCGATTACTATCTTAGGCTTGCACGCCGTCGGCTACTCCCTAAACATCATCACTCTTTTCGCCCTAATCCTGTCCTTGGGCCTGATCGTCGACGACGCGGTCATTATCGTTGAATCCCTAGATGTCGCCAAGAGCAAAAACCGGCAGCTGCCGTTGGCAAAGATCGTCCGGACGGCTTTGGACAAAATCCTGCTGGCCAGTCTGTCCGGCACGCTGACGACTGTTTTGGTTTTCGTGCCGCTGGCTTTCGTGGCCGGCATCTTAGGCGATTTCATCCGCTTGATACCGATTACCGTCATCGTGGCCCTGCTGACTTCATTCCTGCTCTCAATCATTCTGATTCCGACCTTGGCCAAGTTCTCCGTCCTAAGAGAGAGGAAATCCGACGTCTTCAAGCGGTTCAACCCCTTCCTGAAACTGGAAGACATGCTTGGCAAAGGCATCGCCCAACTGCCGCTGATGCTCAAGCGCCGGCCACGCCGCGGCCGGATCACCATGACCCTGATCCTGGCTTTCAGCCTGAGCTTCATCATGTTCAGTTTTTTCTTGGGCAGCCGGCTGGGCGTCAATATCTTCCCGCCGCTAAGAGACAGCGACGTCTTGGGTTACAGCGTCGAATTCCCGCCCGGCTACGATTTGGCTACTGCCGAAGCGGTTGCCGAAGAGATTAACGAGGTCATAATCTCAACCCTGCCGGGCGACGTAGAGCGGGTCAATTACCTGGCTGAGACGATTCCTAACCAGCGCCAGATGCAATCGCTGATTCAGCTCAAGCCGCTGGAGGAAAGAAGCGACCGCTCGCCGGCCTTGGTCGACAAGCTGCAGCAAGCCTTGGACGAATCGATTAGCGAAGAGGTCGGCATCTTCGTCAACCAGCGGGATCCCGGCCCGCCGATCCTGCAGTATCCTTTCACGATGCCGATTATCGCCGACGACCACGAAGCGGCCGTCCGGCTGGCGGGCGAGATCGAAACCTACCTGACAGGTGAGGAAGCGCCCTCAATCGAACAGCAGGGAGGTGAACCCGCCTCGGTCAAATCCGTCCGCGTCCGGCCGGGCGCCGACCAGATCGAACGGCTGGGACGGCAACGAATTATTAATTTCGAGGCCCAGTACGATCAGGCGACCGTCAGCGACACTGTCATCAGCGACACCCAAGCATTGATTGAAGAACGCTTTGACGCCGACTGGCTGGCGGCGGCAGGCTATGAACCGGATATCCTGGAAGTCGAGGCGCCGGAAGATCTGTTCGAACAGTCTTTCACTTCAATGATGCTGATGATTCCCATCGCCTTGCTGATCATCTACCTGCTGCTCTGGTGGCAGTTCAAAGCGTGGTTCCAGCCCGTCCTGATCCTGATGGCCTTGCCGTTCGCCATGGTCGGGGTCCTGAACTGGTTCTACGCCACCGGCACGCCGTTCAGCTTCTTCGTCTTCGTCGGCATCACCAGCCTGATCGGCATCGCCGTCAACAACACCATCCTGCTGGTCAGCTACGCCAACTTCGCCCTGCGCAACGGCGCCGGCTCCCATACCGAAGCTATCGGGCAGGCTCTCAAAGAGCGCTTCCGGCCGCTCGTGATAACAACCATGACGACCGCCCTGGCGTTGCTGCCGCTGGCGATTAATGACTTCTTCTGGCAGGATTTGGCCTGGACGATTATCTGGGGCCTGATCAGCAGCACCCTGCTCGTGCTGCTGATCTTCCCGTACCTCTACATAGCCACCAACCGGTTGTTGGCGAGAAACAAAAAGCATAACAAACCCCGGGCTTAGCAGGTGACCCAAAAACAGGCTTTCGAGATTCTGAAAAGCGGTCGCGGCGCCTTCCTCACGGGGCCGGCCGGCTCAGGCAAGACCTTTCTGCTGCGGCTGTTCATCAAGTGGCTGAAAGAAAAAGACAAGAGCGTGGCGGTGACGGCTACGACGGGCCTGGCGGCCACCCATTTGGGCGGGCGGACCATCCATTCCTGGGCCGGCATCGGCATCCACGACACCCTTACCGAAAACATCCTGAAGAAAATCACGGACAGGAAGCAAGTAGTCAAGGAAATCAAGGAGACGGACGTCCTGATCATCGACGAAGTATCGATGCTGCACGACTTCCGGCTGAACATGGTCGACCAGGTCTGCCGGCGGATCCGCCGCCGCCCCGACCTGCCCTTCGGCGGGATACAGGTGGTGCTGAGCGGCGACTTCTTCCAGCTGCCGCCGGTCAGCCGGCAAGGGGAGGAGCCGGCCCGCTTCGTCGTCGTCTCCGAAGCCTGGGAAGCCCTGCAGCCCGTTGTCTGTTACTTGGACGAGCAGTACCGCCAAGAGAGCGGCAACGACCTGGCGGAGATTCTCAACGCCCTGCGGAACAACCGTATCAAGGAAGAGCATGTCGACAAGCTCAAGAGCCGCCGGCTGGACAACCCGGGCGGGCTGACCGAGCTGCACTGCCACAACGAAGATATCGACCGGATCAACCAGGCTAAACTAGACGGCCTTCCGGGCAAGGAACGGGCTTTTTTGGGCGAGAAGACCAGTCTCAGCAAAGACAAGCAGCTGTTGGAACAACTGGTCAAGAACTGCTTGGCGCCGGACATCCTCCGGCTCAAGCAGCGCGCCTTGGTCATGTTCGTCAAAAACAGCCCCGACGGCAGTTATATCAACGGCACGATCGGCAGGGTTATCGCTTTCAATACCGCCACCGGCCTGCCGCTGGTCGAAACCAGGACAGGCCGGACCATCAAGGCCGACCGGGAGAAATGGAGCCTGGAGAGAGAGGGGATGGAAATAGCCGCCTTCAGGCAGTTGCCGCTCAGATTGGCTTGGGCAATCACTATCCACAAGAGCCAGGGCATGACCTTGGACGGGGCTTACATCGACCTCAGCAAGACTTTCGAGCCGGGCATGGGCTACGTGGCCCTCTCAAGGCTTAAAAACCTCGAATCCCTGTACTTGAAAGATTTCAATGACCTTTCTTTGAGGATGAACCCCGACGCCTTGGTGATAGACGAGATGCTGCGCCGCCAATCGGCGTTGGCGGCCGGGTAAACCAAAGGCCGGGACCGCGATTCACGTAACCGCTCTTCCTTTATCGCCCGGCTCTGCCGTGCTAAACTTTGTGTATCGATTAACTGACAGAGGAGCAGCAATGACTTGCATAACCGGCATCATAGCCAAAAACGATGTTTACATGGGTGTCGACAGCGCCAGCGGCATGACTGACGGCCAGTTCCAGCAGACGGTCAGCACAAAAAAGCTGATCTTCAAGCGGGGAATGATGATAGGGTACACCTCCGCTTGGCGGATGGGCAACATCTTGGAGCACGAATTCGAACCGCCGGCCCGGCGCAAGGGCATGGACCTGGAAAAATACATGGTCGTTGATTTTATCGGCGCTCTGCGAAAATCTTTCAAGGATGCCGGCTTCACCGAGATTGAGCACAGCAAGGAACATGCCGGCGACTTTTTGGTAGCCATTGAGCAGGGCAGCCGGTTATTTGAAATCCGGAGTGACTTTTCAGTGATCACCCCCGTCTCTTACGCGGCGGTCGGCAGCGGGATGTTCAGCGCTTTGGCTTCGCTGAAAACCACCGAAGGCCTCAAGCTGGGAGCGGCCGAAAGAATCCGGCTGGCCTTGGAAACCGCGGCCAACTTCAACTTCGGGGTTCGCGGGCCCTTCGAGATAGCCTCCTTCAAAGACCGTCAGGACAGTTGACCTCGCTTATTCGCCGCTCTGGATTCGCCGGATAGCCCGTTTCCTGTTATAATAAAGTCAGTTGCGGATATGAGTAACAAGTTGCAGCATCCCACCCTTTTCATCTTGGTCGGCATCCCCGGTTCGGGGAAGACTTATCTGGCCCGCCAGCTCAGCCAGAAGCTCGGCATCAGCCGGGTCAGCGCCGAGCAGATTAGGTCGACGATCCTGGATCAGCCGAGCCTGAGTCGTTCGGAAGAAAAACTGGTGCGGCGGATCGCCATGTTCCTAATCGAAGAAATGCTGAGACTGGGCATGTCGATGATCTGCGACATCCCGTCTTCAAGGAGCAGCCAGCGCTCCGAACTGGAAAAGCTGGCCCGGCATCACAAATTCCAGACCGTCACCATTTACCAGCAAATCGACAAGCAGGCGGCTTGGCTGCGCTGCCGCAGCCGGCATTCGCAACAGGTTGACGACCGCTACGCCACCGATCTGGACGAAAAGACCTTCAACGGCTTGTGCGATAAACTCCAGGCGCCGGTTGGCGACCGGGTTATCGTCGTCGCCGGCAGCCATGACTTCAACTCCCAGGCCCAGACAATCCTGCGGCGGCTGCTGGAAATGCAGACCCTGCCGGCCGACACCACGTTGGTCAAAGACATCCCCAAGCCGGGGCTGATCAATCTGGTCGCCTCGCAAAAACCGAAACCACTCGGCTCGCCGTTGAATATCGCCCTGAAGAAAGGCAAGTGAAAAGCCGCCAGGGGAGAGGATGCCGGCCACCAGAATAACCAAGACTTACCCGGACATCGGCCAAGTCAGCTATTACCCCAGACGGCAGAAAAACGTCCGCCTCTCGATCCGCGGCTCAGAAATCAGGGTCAGCTACCCGAAAGGTTTCGGCCTAAGGAGGGCCGAAGCGTTCATGGCCAGCCGCAAGGCTTGGATTATGAAAAACAAGATCGAGCAGCCCGAGCTGGTCGACGGCTGCCGTATCGGCCGGCGGCACCGGCTCAAGCTAGACGGCGCGACCCTTAAGCCGCGCGTAGACGGGCAGACGGTCAAGGCAAGCGGAGAGGACAAGGATAAACTTGAACGGTTGGTCAAACAAGTCTTGAAAAAAGAAGCGGTTGAGATCCTGCCGCCGCGGGTCGACGCGATCGTCAAGCGGACCGGCCTGTGCCCGGCAGCGGTCAGAATCCGCTATATGAAGAGTCAGTGGGGCAGCTGCACCAGTCAAAAAAACGTCTGCCTCAACAGCGCCCTCATCTATCTGCCCGACGAACTGATTGATTACGTCATCGTCCACGAACTCTGCCACCTCAAATTCCTTGACCACTCCGCCCGTTTCTGGCAGCTGGTTGAAACGCACCTGCCCGGCAGCAGGCGGTTGAAACAAGAACTGCGGCCGTGGCGCATCGGCTTGACCATTACCAAGGCCGACAAAGCTTGAGGGGCTGAAGTTATCAAAGCCTATTTCCAACTGGAGACCCTTCCGCAACCCGCAGGCTACGGAAGGGAAGAATCCGAGTGGTTCCGGACGGACTCCGAACTGGGCGGCCGTTAGATCAGGTCACCTCGGTGCGAATGATCGCCTGGTGTAACGTCCCCCTTCGAGTGCGTCGATCAGCAACGCCTGTCGCTGGATGGTCAAAGAACGAGCAATCTGGCGGTCGCGGCGGCGACGGCGCCTGTTGCTCCCATTCACGTATCCCTTGCTAGACAATGCAGTCAACCTTTCTGTCTTCTGTTGGAATTGAAGTGCTGCAGCCAGCCCCGAAGAGTCGTCCCGTCGCCGGTATACTTCCGGCGGGAAAACCCCTCTACCCCTCCTGCGGAGAGCTGGCATTTGATATGTCGATAGTGATGACCGTAATCATAAACGGCTTCCCGGATATCGGAATGAAATCCGAAAGCCACCCGAATCGTCCGCTTAAAAACGGACTTTCATAACTTCAAACTTTCAAAGAACGGGCGTTCTCTTCATAACGCCTACACCTATAGTATATCACATTACCCCTTTAAAGCAAAGCTGGAAAAAGCGGTTTGACCGCTTGGATGGTTTGGGCTATACTTGACGGCAAGCGGAGATGCTTTAGACAGCATCTTTTTTTATGCCTTATAATTAATTAAGAGATGAATCAATCGGGCAAAGAAAGCCGGAAGAGGAACCTGCGGGAAGACCCCAAAGCGGAGGTCAAGCGGCGCCGATCCCCGATCGCGCGCCTGTTGCTGCCGGTGCTGCTGGTCGTGAAGCTCATCCTGTCGCCCCTCATCTGGCTCTTCAAATGGCTCAACCGGCCGGTCCGGGTGCACGCCGGCTACGGTCAGCAGAACTCGGTGATGTCCGGTCTGGCCAAGGAACGCTCCCTGATGCCGGCTTACATCCGCAATTCCTTCAACGAGATCAAGCTGGTCAGCTGGCCGACTTTTCCGGCCGCCATCCGGCTAACCTTCGCCGTCTTCTTTTTCGCGGCCTTTTTCGCTATCGTCGTTACCGCCTTGGACTGGGTGCTGACCCAAGTCTTTGAGGAGATCATCCTCAACAAGGCCGAGAATATCCGGGGCATATTCTAGAAGGCGGGGAAGAGGAAGTTATGAATGTCAGCCGCCTAACCGACAGCCAGCCCCGCTGGTACGCCATCCACACCTACAACGCTTACGAAGAAAAAGTCGCCGAGGAGATTCGCCAGCGCTCGGCCAACCTTGGGATTGACGACAAGATCACCGAGGTCTTAGTGCCCAAAGAGAAGCAGATCGAGCTGAAGAACGGCAAGCGCCGGATCGTCGCCAAGCGCATCTTCCAAGGCTATGTCTTGGTGAAGATGCAGCTGGACAAGGAAACCTGGTTCACGGTAAGAAACACCCCCAACGTCACCGGCTTCGTCGGCGACGGCTCCAACCCGACCCCGATCGAGGACGAGGAGATAGAGAAGATCATGAAGCGGATGGAAGTCGACCAGCCCAAGCACAAGATTAACTACGAGATCGGCGACGTAGTGAGGATCGTCGACGGGCCCTTCCGCGCTCAAGAGTGCCTGGTTTCGGAAATCGACTTGC
>VXPC01000057.1 GCA_009839685.1 Candidatus Saccharimonadota bacterium | reverse complement strand
CCGTAAAGCGTTCCAGCCCAGCGCGGATGCCAGCCTGCCGCAGCACATTGTTCAGCATTTCAAACACTTCGATGAGCTGCGCCCGCGATTCGATGACCTGATGCGGGACCGTCATTACGCTGTTGGTGTTGTCACGCCAGAATTTCCGCAAACGGGCTGGTGGCAGTGGCTCGGTTACTTCGAGATTGTTCAGAAACATCGGCTCGCCGGTTGGCGTGTGGAGTGATTTGAAGGTCGGACCATTGCAAGCAAACACAAAGTCGCACCCGATTCGCCCGGCGTAATCAGCGCCCTGTTCAAACGCCCTCTCTATAGACACGTTGGGCTTCTTCGCTTCCAAAACGGCTACAGGAACGCTGTCTGAAAAGAACACGTAGTCGGGCGATAGTTCCTCCAGCTTCCGGCGCTGGATTGTGCCGAGGCGCCGGACCACGGACCGCTCTATGAACACGTCCCGTTCAGGGTGGGATGGTTCGAGAACCCATCCCTGGGCGGTCAGACGCCGGTCTATCTGTTGGCGGACCTCCGCCTCTACCAGGTCGAGCATAGCCGCTAGGAGCGTGCCGCTGAATCCAGTCCGTTGGGGGCAATGAGTGTCGCGTATTGCAGCCGCTTTCCTCCCATCCTCGCAGCTAACACCGCCATTTGCGAGAGTGTTCCCAGTTCCCGGATGTTGTGACGGCCCGCGAACTCGTTGACGTACCGCTGTAGGTGCTTCGGGCTCAGCTTGTGGAACGTGCCCTTGTGCGCCCGCTTGAGCATGGACCAAAAGGATTCCACGCCGTTGGTGTGAATCTGACCGTCCACGTATTGTCCGGCTGAATGCTTGACCGTGGAGTGATTGGCCAGGGCGCGGTAGGCGGTAGCGTCGTCCGTGTAAATCTCCGCATCCCACTCGGCGTTATCGACTACGAAGCCTTGCAGGGTCGGCCCGTCTGTTCTCTCAACGACCTTCGCGGCCACGCGGTTGGTCTTGCGATCCTTCGCGCCCACTACGGCCGTCTTGTCTGCCCCACCGCGTCCCGTGAGTTCCTTCCGCTTCGCGGCGTGCATGTTGCGGGCCTTCCCGCCCACGTACGTCTCATCGACCTCTATCGGCCCTTCCATCAGGACGGGCGGTCCCTGATCCGCAAACGCTTCCCTGATCCTCTGTTGCATGAACCACGCTGTTTTCTGCGTGATGCCGATCTCCCGATACAGCTTCATGGACGCGACACCTTTCAGGCTGGCGCAGTCCAGGTAGATGGCGTAAACCCATTTCAGCAGCGGCAGCGGCGATCCCCGCATCAGGGTATCCGTCTTGACGCTGTAGTGTTTCCGGCAGTCTCCGCACCGATAGGGCATCGGCTTCATGTTCTTGCGCGGCCTCGCGTCCAGGCTCCCGCAGTGCGGGCATTGCGGGCCGTCCGGCCAGATGATCTTCTCGAACCACCGCCGCGCGGCTTCCTCGTTGGGGAACATCTGCTGCAATTCGAACAGGCTGATGCCCTTGCGATATGACTTGCCTGGTGCCTTGTGCTTACTCATTTTCTGGCCTCCTGTTAGACAGGATTATACCACAGATTGGGTAGGCAAGTATATAATCCCCCTCATTAGCGTCGATCAATGCGACGGCGTATTGTATTTGGGTTTGCTGCTATGGATTAGGATGCACCTTGGCCCAAGATTCGGGGGCTATCAGACAGTAAAAATCCCACATCCAAAACAGCTCGGTCGATGGGAGAACGGTCAATCGGCACGGTGGACGATGCGGGCGGATCCTCGGCACGGTCACGTCAGCGAATCACTGCATCCCTATAAGACCGAAGCGCCTCCTCAAGACTATCGCACCCGGATTGCCGGAGTATTTCCGCCTCGTAAAGGTCAGAAAGCGGTGTCTTGATTCCGTGTTGCCTGGCGTCAATCAAGTAGCTGATTCCATCTCGGCCGTTGTCCGCGCTTGTAACGCTCCTGATGGCCAAACGTGCGAGAGATTCGGGTGTTAGCGAATCGATGTTGGCTTTTAGTTTCGCGTAGAGAACGATATTTACACCACTCAACTTACGCCTACAGCACACCTTCACTGAATTCGGCTTCGTGGCCGCGCTAGCATCGTAGCGCTTCTTGCTGCCTACCTTATTAATCTCCCGCCGGTACAGGATGTTGGCGCCTTCATGCGGTGGGACATTGAGCACATAGATAGAGCCTATTACTGCTGCGCCACCGTCTTTGACCGGCACAAGAGTCGGCGCGCCGCCGCGACCTTGGCTCGAGCGCGCGAATTCCACGCAAAACGGCGTTTCGACTTTCCCTATAGTATCGATCCGAGCGTTCCTGATCTCTTTACCCGGATGACTCAAAAGCGATCCATACGCCAATATGCCCACCGTCGCGCTCATGTCCCGTGATTGCCACCGACACGACGCTCCAATCGTATCGGTACCGCTGAGTTCGTTAGTTCCGTTAGGAAGAATCGCCCCCGGGGAGGCGAGGGGGCAAAATCACCGTAATGGTTCTCCATGTAGGTAAGTTCGCCTGTACGGCGGGGGTCCGGATCATAGGTTGCTTTCATTGCACCGAATCCTGACCCGCAAGAGGCGGGCAACAAGTTCTAAACGAACGCCTGCACGGCAGAATGGACTGTGGAGTCGACAGAGTATTGGGGGAAACCATAACGGGCGAAAGCACCTGGAGAGAAGGGGTGCTTGGCATGCGGATTGTGATAGACAAGCAGATTGGCAACAAGATTCTCGTAGTTGGTTTGGGTGCCGGAATCCAACGCATAGCCCTCCTTCGTTGAAAGACCAAGAACAGCAATCGCACTTAGAATCTCATTGCGGTCATGCGGTGCCCGGCGGCGATTTTCCTTGCGGACAGTGTCGAAATGGGCACCATCCCGGGTCGATATACGTACGACAAGGTGCCCTTCCAACACAGCAGCTACGTGGTCAGGCTCGGCATGGCCAAGCCGGTAGGGATCAATTACTCCCAGAATAGCTGGGCCATCGCCATGTTGCTTCAGGAATGATCGAAGTTGGGAACGAGATGAGTTCACGAGTTTGGCGAGACGATGGCCGATTTCGACAGACGTTACCCCGCTGAATCCTTGGCGGCTTAGGAGCTGCGCATCCTTTTGTTCCTGTTTATTCCGCTCAAACTCCTTCAATTCGACAGGGACAATTCTCTCGGCAAGTTTAATCGTGAAATCAGGAGTCTCGGAAGTACATTCGGGGACACATCTACAGCTTGTTCGGGCTGCGGTCATATACTGAAAAAAGAGATATTCCCATCTATTCAAATTTAGTATACGCGCTCGCTGAAGGTAAGTGTTCGAATTCACGGACGGCAAATGAAAAACCTGGGCCGAAATCTGGGGGGTTGCCGTTAGCGTGTGTTGGTCGTCGGGCCAATCAAAGCTCCAAGACTCGGAAGAGCAAAGCGTCCTGATCTGAATGGATCGGTTTCCGGAACATGCGTTCAAACGGACTATGAAGGGGGAGTCATTGTGGACAACCCACGAGCCCGGCTTGAGGTCAGTTAATTCGGTCTCGTGGTTCGGCGACAGCGAGCAATGACGACGAACTTCGCCCACAGGGGACTCTGTTGCGATATCGAGGCCGGAAAGACGCTCGTATGGAATGGCAATCGGGTTAACCATCACGTCTGAATACTGTCTTCGTTCGACCGGGGCTTTCTGGCCGGATTTCGCTTAACGGATTCAGCTCGCCGTTTGAGTGTAAACGAGACGCTATCGCAGTTTTGTTTTGATTGACGTATCGAGATTAACGCGCTTTTCAAAAGCTTGAGTCTTTAAGATGGCAGGCGGAACCGAATTTCTGCACCTTCCACCCAGTTCTCCCATCCAGGGGGCGGCGGAGACGAATCGCGTCGGACGACATCGCCAGCCGCCGAAGCTTAACGCCGGATTCTCCCATGGTTCGGTCAACCATTTTGGGCCGACGTATGGTGGCCTTTGCAGACAAGCTTTCCCTCGCTGTTGCGTAAGCATTCGGGGTGCATGACAGAATGCGCCCTACATCACTTTGAGTGGGGAGAGCGCGGCCACCCCTGCGCCACGGCGTAAGTACAGCGAATGAATTGGGCTCCAGCATTCGGGTCCACACGGCCGGGTGGTGAGCGTTGTTTGAGCCATGGTGAGGCACCTTGAATGCCGACGCTTTGCTTGTAGGTCGCTCTGCACTTTACAAGATCTCTACCCATCCGGGCCTCTCCAAGTCCGAACCGAGCAGCACCACAATGTTCTCAATCCTGACCCAAAGGACTACCGCAACCTCGTTAGGTGAAGGGTCTGGCACACGCCGTTTGCTTTGGCCTTCGCTAGGCATGAGACTACCAATTGTTCTAATGAAAGCAGCGTAATTTCTGTCATTGGGTGAGAGTGACCAGATTTCACACCCACCATGATCGAAAATGCGGCGATTGGCGAGAGCGAACCTTGGAGTTTGTCCGGACATCCTTTGCCCAAGGCGCGAGAAGACTTCGTGCATCTGTCGGACCCCCGAACCAGCTGCAGAAAGGTGGCGGCCCTCCATTGCGCGAACAGCGGCGAGAAACTCCTTCTTGGCAAGCGCGCTGGCGCAATAGAAGGTCGCGCGGGTACAGTTCTCGACGAGTTGCGCCATTCCGCGTATGTGATCGTCGTGCCAATGAGTGGCCACGATCAAGGCAACGTCCCTGGCAGGATCAAGACCAATGCTTTCAAGGTAGCGCAAAGCTCGTGGCTCTCCGTCTTCATTTAGGCAGGAGTCAATCAGAGCCCATACGCCATCCCCGAGGTGCAGAACTATGCTTTCGCCATAACCAGGCCCGAAAAGTGTTAGTTCAAATTCATCGGCACCTGGCGGAGCTTCGGACGCTTTCACAAATCAAGGGACCGAATGATTTCATTAGCCCATGCCTCACCCTGACTATTAAACACATCTGACGCTGCCCACGATCTTACGCGAGTAGTTCTCGGTGGTAGCCGAATCATTAAA